>NZ_JBWLUX010000100.1:0-655 GCF_057784315.1 Mesorhizobium sp. CNPSo 4684 | reverse complement strand
ATGGGCGTTTCACAAGAGCGCATGCCGGCCTTGTTCTGCCAGCGCCTTGGCGAAGGGATACGCAGCGGGCGGATCAGCTACTCCGACTTGAACCGGCTGCAGCTCGACCAATCGACCGAGATATGGCTGGTCATCAAGGGCAAGTCCAAGGCTGCTGCTACGGCCACGCCGGCGCCACGGAACCCCAACTTCCGTACCTGCAAAGGTACTGAAGGCATCTTCCAGATTCCCGCTTCCCGGAAATGCCCGGTGAGCGGCTACGCACAGCTCGACCAACCGACCAAAATCGATATGAAGGGGAAATCAAAGACGGCTGCCGCGGCGCCGCGGAACCCCAAATTTCGTACCTGCAGCGGTATTATCGGTACCTTCCAGATTCCCGTTTCCCGGAAATGCCCGTTGAGCGGCTACGCGAATTATTGAGAGAGATCGAACCTGGTCGTTCTGGAGGGCTGTTGACCGTGCAAAACCGTATCTTTCTCTTGCTTGCGGCGGCCGTCGTCTTCACCGGATGCCAGTCCTCGCAGGCGGCCGCGAAACGCGAGCAGAATCCAGACGGGTGCATCTCCGCTGTCCATTTATGGAGCATCACGTTCAAGCACGAAATCGCCTCTTTCATGGGCGTTTCACAAGAGCGCATGCCGGCCTTGTTCTG
>NZ_JBWLUX010000099.1:0-713 GCF_057784315.1 Mesorhizobium sp. CNPSo 4684 | reverse complement strand
TTTGAAGCAAAGTGTAATTTTTGACGGTCCCTGCGTCGGAACTTTCTGGTCAAAGGCATTCATAAGAAATGAGTCAGCTGCTTTTTCAGGTCGGGTGGGAATGCTCCTTCGCAGGGCGTGCGCCTCCCACCTATCGGACCCGAGCCCCAGGCCAGGGGTGAGGTGCTCCAGTCTAAATTTAAGCTATCCCGCCATGGCGAACGTCAGCCCCTCAGTCGGTTTTGCAGTGCCTGCCGATCGGCAAGGAGCCCGTCGAGGTCCAGCAGGACTGGCTGCCCTGGTTGCGCCAATCGCCTAACCAGCTCGCGCGTGCCGTCCACCACAAAGACGCCGCAATCATGACCGTTTCGCTGTTGGGGGAAGCGGGGTGACTCCAAGCGCGCGCCCAGCCTTGCTGCGAGTTGTCCTGCGGGCGCCTCGTTGTATCTCCCGTTCGAGTCGTAGTGATAGGCAACCGGCCGTTCCCGCTCGCGGCGATCAACGAACAGCAGCGACCAATGGCTGCCGCGGCGATTGGCACTGGCATCGTTCACTGGCAGGAACAGAAAGTCGGCTGTGTCGTCGCCATTGTGATCATGAACGATGCGCTGGAATGCGCGTAGCATGTCGCTCTCGGTGCCCAAGCGCAGGCTGCCAAGGGTTATGAGGGGATCCACGAACCGCGTCCGGGCGGCCAGACCCGGATTGTTCCCCTGCAACTCTTGCGTCAGGAG
>NZ_JBWLUX010000098.1:0-835 GCF_057784315.1 Mesorhizobium sp. CNPSo 4684 | reverse complement strand
TTGTATCTACACGAGAGAGATTTCGTGGGATTGAAGCGATTGAGCCAAGGTCCGGGCGGCCGCCCGGACCTTGGCTTGGCGAAGTCGCCCGTACCACCTGAGGTTACAGCCGCGGGAGAGCTTGGGATCTTCGCCTTCGTCACGCACGACCGAACAGTCGCTTGGTTCCAACCGTACGCACAAGGCAGGTTACCGTGAACAGGATCATTTGTGGAGTTGATGTTTCTAAGGATTGGCTGGACGCACATATCTGGCCGGGCGGTGCCGCAGAGCGCTTCGCCAACGATGCGACAGGGATTGCAGCTCTTTGTCTGTTCTGCCGCAGCCATGGCGCAGCTCTTGCGGTGATGGAGGCGTCGGGCGGCTATGAGCGGCTGGGCTTCATGCTTTTGTGGGCGCACGGCATGCCGTGCGCCCTGGTCAATGCCAGAAGTGTGCGCCGCTTCGCCGAAGCGATGGGCTATCTGGAGAAGACCGACCGGATCGACGCTGCCGTCATCGCCCATTACGGCGCAGTCAAGAAGATGGTCCCGACGCCACCGCCCAGCACTGCCCAGCAGCGTCTTGCTGCGCTGGTCGGGCGGCTTTGCCAAATTGTCAGCGATGCCACCATCAACAAGCAACGCAGAAGTGCCGCTCGCAATGCCGAGGCATGCGCCAGCATCGAGGCCATGCTGGCCTTCCTCAAGCGCGAAGAGCGGCGCCTGGAAGGCGAGATCGCCTCGATGATCGACGACGATCCGCTGTGGGCCAGGCTGGGATCGGCCTTCCGTTCGCTCAAGGGCGTGGCCGGCCGCACCGTCGCACGCCTGATGGCCGAACTGCCCGAGATCGG
>NZ_JBWLUX010000097.1:0-848 GCF_057784315.1 Mesorhizobium sp. CNPSo 4684 | reverse complement strand
GTTTTGATAGGGCGGAGCAAGGAGCCTCTTTATTCCGAGGATGCTCGCCTTATTTCGGGACTTGAGAAGGCCCTCCGCGACAGCAATGCCGCCAACACCGCCAAGGCCTATGTACATTCTCTTCGCAGTTTCGGGCGCTGGCTCTTTGCAAATAACAAAGACCCGATTGCTGCTCGGCTCAACGACCAGTCGCTGACCGATGATGTGCGCGAGGCCATCGAAACGGGTCATAATGGGAGACTCCGTCCGACAATGGACCATCTCCGGACCTTCCAGTCGACGGGCGGAGTCGTGCCGATCACAGGTCGCCCTGAGCTTAATCCTCACCCCCAGGACGGGGCTCTCATCAAAGAGTACAAAAAGGAAGCAGGGACATCGACCGGCAGGGTGTATGCAACTGTTCTTCGCGGTTTCAGTGACTACCTGCGTAAAAACAACAAGCCGGGCATTGCTGGTCGGCTTTCCGGCACGTCGTTGGACAGCGATGTGAAGAGCTATAGGAAGGGCGGCGGTGATGAGCATATCGGTGCCGCACTGGCTGATCTTCGAAAATCGCAGGCAGGCGCTGAAGCGATGGGGCTCGAGCGCCATATTCTCCCCGTTCCTGATCCCGAAAACGCGATCCGGATGGAGCCGATGCCCGTCGGCGGCGCCGCTGCGCAGCACAGCGCGTCGCAGGGCGCGAGCAGATGGCCAGATGAGCTGCCTCCTGTGGAAAGCTACGACCAGGATTTGCTTTGGGAGATGATGGACAAACCCGGCCCGTCGTCATCTCAGCCAGCCGCGCGCCATGACCAGTCATCGGATCCCCGAGAGTCCATTCGTCACTTGAACTGGGGCTACGACCC
>NZ_JBWLUX010000096.1:0-875 GCF_057784315.1 Mesorhizobium sp. CNPSo 4684 | reverse complement strand
CGGAGGGTCCGAATGAACATCCACAAGAATGCCCGTCTAACGCCGCTGCGTCGAGAGGAGATGGCACTGTCGGTGATAGAAGGCGCTCTTTCCCAAGCCCATGCGGCGCGCGTCTACGGCGTGTCGGCCAAGATCGTGGCGCGCTGGGTCGAGCGTTATAAGGCCGAAGGGCGGGCCGGCATGGTCGACCGTTCCTCGCGGCCCTCCCATATGCCACAGGCCACCGCTGCGTCGATCGCCGAGCGCATTGTAGCCTTGCGGCGGCAACGTTGGACCGGCAAGCACATTGCCATGGAGACCGGCGTCTCGCCCGCCACCGTCAGCCGGGCTCTCAAGCGCGCCGGACTGTCGCGGCTGAGCGATATCGAGCCAGCCGAACCTGTTCGCCGCTATGAGCGTGACAATCCAGGGGAGATGATCCACATCGACATCAAGAAGCTCGGTCGTTTCGAGCGCATCGGCCACCGCATCACCGGCGACCGAAAAGGACAATCCAACAGCCGTGGCGTCGGCTGGGAGTTCGTCCATGTTTGCATCGATGACGCCTCGCGTGTGGCCTTCTCGCAGATATTGCCTGACGAGAAGAAGGAAAGCGCCATCGCCTTCCTAAAGGCTGCTCTCGCCTTCTATGCCAGCCTCGGGATCACCGTCGAGCGCGTCATGACCGACAATGGCTCCTGTTACAGGTCGAAGGCCTTCGCCAAAGCCTGCCGCAAGCTCGGGCTCAAGCACGTCTGCACAAAGCCATATACGCCAAAGACCAACGGCAAGGCCGAACGCTTCATTCAGACCGCCCTACGTGAGTGGGCCTATGCTGTCGCCTATCCGACCTCAGACAGCCGTGCAGCCGAGCTTCCAGTCTGGCTCCACAGATA
>NZ_JBWLUX010000095.1:0-929 GCF_057784315.1 Mesorhizobium sp. CNPSo 4684 | reverse complement strand
ATCGCCTTCACATCGCTCATTGAGGCCTTGTGCGGCCATGCGCTCTCGCCCTCGGTGATCTGCATGTTGGGGAGCCCAAAAGCGCGGTGTGAAGCCCGCTCAGGATCAGACGCCGCGAGCAGAGCCGGCATCGGATGATAACGGAGATAAAGGCGTGCCCGTTCGATGGGCGTGTTCACCACCGTCAGGGTTTCGATGCCCTTTGCGTTAAGGGCCGGTGTGAGCAGCGAAACCGTCGCGATATGACGCCTGCAAAAAGGACAATGGAGACCTCGATACAGTCCGACCAGCACTGGCTTCTCGCCGCGGAAATCGTCAATAGCTATCTTGCCCTCGTGAGTAATCGCGTCGAGCACGAAATTGGGCGCCGTTTCGCCAAGTTGCAGCGGGCCCATGTCGAGACGTTCTGACATGCTGATCCCTCCTCGCGGGCCAATCGACAACAGATGTGCGGGCGGGTGGCTTGAGCCCATGTTGCGGCACATACGTCCTTGGGCATGCTGAAATGGCGGTCGGCCTAGGACGGCGTCGACAATCCATTCATAGCACGGAGGCCCGCTTTTACACTAGATGGCGCCCCACGAACGCTGTACCTTCTCGGGCAGACGATCCCACAGCCAACTGCTGGGCCTCGTCACTCCATACCTCATTTCAAGTGCGCACCCGGCCGATATCCATTCTCACGGCCGCTCTCGCCCCAAAACCCAAATCGCTCCGAAAGGCAAAGTTCGACGACAACGATGACCTCATTGTCCGCATCGCGAATGGCAGCAAACGGCACTAGGACCAATCGACATTCAGGATTCAAAATCGCGTTGATGCATGATTCATAGGCTTCCAGATTCGATCTGGAGAGCGATGGATGGCACGGCGATATGAACTGAGCAGCGCGCAGTGGCAGCGTATCGAAGGGCTGTTGCCAGGAAAGG
>NZ_JBWLUX010000094.1:0-979 GCF_057784315.1 Mesorhizobium sp. CNPSo 4684 | reverse complement strand
TCACAGAAGGCATCCTACGACCAGTTCCTCATGGTCGACGAACCGCAGGGCGGTCGCCCGGACGAGGGACTTCAATCCGTTTTCAAGTCCGTTTTCCCGATCACGGATTTCTCCGGCGCTTCGATGCTCGAATTCGTTTCCTACGAGTTCGAACAGCCAAAGTTCGACGTCGAGGAATGCCGCCAGCGCGATCTGACCTACGCTGCACCCCTCAAGGTGACGCTGCGCCTCATCGTGTTCGATATCGATGAGGATACGGGCGCCAAGTCCATCAAGGACATCAAGGAACAGAACGTCTACATGGGCGACATGCCGCTCATGACCAACAACGGTACGTTCATCGTCAACGGCACCGAGCGCGTCATCGTCTCCCAGATGCACCGTTCGCCGGGCGTGTTCTTCGATCACGACAAGGGCAAGAGCCACTCCTCGGGCAAGCTGCTGTTTGCTGCCCGTGTCATTCCGTATCGCGGCTCCTGGCTCGACATCGAGTTCGATGCCAAGGACGTTGTCCACGCGCGTATCGATCGCCGCCGCAAGATCCCTGTCACGTCGCTGCTGATGGCGCTCGGCATGGACGGCGAGGAAATCCTCGAGACGTTCTACACCAAGTCGTTCTACCAGCGCGACGGCAAGGGCTGGCGGATTCCGTTCCAGCCGGACACGCTGAAGGGCCAGAAGGCTCTGTCCGACCTGATCGACGCCGATACCGGCGAAGTCGTGGTCGAATCCGGCAAGAAACTGACGCCGCGCCTGTTGAAGACGCTGAAGGAAAAGGGCCTTAAGGCCATCAAGGCGTCTGACGACGATCTCTACGGCAACTTCCTGGCCGAAGACCTCGTCAACATGTCGACGGGCGAGATCTTCCTCGAAGCCGGCGACGAAATCGATGAGAAGACGCTTGGCGTCATCCTCGGTGCTGGCTTCGACGAAATCCCTGTTCTCGACATCGACCACATCAATGTCGGCGCCTATATCC
>NZ_JBWLUX010000093.1:0-1029 GCF_057784315.1 Mesorhizobium sp. CNPSo 4684 | reverse complement strand
CGGCGTGGGATTCCCTCAGGCGTGCAAATCTGATTCAACCTTCGTGCTGGGCAAGGAGGTCAGCATGAATGGGCAAACCTTACTCGATGGATCTTCGCGAACGGGTTGTTGCATCGGTTGAGCGGGATGGGCTGTCACGACGGCAAGCCTCGGCGCGCTATGGGGTTGGTATCAGCACCGTCATCAGATGGGTGAGCCGGTTGCGCGAAACGAACAGTCTTGCGCCCGGCAAGATGGGTGGGCACAGGCCGAAGAAGATTGCCGGAGAGCATCGGGAGTGGCTGCTGGTGCGCTGCCGGGCCGCGGATTTTACGCTACGCGGTCTTGTGATCGAGCTGGCCGAGCGCGGCCTGAAGGTCGATTACCGCTCGGTGTGGGAGTTCGTCCACGCCGAGAAGCTCAGTCACAAAAAAAGACGCTGATCGCGGCTGAGCAGGATCGCCCCGATGTGGCGCGCCGGCGGGCACAGTGGGCAAAGTATCAGGACCGTATCGATCCTTCCCGCCTGGTGTTCATTGACGAGACATGGACCAAAACCAACATGGCGCCGCTCAGAGGATGGGCGCCGCGCGGCGAGAGGATCAAAGCCAAGGTGCCGCACGGCCACTGGAAGACCATGACCTTCCTGGCGGCGTTGCGCCATGACCGTGTCGATGCACCATGGCTCATCGACGGACCGATCAACGGCGAGCGTTTCCAGCTCTATGTCGACAAGGTTCTCGTCCCAACCCTCGAACCCGGCGACATCGTCGTCATGGACAATCTCGGCTCGCACAAGGGCAAGGCCGTACGCCGCGCCATCCGCTCGGCCGGCGCCAAGCTGTTCCTCCTGCCGAAATATTCGCCCGACCTCAACCCCATCGAGAAGCTCTTCGCCAAGCTCAAGCACTGGCTGCGCAAGGCTGCCAAGCGGACGGTCGAGACCGTCTGTGACGCCATCGGCCAAATCCTCAAAATTGTCTCTTCAAACGAATGCCAAAATTACTTCATCGAGGCCGGATATGCCCAACCTAAATTCATCCCGCTCTA
>NZ_JBWLUX010000092.1:0-1031 GCF_057784315.1 Mesorhizobium sp. CNPSo 4684 | reverse complement strand
GGGTCGTAGCCCCAGTTCAAGTGACGAATGGACTCTCGGGGATCCGATGACTGGTCATGGCGCGCGGCTGGCTGAGATGACGACGGGCCGGGTTTGTCCATCATCTCCCAAAGCAAATCCTGGTCGTAGCTTTCCACAGGAGGCAGCTCCTCTGGCCACCTGTCCGCTTCCTGCGACGCGCTGTGCTGGACAGCGGCGCTGCCGACGGGCATCGGCTCCATCCGCGGCGGGTTTTCGGGATCAGGAACGGGGAGGATATGGCGCTCGAGCTCCATCGCTTTAACGCCTGCCTGCGATTTTCGCAGATCAGCCAGTGCGGCACGGATATGCCGATCACCGGCGCCCTTCCTATAGATCTCGACATCGCCGTCCAATGACGTGCCGGAAAGCCGACCAGCAATGCCCGGCTTGTTGTTTTTACGCAGGTAGTCACTGAAACCGCGAAGAACAGCTGCATACACCCTGCCGGTCGATGTCCCTGCTTCCTTTTTGTACTCTTTGATGAGAGCCCCGTCCTGGGGGTGAGGATTAAGCTCAGGGCGACCTGTGATCGGCACGACTCCGCCCGTCGACTGGAAGGTCCGGAGATGGTCTATTGCCGCACGGAGTCTCCCGTAATGACCCTTTTCCATGGCCTCGCGCGCATCATCGGTCAGCGACTGGTCGTTGAGCCGAGCAGCAATCGGGTCTTTGTTATTTGCAAAGAGCCAGCGCCCGAACCTGCGAAGAGAAGATACATAGGCGTTGGCGGTGTTGGCGGCATTGCTGTCGCGGAGGCCCTTCTCAAGCCCCGAAATAAGGCCTACGTCCTCGGAATAAAGAGGCTGCTTGCTCCGCCCTGTCAAAACTCCAGCTGTCTGAGACGGTTGCAGTGTCGAGGCGGCCGGCATTGCTCTAATTCCACCTGAATTGGCGATCTCGCTCAGCTGCCGCTCAATGGCAAGACCGTGTAGATTGTCCAGGGTCCTCGGCCTCTTCGCTGGCCCCAACCCAGCTGTGTCACGCTCATCGTTGATGAGGACCTCCCCGCT
>NZ_JBWLUX010000091.1:0-1037 GCF_057784315.1 Mesorhizobium sp. CNPSo 4684 | reverse complement strand
TCCGTGCCTTCCGGCAGCGACACGATGCCGGTCACGTCGGTCGTGCGGAAGTAGAACTGCGGACGGTAGTTGGTGAAGAACGGCGTGTGACGGCCACCTTCGTCCTTGGTCAGGATGTAGGCTTCGGCCACGAACTTCTTGTGCGGCTTCACCGTGCCCGGCTTGGCCAGAACCTGGCCGCGCTCGACACCTTCACGGTCAACGCCGCGCAGCAGCGCGCCGATGTTGTCGCCGGCCTGGCCCTGGTCGAGCAGCTTGCGGAACATTTCAACGCCCGTGCAGGTCGTCTTGGTCGTCGGACGGATGCCGATGATTTCCAGTTCCTCGCCGACCTTGACCACGCCACGCTCGACGCGGCCGGTCACGACCGTGCCACGGCCCGAGATCGAGAACACGTCTTCGATCGGCATCAGGAACGGCTTGTCCAGCGGACGAACCGGCGTCGGGATGTAGGCGTCGACCTGAGCCATCAGCTCGCGGATCGCGTCTTCACCGATGGTCTTGTTCGAATCTTCAAGAGCAGCCAGCGCCGAGCCCTTGACGATCGGAATGTCGTCGCCGGGGAACTCGTTCTTCGACAGAAGCTCGCGAACCTCGAGCTCGACCAGTTCGAGCAGTTCGGCGTCGTCGACCTGGTCGACCTTGTTGAGGAACACAACGATCGACGGCACGCCGACCTGACGGGCAAGCAGGATGTGCTCGCGGGTCTGCGGCATCGGGCCGTCGGCAGCCGAAACCACCAGGATCGCGCCGTCCATCTGCGCGGCGCCGGTGATCATGTTCTTCACATAGTCGGCGTGGCCGGGGCAGTCGACATGGGCGTAGTGGCGGTTGGCCGTCTCGTATTCGACGTGAGCCGTCGAAATGGTGATGCCGCGGGCCTTCTCTTCGGGCGCCGCATCGATCTGGTCGTAGCGCTTGTATTCGCCAAAATACTTCGTGATCGCCGCCGTCAGCGACGTCTTGCCATGGTCAACGTGACCAATCGTGCCGATGTTCACATGAGGCTTAGTGCGCTCGAATTTACCTTTTGCCAT
>NZ_JBWLUX010000010.1:0-181982 GCF_057784315.1 Mesorhizobium sp. CNPSo 4684 | reverse complement strand
GGCTTGCCGTCGTGACAGCCCATCCCGCTCAACCGATGCAACAACCCGTTCGCGAAGATCCATCGAGTAAGGTTTGCCCATTCATGCTGACCTCCTTGCCCAGCACGAAGGTTGAATCAGATTTGCACGCCTGAGGGAATCCCACGCCGATTCAGCATCAATTCATCCCGCTCTAGGGTGGAGCAGTCGCGAAGCGACGTTGCGGAAACCCTGGGATCCATGCCGTGACCTCGCGGCCACGCGCCGACGGTCGAGAATAACCGCACCGGATGACAGGTCGATGATCGGCGTAAAGTCTTGATCCGCCTCATTCTTTGACGGGCATCACGGCATGGATCCTAGGGTCTGCGCCGCGTCGCTTCGCTCCTTGCTTCGCCCTAGGATAACGAATTCGAAGGCGGCCGCTAACCGCGATCGTCGGCCTCGCCCGCCACTCCCTGTCACCATCTGTCACCATTCGTACGCGTACGTCGATTCCGCGTTGACAGCCCGCTCTTTTCGATTTACGAGTGACGAAAATTGAAATTCGTCACTCGTTAATTGACAGAGAGCTAATGTCCGAAGCCGCCAGCATAATGGCCGACGCCACCCGCCAGGAGAATGTCACCCGCATTCTCGACTGCGCCGAACGCCTGTTCCGCCACTATGGCTACGGCAAGACCAATGTCGCCGACATCGCCCGCGAACTCGGCATGTCGCCGGCCAATATCTACCGTTTCTTCGCCTCCAAGGTAGAAATCCACCAGGCCGTCTGCGGTCGCATGCTCGGCGCCAGCTACAACATGGCGTATGAGATTTGCCACCTCCCGATCAGCGCCGAGGAGCGGCTGCGTCGCTATGTGAATGCGCAGTACAGGATGACGCTGGAAGTCATGCTCGACGACCAGAAGGTGCATGAGATGGTGATCGTCGCGCTCGAGCGCGACTGGGGTGTCATCGACAAGCATATCGACAGCATTCACGACCTGTTTGCCGAGGTGATTCGCGAAGGCATCGCCGCCGGTGAGTTCAGAGAACAGGATCCGGTCATCGCATCGCGCTGCTTCGGCGCCGCCACCGTCATTCTGTGCCACCCGCAAATGGTGGCGCAGTGCCTTGCCAAGACCAACCGGGCGATGCCCGACGACCTAATCGATTACGCAATCAAAGCCCTGAAATAACCGCCGCCCGCCGGGCGCCGGTGTCGACCGTTCATCTCCAGTCGGGAGTACGAAAGTGCCTTTGTCCAGTTCCATTCTCCGCAAGCTGCCGGTCGCCGGCCTGATCGTCGCCACGCTCGGGCTCGCCGCCTGCAGCCAGGAAAAGGCCGAAGTCCAGGACATCATCCGTCCGGTCAAGGTGGTCGAGATCGGCCAGGCGCAAAACAGCCGCGAACTCGCCTATTCCGGCTCGGTGCGCGCCCGCACCGAAATGAACCTCGGCTTTCGCATCTCGGGCAAGGTGACCCAGCGCCTTGTCGATATCGGCCAGCATGTGACATCGGGCGATGTGCTCGCCCGCATCGATTCCACCGATTACGAGCTTTCGGTCAAGAGCGCCAAGGCCAGTCTCGATGCCGCCGAGCGGCAGGTCGAGACGGTCGACCTGACCAGAAAGCGCGCCGAGCAGCTCTATGCCAAGAATTTCACCTCCAAGTCGCAGCTCGAGCAGGCGACGCTGAGCTACAACCAGGCGGTGGCGAGCCGCGATGCCGCCCGTTCGACCCTTTCACAGGCGCAGAACCAGGTCGTCTATACCGATCTCAAGGCAAGCGAGAACGGCATCGTCACCGCTGTCAGCGCCGATGTCGGCCAGGTGGTCGGTGCCGGAACGCCGGTCATGACCGTTGCCGTCGATGGCGACAAGGAAGTGCTAATCGCGGTTCCTGAAATGGACATCGCCGCCTTCAAACCAGGCAAGGACGTCACGGCGAGCTTCTGGTCCGACGATGCGCTGAAGCTCTCCGGCAAGGTTCGCGAAGTGGCCGGCAGCGCCGACCAGCAGTCGCGCACCTTTGCCGTGCGTGTCTCGCTGCCCGACGATCCGCGCGTGCTGCTCGGCATGACCGCCAACATCGAGGCTTCGGTAGCCAAGAAGCAGGAGATGGTGTCGATCCCACTCACCGCGCTGGCGGAAAAGGATGGCCGCAAGATTGTCTGGACCGTCGACCGCGCCGGCGAGACTGTGCACGAGCGCCCGGTCAAGGTTGCGGAGTTTACCGCCGACGGCGTCAGTGTCGCCGACGGGCTCAAGCCGGGTGATGTCGTCGTTGCCGCCGGCACTCAGTTCATGAGCGAGAATCTCAAGGTCAAGCTGACCGGCGACGCGGTGCAGGCCGCCTCTGCGGAAGGCGACGCCGCAAAGGCCCTGCGCTGAAGGCAGACGCATGAAGCCGGCTTGATCGTCGCTTCGGCGAAAAGGCTGGCGAAGCATTCATGGTTTCCGGGCGGCGAGTGCCCGATGGTCGAGACGCCAAGGTCGAGTTCCCCCGCATCGATCACGCGTCCCACCGCGATGAGAGTCTCTCCCGCTCGGAAAGCCTCGCCGCCCGGAAGCCAGCATCGGAATTCCCTGAAGCCGCATGCCAAGGGTATGCGCTCACGATCAACGAATTGGACTGACGCCGATGACCACCACCAACGACAGCAGTGAAAAGCGGCCTTTCAATCTTTCGCGCTGGGCCATTGGCCATCCTTCCATTGCGCGCTTCCTGTTCGGCCTGATCATCATCGCCGGCGGGCTCGGCCTGATGCGCATGGGCCAGAAGGAAGATCCCGATTTCACCTTCCGCGTCATGGTCGTCCAGGCGATCTGGCCTGGCTCCTCGATCCAGGAGATGGAGGACCAGGTCGTCAACAAGATCGAGCGCAAGCTGCAGGAAACGCCGCATCTCGATTTCGTCCGCTCCTACACCCGCGCCGGCAGCGCCATCATCACCGTCCAGATCAAGGGCGACACCAATGCCGAGGAGGTGAAGGATGCCTTCTACCAGGTGCGCAAGAAGGTCGGCGACATCTCAGGCGACCTGCCGCAAGGCCTGCTCGGCCCCTACTTCAACGACGAGTTCGGCGACACCTTCATCACGCTGCATTCGATCAGCGGCGATGGCTACTCCTATCCCGAGCTGAAGAAGTTCGCCATCCAGGCGCGCGACATGCTGTTGACGACGCCGGGTGTCGAGAAGGCCGTCATCATCGGCGACCAGCCGGAGAAGATCTATATCGACATCTCGTCCAAGGCGCTGGCCGAACGCGGCCTGACGCTGACCGACCTGCAGAACGCCATCAAGGGCCAGAACAATGTCGATCCGGCAGGCTCCGTCGACACCGGCCTGCGCTCGGTGCGCATCTCGGTCGAAGGCGACGTCACCAAGGCAGCCGACATCAGGGAATTGCGGCTGCGCGCCGGCGGCCAGGTGACGCGTCTCGGCGACATCGCCACCGTGTCCTCCGGCCTTGAGGACCCCTATCAGCGCAAATACCGCTTCAATGGTCACGAAAGCGTCCAGGTCGGCGTCGTCATGGCCAAGGGCTTCAACGTCACCGATGTCGGCAAGGATGTCGAAGCGACATATAAGCGCTTCGAAGAGGCGCTGCCGTACGGTGTTTCGGTCGACCAGATCTCCGACCAGCCGGAGGTCGTGCGCGATGCAGTGAAGGAGTTCATGGAGGCACTGGGCGAAGCGCTGCTGATCGTGCTTGCCGTCTCGCTGCTGTCGATCGGCTGGCGCTCCGGCCTGGTCATCGCCATTGCCATTCCGCTGGTGCTCGCCGCCACCTTCGCCATCATGTACGAGCTCGGCATCGACCTGCAGCGCATTTCGCTCGGCGCGCTGATCATTGCGCTGGGTCTCCTCGTCGACGACGCCATGATCGTCGTCGAGATGATGGAGCGCAAGCTGGAGGAGGGGCTGGTCAAGATCGAAGCGGCGAGCTTCGCCTATTCCTCGACCGCCTTTCCGATGCTGACCGGAACGCTGATCACCACCGCCGGCTTCATCCCGGTCGGCTTCGCCGCCTCCACGGCCGGCGAATATGTGCGCACGCTGTTTTACGTCGTCGGCATCGCGCTGGTCGTGTCCTGGTTCGTTGCAGTCTATTTCACGCCGTGGCTCGGCTACATGATCCTCAAGCAGCGCAAGCATGCCGGCAATCATCACGATGCCTTCGACACCAGATTCTACCGGCGGCTGCGCGCCACGGTCGGCTGGGCGGTGCGCCATCGCATCATCGTTCTGGTGATGACGCTGGTCACCTTCGCCACCAGCCTGTGGGCGTTCCAGTTCATCCCGCAGAACTTCTTCCCGCAGTCGTCGCGTCCCGAAATCCTGGTCGATCTCTGGCTGCCTGAGGGAACCTCGATCAAGGAGGTCGAGACCCAGGCCAAGGCGCTTGAGGCCCGGATGATGGATGACAAGGACAAGCGCTTCATCGCCACCTATATTGGCGAGGGCGCGCCGCGCTTCTTCCTGCCGCTCGACCAGCAATTGCGCAATCCGAATTTTGCCCAGCTTCTGGTGATGGCCAATGACGAGCCGGCTCGCGAGCGGCTGATCCTCAAGCTGCGCTCCATTCTGGCGCAGGATTTCCCCTCGATCCGCTCCAAGGTCGATCGCCTGTTCCTCGGTCCGCCGACCGGCTGGCCGGTGCAGATGCGCGTCATGGGACCTGACCGTCAGGAAGTGCGCCGCATCGCCGACCAGGTGAAGGCTAAGTTCGCTGAAAATCCGCTGCTCGCCGCAGTCCATGACGACTGGCTGGAGCCGGTGCCGGCGATGAAGCTGGTCATCGATCAGGACCGCGCCCGTGCGCTCGGCGTCACCTCGCAGCGCATCCGCCAGATGCTGCAGGCGTCGATGTCCGGCGCGCCGTTGGACGACTTCCGCGATGGCGAGGAGACGGTGTCCATCGTTGCCCGCGAACCGGATGCCAGCCGCAACCTGCTTTCGTCGGTCGATTCGGTCTATATCCCGACCGATTTCGGCGGCTTCGTGCCGCTGTCGCAGGTCGCCAAGGTGGTGCCGGTTCTCGAGCAAGGCGTCGAATGGCGGCGTGACCGCTTGCCGACCATCTCGGTGCGCGCCACGCTGCCCGACGGCGTGCAGTCGAACGATGTCGTCACCAAGATGTACAACGACATGCAAGGCATGCGCGCCGGCCTGGCGCCTGGCTACAAGATCGAGATCCAGGGCGGTGCGGAGGATTCTGCCGAGAGCCAGGCTTCGATCGCCGCCAAGGCGCCGGTCATGCTGGCCGTCATCGTCGTGCTCTTGATGATCCAGCTGCAGCATTTCGGCAAGGCGATGCTGGTGCTGGCCACAGGTCCGCTCGGCATCATCGGTGCGGCGGCAGCATTGCTGATCAGCGGTGCGCCCTTCGGCTTCGTCGCTATCTTGGGCGTCATCGCGCTCCTCGGCATCATCATGCGCAACTCGATCATCCTGGTCGACCAGATCGACCAGGACATCGCCCGCGGCATGGACCGATCGGAGGCCATCATCGGCTCGGCCGTGCGCCGTTTCCGGCCGATCGTGCTGACCGCGATGACGGCGGTGCTGGCGCTGATCCCGATCTCGCGCGCCGTGTTCTGGGGCCCGCTCGCCTACGCCATGATGGGCGGCATCCTGGTCGCCACGGTGCTCACCATCCTGGTGCTGCCGGCCGGCTATGCGCTGTTCTTCGGCCGTGAACCGAAGAAGGCCAAGGAGCCGGCAGGCGAGGCGGTGCAGGACAATGAGCGGCCGCAACTGGCCCTGGCCGCCGAGTAACCACCGCTGGCGCATAGGATGCGCTCTTGGAAAAATGCTACAACGCCGTACGTTTGACGTGCGGCGTTGTGGCGTTCCGGCGCCATGATGCCCCATTTGTCGCGTGGAGGATGATCATGACCCTGGCCCAGACCTCGATCGCCCTGCGCCTGCCGATCGACGGACGCCATCGGCAGATGTTCATCGACGGCGCCTGGGTCGATGCTGCCTCGGGCCAGACCATGGAGACTCGCAATCCGGCGACCGGCGCGGTCATCGCCACGGTGCCGCGCGGCGACCGTCAGGACATAGACATTGCGGTGGCCGCGGCGCGAAAAGCCTTCGGCGGTCCTTGGAGCCGGTTCAAGCCCTATGAGCGGCAGGTCCTGCTGCTGAAGATCGCCGATCTCTTCGAAAAGCACTGGGAAGAGATCAGCCGCTCCGACACGACGGATATGGGCATGCCGATCGTGCGCACCCGCGCCAACCGCAATCGTGTCATCGGCATGCTGCGTTACTACGCCGGCATGGCCACAGTGCTGCATGGCGAGACCATCGACAATTCGCTGGCGGGCGAGATCGTTTCCTTCACCCGCAAGGAGCCGGTCGGCGTCGTCGGCGCCATCATCCCGTGGAACGCGCCGACCGCGGCCTCGATCTGGAAGATCGGCCCGGCGCTCGCCACCGGCTGCACCATCGTTTTGAAACCGTCGGAAGAGGCGCCTCTGACGCCGCTGTTGATCGCCGACATCATGAACGAGGCCGGCGTGCCGGCAGGTGTCGTCAACATCGTCACCGGCACCGGCGCTGAGGCGGGTGCCCCACTTGCCGAACATATGGGCGTCGACAAGATCGTCTTCACCGGCTCGACCGCGACCGGCCAGTCGATCGTGCGGGCGTCAGCCGGCAATCTGAAGCGCGTCTCGCTGGAGTTGGGCGGGAAGTCGCCGGTCATCGTCTGCGCCGACGCCGATCTCGACAAGGCCGTGCCGGTGGCGGCGATGTCGGTCTTCGCCAATTCCGGCCAGATCTGCATTGCCGGCTCGCGCCTGTTCGTCGAGCGCTCGATCCATGACGAGTTCGTCGCGCGGCTCGCTGCTTACGCACAGGGTCTGAAGATCGGTGACGGCATCGACCCGGCAACCGAGATCGGTCCGCTTGTGTCGGAGAAACAGTTGCTCAGGGTGACCGGCTACCTCGAAGCCGGTACGGCCGAAGGTGCTAAGCTGGTGACCGGCGGCGCGCGGTTGACGCAGGGCGCGCTCGCCTCCGGCAATTTCGTCGCGCCGACCGTCTTCGCCGGCGTCTGCGACGAGATGAAAATCGCGCGCGAGGAAATCTTCGGGCCGGTCATCTCGGCGCTGCCTTTCGACACGCTGGACGAAGCCGTCGAGCGCGCCAACAACACACCCTACGGCCTTGCCTCCGGGGTCTTCACCCAGAACGTCGCCACCGCGCACCAGCTGTCGCGAAAAATCCGCGCCGGCTCGGTCTGGGTCAACACCTATCACGCCATCGATCCGGCGGTGCCCTTCGGCGGCTACAAGATGAGCGGTTACGGCCGCGAGGGCGGCGCAGAGCATCTCGGCGAATATCTCAACACCAAGGGCGTGTTCATCAAAATAGATTGAACGGCAGCCCACACGAAAATGCTCCGCGACGCGCGTTTCGCAAAACAGGATTCCTTTCCAGCACGGCAAAGCCGTCCGATCTTGGCGATATATCGGAGCGCGGGCATGATCCCAAAAAGTGGGTACCGATTTTTGGAAAAGATCATGCTCCAACAAAGGATCGCGCTCGTCCACCTCAGGTGATCATCCCATGGCAGACAACAAGCAATTGCGGCTCGGTGCCTTCATGCGTCCGGTCAGTCTTCACACCGGCGCCTGGCGCTATCCCGGTGCCTATCCCGACGCCAACTTCAACTTCGCCCATCTGAAGCGCTTCGCGCAGACGCTGGAGGCGGCGAAGTTCGATGCGTTCTTCATGGCCGACCATCTGGCCGTGCTCAACATGCCGATCGAGGCGCTGCGGCGCAGCCACACGGTGACGTCGTTCGAGCCGTTCACGCTGCTGTCGGCGCTGGCTGCCGTCACCGACCATATCGGCCTGGTCGCCACCGCGTCGACGACCTTCGACGCGCCCTATCACATCGCCCGGCGCTTCGCCTCGCTCGACCATATCAGCGGCGGCCGCGCCGGCTGGAACATCGTCACGACATCCAACCCCGATGCCGCGCTGAACTTCGGTCTCGACGAGCATGTCGAGCATGACGAGCGCTACCACAACGCGCGGGAATTCTACGATGTGGTGACCGGCCTGTGGGACAGCTTTGCCGACGACGCCTTCATCCGCGACGCCGAAAGCGGGCTCTATTTCGATCCCGCCAAACTGCATGTGCTGGACCACAAGGGCGAAAACCTCTCGGTGCGCGGCCCGCTCAACATTGCCCGCCCGGTGCAAGGCTGGCCGGTTATCGTCCAGGCCGGCGCCTCGGAGGCGGGACGGCAACTGGCGGCCGAAACGGCGGAAGTGATTTTCGCCGCGCATTCCGATCTCGCGGCGGGACAGCGTTTCTTTGCCGATGTCAAAGGCAGGGCTGAAAAGCTCGGCCGTTCGCGTGACGACATCAAGATCCTGCCCGGCGCTTTCGTCATCGTCGGCGACAGCATCGAGGAAGCGCAGGCCAAGCGGGCTAAGCTCGACAGCCTGGTCTATTACGAGAGCGGCATCGCCTCGCTGTCGATCGCGCTCGGCCATGACGCGGCCCACTTCGATCCCGATGCGCCCTTGCCTGAAATCTCCGAGACCAACGCCTCGAAGAGCAGCCGCGAGCGCGTTATCGAATTGGCGCGCCGCGAGAATCTGACCGTCCGCCAGCTGGCGCAGCGGCTCGGCGGTTACTCCGGTCTTGCCTTTGTCGGCACGCCGAAGACCATCGCCGACGCGATGGAGGAATGGCTGCTTGCCGAGGGATCCGACGGCTTCAACGTCATGTTCCCCTACCTTCCCGCCGGGCTCGACGACTTCGCCGAGAAGGTGGTGCCGGAACTGCAGCGTCGAAGGCTCTTCCGGCGCGAATATGAGGGAACGACGTTGCGCGAGAATCTCGGTCTGAAGCGGCCGCCGAACCGGTTCTTCGAAGGCTCCGAAGCTGCCATCCGCAAGGCTGGCTGATGCACTCGCGGATGGGCTTGTGCAAAAAAGAAATGGGCGCCCCGAGGCGCGCCCTTTCTGTTCAAGCCGTCATTTTCAGATGACGAAGTACCAGTTGGCGAGCAGCATCACCACCACGCCTGCGACAAGCGTCAGGTAGGGCAGCATGCCCGCCTTTTTGACCGACAGGTCGGCGCCCGCCATGCCGAGGTCGGCCAGCATGTGGTCGGGAAACTTGCCCTTGTCCTGCACGTAGTGCCGGTAGCAGAACACCGGGATGATCAAGGCAGCAGTGATCAAGCCGGCCCACAGCGCCATCGGGTTCCACACCTTGGCGCCGGCGCCCATGAAGATGGCGTTGACATAAGCGAAGATGGCGCCGACGCCGAGCAGCCAGCTCGGGGCCTTCCAAGGCCGGTTGATGTGGCCGTTGTCGATGCGGTGGATCCAGCCGGCATTGAGGTTGAGGAAGTTGAAGATGATGTAGCCGCAATTCGACACGGCGAGGATGAAGAAGAAGCTCGTCGCGTCGGCCGAGGCGATGGCCAGCACTATCAGGTTGAATACGAGGTCGGTCCACATCGCCCGCGTGGGCGCGCCATGCTCGTTGACGTGGCTGAGGTAGCGCGGCAGCCAGCCGTCGACCGAGCCCTGATAGAGCGTGCGCGAGGAGCCGGCCATCGCCGTCATGATGCACAGCACCAGTGCCAGGATCATCAGCATCACCAGGAGGCTGTGGATCAGCGCGCCGCCGCCGACCATGCCGGCCAGTGCATCGGCGACGCCGGAGCCGTCGACGATCGGCGTCGCCAGCATGCCGTTCAAACCCAGCACGCCCTGGAAGGTGAAGGGCACCAGGATGAACAAGAGCATGCAGAGCAGGCCGGAATAAAAGATCGCCTTGAAGGTGTCGGTGCCCGGGTTCTTGAACTCGGAGGTGTAGCAGACGGCAGTCTCGAAACCGTAGGTCGACCATGCCGCGATGAACATGCCGCCCAACACCAGCGTCCAGCCCGGGATGTTCCATGAGCCGGGCTCCGGCGCGTAGGCGGCGGCGAGCGGCACCAGCGGCGAAAAATTCGCCCAGTTGATCTGGCCGGTGACGATCGGCACGACGCCGACGATCAGCATCGGGATGATGACCAGCAGGCCGATATACTTCTGCACGTTGGCGGTGCCCAGAATGCCGCGATGCTGGATCGAGAAGATGATCAGCATCAGCACCGCGCCGATGAAGAAAGTGGCGTTGAAGGTGAAGGACACCGGCCCCAGCGTGTGGCTCCACAGCGACCAGGTGCGGATCGCCGGCGTTGCCGCGGCGGTCACCGCGGCGATGGCGTCGGCGGGCGCCGTTCCGGCATGCGCCGCAATATAGGCGACGACGTCGGGCGAGGCCTCGGTGACGAGCGGCACCGGCGCCAGCGCGTTAAGGATGTAGGCGGCGGCGATCGAGCAGCCGAGCGACAGCACGGGCGACCAGGCGAACCAGTTGCACCACACCGACAGCGGCGCGATGAACTTGGAGTAGCGCAGCCAGGCGGTGGCGCCGTAGATCGAGGCGCCGCCCGACTTGTTCGGGAACAGGCCGGCGATCTCAGCATAGGTGAAGGATTGCAGGAAGCCCATGATCATGGACACCGTCCAGATCAGGAAGGCCAGCGTTCCGGTCGTGCCGGCAATGCCGCCGATCGAAAACAGGACCAGGGCCGGAACGCCGCTCGCCACCCAGAAGGCGCCGCGCCAGTCTATATGCCTGAGCAGCTTGCTTTCGGCAGGCAGCTCGAGGGCCGTGCTAATAGAGCTCATGTCTGTGAATTCCCCTTTTTCGCTGTTCCCGCCGGTGATGCCTCGACTGCGCGAAGCTTGTTCCCCGGCAAATGACCTTCACGACTCCGGTGTTTCCACTCAGTCGTATTTTTTTCTTAACAGTGAAGATTGATCCGACGCGCTTTCACGTCAAGCGATTTGTGATGTCGTGCACATCACTCCGCGAAGCGGACGAAAAGCCAACTGCTTGGCTTTTCGAATGACGAACGTCGGGCAGGGCGATGAGGGGCGGCGCCGATTTTCGATAATTGGTGGCCTCCAACACTGGCCGGAATCTCACCTTCGTGTCATGCGATGCCTTGGCTCATGACGGCGGCGTCAAAGTGATGCTGATACTGGGCCTGCCGCACACGCGCGCAAGCGACCATTCCTCAACTCCCCGTATAGTGACGGGAGAAGGGGGCTGGCCGCAACGCTGGCACTCTTCTTGCGACGCCGATGGTTGACGAAATCGGCGAGACAGCGCCCCTCTCCCCGTCACTATACGGGAGAGGATGCCGGCAGGCAGGTGAGGGGCAGCGCCAACGCTTGGAAAATCGAAACCTGGAGCGATTGCCTCTCGTCAGGAACGCGGTCTGGTCTTCTGCGGATCGTAATGGGCGAAGGCCACCACCCGCGCTGGCAGCCGCTTGGCATGGCCGTCGAGCTTGCCGATCTCGACCTCCGTGCCGACAGCAGCATGGGTGACGTCGAGCCTCGCCAGCGCGATGTTCTTGTTCAGCACCGGCGAACGCATGCCTGAGGTAACGACGCCGATCTGGGCGCGGCCGACATGGACGCAATCGCCATGGCCGACGGCGACATTGCTGTCGATGTCGAGGCCGACCAGTTTGTGCTGCGGATGTTCCTTGCGCCGGATCAGCGCCTCGCGGCCGATGAAGTCGTCGGTCTTGGCCTTCAAAGGCACGGTGAAACCGATGCCCGCCTCGAACGGATCGGTCTGGTCGGAGAACTCGTAACCGGCGAAGATCAGCCCGGCCTCGATGCGCACCATGTCGAGCGCCTGCAGGCCCATCGGTTTCAGCCCGTGCGGCTGGCCGGCTTCCCAGATGGCGTCGAAGACTTTCTCGGCGTCGCGCGGATGGCACCAGATCTCGTAGCCAAGCTCGCCGGTATAGCCGGTGCGCGACACCACGACCGGGATGCCGTTGCCGCCGCCGATGCGCGCCACCGCAAAGCGGAACCATTCGAGTTCGTCGATCGAAGGCTGCAGCGGCGAGGTCCAGATGACTTCCCTGAGGATGTCGCGGCTCTTCGGTCCTTGCACGGCGACATTGTGCATCTGGTCGGTCGATGAGCGCACCAGCACGTTGAGGCCAAGTTTCTTCGAGGTCTCGCGCAGCCATTCGCCCGAGAGATCGTCGCCGCCGACCCAGCGGAAATTGTCCTTGCCGAGCCGCAGCAGCGTGCCGTCGTCGATCATGCCGCCATGCTCGTAGCACATGGCGGAATAGACGACCTGGCCGACGCCGAGCTTCTTCACGTCGCGGGTCAGCGTGTATTGCAGCAACGCTTCGGAATCCGGGCCGGTGACCTCGAACTTGCGCAGCGGCGACAGGTCCATGATCACCGCGTCCTGCCGGCACGCCCAGTATTCGGTGATCGGCCCTTCCTTGGCGAAGGAATTGGCCAGCCAATAGCCTCGATATTCCACGAAGTTGCGGGTGTGCTTGGCGAAGCTCGAATGAAAGGCTGTCTCGCGGGTCATTTTCGGTTCCGAATCGGGCGTCATGCGTCTGGCGATCGCTCGCGAGAATTTGTGCTGGCCGGAATAGGTCCGCACATGGATGTCGGTGAGGTCCCAGCCATTCGCCGGCGTGGTGTCGTCGGGGCAGGCGGAGGAGACGCAGACGATGTCGGTCAGCGCTCTCAGCAGCACATAGTCGCCGGCACGCGACCACGGCTCATCGGAGACCATGACGCCATGCGCGTCGATCGCCGTGTTGAAGAAGAAGTTTATCGCCATCCAGCCCGCGCGCGGCGTCACACCCTTGTCGGCCAGCGCGCGATTGAAGTTCTCCGAGCAGTTGGTGTGGCCGGGATAGCCGATGTCGTCGTAATATTTGGCCGCACAAGCAAGCGCGAAGGCATCATGCCGGCCGCATGTGTCCTGCACCACCTCGACCAGCGGCTCCATGTCGTGGTCATAATATTTCGAATGCAGGCCGGGCATCGGATAGCTCGACCCCATCAGCGTGCGCGTCGTCGTCACGTCGAGCGGATGGTCGAGGCCCTTGTCCAGCTTGCGCGCCGAAAAGCACTGGAAGTCGGTGCATTGGCGGCCGTCGACGTCGATGATCTGCAGATAGTCGCCAGCTTTGACGAAGTAGGATTCGGCGGTGGCCGAATGCACCCTGAGATCGAGCACCGGATCGGCAAGCGGATCGGGAAGCTGCGATTTCGTTTTCAGGCGCACTGTGGCGCGGCGCACGATGACGGCAAGCGGCGTGGCCGTGTCATGGCCATCGACCAGCATCGGACCGCCGGGGGCGGCAATCAGCATCGCACCGTCGCGCGCGATAGTGAACGCCTGCTCGGTGCCGGCAGGCGTCGCGCCGCCGAACACGCGCACGGCCTTCGCCTGGTCGAACTGCACCTGGCGGCGCTCGAGGCCGCGGCGCACGGAGGCGAGACTGTCATCGCCCTCGGCCAACAGCGCCTTGATCCCGGCGGCATTGCTATTGGATTTTTCGCCGAGGATGGAAGGGTCGGTCGCGCCTGACTTGTCCCAGGCCAGCAGTTCGCAAGCCTGTCCGCCCTCGACATTGCGCACGGTAAATGTATCGCCGGCCTCGACCTCGATCAGCACCGCGCCGTTGCCCTGGATCGTATACCGCTCCATGCCCGGCGGCAGCGCGATCTGGCCAGGCCTCAGGATGAGGCTCGGTCGGGGCGGTCCGGCTGCGATAGTGGGGTAGGGCGACTGGCTCATCTCAGCCTTGCGGTTCGAGAAACAAGTTTGCCTGTGTGTGAAATTATTTTAGCTGTAAGAATAGCAGCGCGGTTGCGTTTGGCAAGGCGAAGGTGGCGGGCTGGGCGTGAAACACGGTGTATGAATTTGCTACTCAGTCTCATTTCCAAACGGCGCCGCTGCCCCTCATCTGGCTGCCGCCATCTTCTCCCCGTGAACGGGGAGAAGGGCGCTCTCATAGCCGCTTTCGCCAATCGCCGGCGTTGCAGAGATGGCGCGGCGGTGCGGCCAGCTTCTTTCTCCCCGTTTACGGAGAGAAATGCCCGGCAGGGCAATGAGGGGCGGCGCCGAGATCTACAATTATCGGACTAAAGTTCCTCGGAATGCCCGATGTCGACACCGTACTCCGCAGCCGAATCCAACATCGTGTGCCACAGGCTTTCGGCAAAGGTCGCAAACACCAGAACGCTGAACACCGCCAGTCCGTCCGACCGGCCATCACCGCGCCAGAGCGTGACACTGGTGTGGTCCATCGAGGTCGCGGCCGCCGCGGCAATCGGAAACGCATCGGGATGCAAATCGATCGACGACAGTTTGGCCAGCATCGTCCGCGCCTTGACGCCGGAGATGCTGATCAGCACCCGCGCATGCGATTGATCGGAGAGCGACGCCGATTGCGCGAAGGCTGGGGCAAGCGCCGCCATCGCATCCTTGCCGCCTTTCGACAGCACGAGGAACTGGTCCGGTCCCGACCAGATCAGCGTTGCATCGGATGTCTGCACCGCCTTTGGCGTTTCCGGCGCCGCGACGCCGAAGCGGGTCTGCGCGACCTTGGCCACATCGGCCGCCTTGCCGCGCCGCGCCATCACCTGGACGAGCTCGAAGTTGCGGATCTCGGTCAGTGACACGCCGGCATCGCCCAGTGCACCATAAGCGCCGGCAACAAGCGCCCGGTCGAGCGGGCTTCGAACATCCCAGGAAAACTCAGCCACGCTGGCGCCCTCCATCCGGATCGTAGAAGACGGGATTGCAGAGCTCGACATCATAGTCCTCGCCGCGCAGCGGGTCGTGCGCATGCACGATCTCGCCGATGCGCTCGCGGCCACGTTCGACCAGGCCAAGCCCGATCCACTGGTCGAGTGTCGGCGAGAAGCAGACCGAGGTGACGTAGCCCTGGTCATTGTCGGGGCCGGGTGTCTGCCCTTTCGGAATGATGTGCGCGCCGGAGCGCAGGCGCCTTGCCTTGTCGACCGGCTTGATCCCGACCACGACCTGCCGGTCCGGCGCCACCAGCGCCTCGCGGCCGGCCATGACGCGACCGATAAAATCCTTCTTGGTCGACATCATCTTGCCGAGGCCGAGATCGGCGGCGGTCGTCGTGCCGCTCAGCTCCGGACCGGCGACATGGCCTTTCTCGACACGCATGACGCCGAGCGCTTCGGTGCCGTAGGGCATCACGCCGAACGGTTTTCCCGCGAGCATCAGATTGCGCGCCATCGCCTCGCCATAGCGGGCCGGCACCGAAATCTCGAACGCCATCTCGCCGGAGAAAGAGATGCGGAACAGCCGCGCCCTGATGCCGCCGCGCAGCGCCACTTCGCGCGCGCCCATGAACGGAAAACCTTCGTTGGACAGGTCCTCGGCCGGATCGACGATTTCCTTCAGCAGATCGCGTGTCTTCGGCCCGGCGATGGAGAATTGCGCCCACTGGTCGGAGACCGAGGTCAACTGCACGTCGAGTTCGGGAAACAGCACCTGCCGGCAGAATTCGAGATGCTGCATCACCAGCCCGGCCTTGGCCGTGGTGGTGGTCAGGAAATAGTGATCTTCGGCCAGACGCGAGGTCGTGCCGTCATCATAGACCAGGCCATCCTCGCGCAGCATCAGCCCGTAGCGCGCCTTGCCGACGGCGAGGTTGGAAAAGGTGTTGATGTAGACGCGGTCGAGGAAGGCGCCGGCATCCGGGCCGTGCACGTCGATCTTGCCGAGCGTCGAGACATCGCAGAAGCCGACGCCGCCGCGCACCGCCTTGACCTCGCGCGTCACGGATTCCAGCCAGTCCTTCTCGCCGGCGCGCGGATACCACTGCGCGCGCTTCCATAGACCGGTGTCGACAAAGATCGCACCCTGTTCGGCGGCCCAGTGATGCGACGGCGTCAGCCGCATCGCGTGGAAATTTTCATCGCGATGATGGCCGGCAAAGGCGCCGATGGCGACGGGCACGTAGGGCGGGCGATAGATGGTCGTGCCGGTCTCAGGGATCGATTTGCCGGTCACAGCCGCCATGATGGCGAGGCCGGCAACGTTGGAGGTCTTGCCCTGGTCGGTCGCCATGCCGAGCGTGGTGTAGCGCTTCAGATGCTCGACCGATTCAAAGCCCTCGCGCTGCGCCAGTTCGATGTCGGACGCGGTGACGTCATGCTGCTGGTCAACGAAGGCCTTGCCCTTGCCGGTGATATGCCAGAGGGGCGTGAGCGAGGAAGCCTCGTCGTCGGCGGCAGGCGTCGATCCTGCATTGCCGGTCCGGCCGGCGGCACGCGCGGCTGCCGCACCGGCTTCAAAACCGTCGCGCAGGCAGGCGCCAAGACCGAAATCGCCATTGGCCGCACCAGCGGCGACCATGCCGGGAGGCGCGCCATCAGGGACGAAGGCGGCGATGTCGTCGCGCCATTTCGGCCGGCCGCGATGGTAGGAGGTGAGACCAACCGCCGGGTTCCATCCACCGGAAACGGCGAGCCCGTCGGCTTCGACCTCGGCGCGCGCACCGCCGGCCAGCGACACCGAAATCTTGCGCACGCCGTCCTTGCCGCCCTCGACGCCGCTGACGGAGCCGTGCAGCACGGTAAACTCGTTCTTGGAGGCCAGCGAGCGATGGGCAGGCGAGACGTCGGAGCGTGCGTCGATCACCGCCGCGACCTGCAATCCGGCGCCGAGTGCGGTCTCGACTGTACGCCAGCCATCCTCATTGTTGGTGAATAGTGCGATCCGTCTTGCCGGCGTGGCGGCATAGCGCGCGACATAGGTCCGCATGGCCGAGGCCATCATCACGCCGGGCGTGTCGTTGCCGGCAAAGACGATGGGACGCTCGATAGCGCCGGCCGCGACGACGCAGCGCTTGGCCACGATCCGCCACAGCCGCTGCCGCACCTGATGCTCCGGCGGCGTCGGCAGATGGTCGTTGACGCGTTCGATCGCGCCATAGGTGCCGCCATCATAGACACCGAACAGCGTCGTGCGCGTCATGAGGCGGACATCGGGCATCGAGCCAAGCTCGGCCAGCGTTTGCGAAATCCAGTCGGCCGCCGGCAGCCCGTCGATCGTGCCGCCATCCGACAACAGGCGGCCGCCGGGGACAAAATCTTCTTCGCACAGAATGACGCGCGCACCGCTGCGGCCTGCTGCGAGTGCGGCGGCGAGACCTGCCGGGCCGGAGCCGGCGATCACCACATCGCAATGCGCCCAGGCCTTGTCGTAGTGATCGGGATCGGCGGTACCCGCCGCGCGACCGAGACCCGCGGCGCGGCGGATCGCCGGCTCGTAGATCATCTCCCAGAACTTCGCCGGCCACATGAAGGTCTTGTAGTAGAAGCCGGCGACGAAGATCGGCGCGAACAGCTGGTTGACCGACATCACATCGTGGCGCAGCGACGGCCAACGGTTCTGGCTGGCCGCTTCGAGCCCCTCATAGAGTTCGGCCGTCGTCGCCTTGGTGTTGGCCTCGCGCCGTGCGCCGGTGCGCAGTTCGACCAACGCGTTGGGTTCTTCCGAGCCTGCGGTGAGAATGCCGCGCGGGCGATGGTATTTGAACGAGCGGCCGACCAGCTTGACGCCATTGGCGACCAGCGCCGATGCCAGCGTATCGCCCTGGAATCCGGAGAATGTCTTGCCGTCGAAGCGGAAGTTGAGCGGCGTGGACCGGTCGATGAGGCCGCCGGAGGTGAGGCGATGGGATTGAGAGGTCACGATGTCCAGCCTCTCGATTTGATGTCATCGCGAAGGGTAGCGCTGCCCCTCATCGCCCTGCCGGGCACTTCTCCCCGTATAGTGACGGGGAGAAGGGGGCTGGCCACAACGCCGTCCTCCTTCTTGCTACGCCGATGATTGGCGAAACCGTTGGCAAGAGCGCCCCTCTCCCCGTCTCTATACGGGGAGAGGATGCCGGCAGGCAGGTGAGGGGCAGCGCTGACGTGGCCAGAGTAGCTCATTTCGCAACCTGCCTCGCGCCAGCGCCCGCCGCCGGCTCAACGGAAGAAATCCCGTGCGTCAGCGTGTTGCGGGTGACTTTCAGCCAGGCCCGGCAGCCGCCGCCATGATACCAGTTCTCAGCCATCACGCCGGCGACGTTGTCGCGCAGATAGACATAGTCGTAGACGGCCTCTTCGCCGGCATCCGCGGCGGGCCGCACCGGCTTGGCGTCGCCGAGATAGCTGAACTCCCCGAGTTCGCGTTCGCCGCAGAAGGGACAGACAATACGCATCGAGCTGTCCTCAGTGCAGGTTCGGTTGGGCGCCCTGGCCCTTTTCGTCGATCATGGCGCCGCGCCGGAAGCGGTCGAGGCGAAACAGCGCCGCCTCCTTGTGCGATTCATCGCGGGCCAGAAGATGGGCAAAGACGAAGCCGGAGCCCGGCGTCGCCTTGAAGCCGCCATAGCACCAGCCGGCGTTGAGGTAGAGGCCGTCGACCGGCGTCTTGTCGATGATCGGCGAGCCGTCCATCGACATGTCCATGATGCCGCCCCACTGACGCAAAAGCCGCACGCGGCCGATCATCGGGATCAGCGCCATGCCGCCCTCGCAGACATCTTCCATCACCGGCAGATTGCCGCGCTGGGCGTAGGAATTGTAGCCATCGATGTCGCCGCCGAAGACGAGGCCGCCCTTGTCCGACTGACTGACATAGAAATGCCCGGCGCCGAAGGTCATGACTCCGGGAATGAGCGGCTTGATCGCTTCCGAAACGAAGGCTTGCAGCACATGGCTTTCGATCGGCAGGCGCAGGCCCGCCATCGCCGCGACGCGCGAGGAGGAACCGGCAACAGCCATGCCGACCTTGCCGGCGCCTATCTTGCCGCGCGACGTCTCGACGCCGGTGACCTTGCCGTTACCGTCCCGGACAAAACTGGTCACCTCGCAATTCTGGATGATGTCGACGCCGAGTTCGCTCGCCGCATGCGCATAGCCCCACACCACCGCGTCATGACGCGCCGTGCCGCCGCGCCGCTGCAGAAGGCCACCCTGCACGGGAAAGCGCGCATGGTCGAAATTCAGGAACGGCAGCATCTTCTTCAGCGCCGCCTGGTCGAGCAGTTCGGCATCGATGCCGTTGATGCGCATGGTGTTGCCGCGCCGCGCGTAGGCGTCACGCTGGGCGTCGGAATGGTAGAGGTTGAGGACGCCGCGCTGGCTGACCATAGAATTGTAGTTGAGGTCCTGCTCCATCCGCTCCCACAGCTTCATCGACAATTCGTAGAAGCCGGTATTGCCGGTCAGGCCGTAATTGGAGCGGATGATGGTGGTGTTGCGACCGGCATTGCCGGAGCCGATCCAGCCCTTTTCCAGCACCGCGACATTTTTGATGCCGAACTCGCTGGCCAGGAACCAGGCGGTGGCGAGTCCGTGGCCGCCGCCGCCGATGATCACCACATCGTAGTGGTCTTTCGGGCTGGCATCGCGCCAGGTGCGTTGCCAGTTCTTGTGGCCGGAAAGAGCGGCGCGGGCGAGCGAGAAGATCGAGTATTTCATCAGGTCATTCCGAGGCCGCTCGCCTCACGCCGGACATCAGATGTCCAGCGTGTGGTCGCGCTCCCATTGCGTGAAGTGCGAAGCATAGGAATTCCATTCCTGGTGCTTCAGCTTTAGGTAAGCCGACGAGAATTCCTCACCCAGCGCCGCCTTCAGCGATTTGTCCTTGTCGAACTCGCGCAGCGCGTCGAGCAGGTTGAGCGGCAGCTTCGGCGCGCCCTTCACCGTGTGGCCGTTCTGGTACATGTCGATGTCATAGCGCTTGCCGGGATCGGCCTTGGAGCGGATGCCGTCGAGACCGGCGGCAATGATGACGGCCTGCAGCAGATAGGGGTTTGCGGCGCCATCTGGCAGGCGCAGCTCGAACCGGCCGGGGCCGGGCACGCGCACCATGTGGGTGCGGTTGTTGCCGGTCCAGGTCACCGTGTTCGGCGCCCAGGTGGCGCCCGAAATGGTGCGCGGCGCGTTGATGCGCTTGTAGGAATTGACCGTCGGATTGGTGATGGCGGCCAGCGCCGAGGCATGTTTCATGATGCCGCCGAGGAAATTCTTGCCCTTGGCCGACAGGCCAAGCTCCATCGCATTGTCGGCAAAGACATTGGTCTTGCCTGCTTTGTCCCACACCGAGATATGCGCGTGGCAGCCATTGCCGGTCAGGCCCTGGAAGGGCTTTGGCATGAAGGTGGCGCGCAGGCCGTGCTTTTCAGCGACAGACTTGACCATGAATTTGAAGAACGAGTGCTTGTCGGCGGTCGCCAGCACATCGTCGAACGCCCAGTTCATCTCGAACTGGCCGTTGGCGTCCTCATGGTCGTTCTGGTAGGGGCTCCAGCCCAGCGCCAGCATATGGTCGCAGATCTCGGCGATGACATCGTAGCGACGCATCACCGCCTGCTGGTCGTAGCAGGGCTTCGAGGCCGTATCGTATTTGTCGGAAATGACGCTGCCGTCCGGCGAGATCAGGAAGAACTCGGCCTCGACGCCGGTCTTGACATGCATGCCGTCGGTGGCGGCTTCCGCAATCAGACGGCGCAGCGTGTTGCGCGGCGCCTGCTCGACTTCCTTGTCATCCATGATGCAGTTGGCGGCGACCCATGCGACATCGGGTTTCCACGGCAGCTGGATGACCGAATCCGGATCCGGCACCGCCAGCATGTCGGGATGCGCCGGCGTCAGGTCGAGCCATGTCGCGAAACCGGCAAAGCCGGCCCCGTCCTTCTGCATGTCGGCGATCGCCTGCGCCGGCACCAGCTTGGCGCGCTGGCCGCCGAACAGGTCGGTGTAGGAAATCATGAAATATTTGACGCCGTTCTCTTTGGCGAATGCGGCGAGATCGTTCCCCATTATAGTTCCTCGCATATTTTGATGTGATTTTTTAGAACCCGTTCTTCCCCGGTATCCAGTTGGTGCCGGCCAGCGGCACGCCTGCCATGGCGGCGGCTTCGATGGTGAGCGCGACGAGATCCTCGGGTTCGAGATTGTGCAGGCTGTTCTTGCCGCAGGCACGCGCAATGGTCTGCGCCTCCAGCGTCATCACCTTGAGGTAGTTGGCGAGACGCCGTCCGGCGGCGATCGGATCGACCCGCTTCATCAGCTCCGGATCCTGCGTCGTGATCCCCGCGGGGTCGCGGCCCTCATGCCAATCGTCATAGGCGCCGGCCGTGGTGCCGAGCGCATTGTACTCCGCCTCCCAGCGCGGGTCGTTGTCGCCGAGCGCGACAAGCGCCGCCGTGCCGATCGAGACGGCGTCAACGCCGAGTGCCAGCGCCTTGGCGACGTCGGCGCCGTTGCGGATGCCGCCGGAAACGATCAGCTGCACCTTGCGGTGCATGCCGAGATCCTGCAGCGCCTGCACCGCCGGCCTGATGCAGGCAAGCGTCGGCTGGCCGACATTTTCGATGAACACTTCCTGCGTCGCAGCCGTGCCGCCCTGCATGCCGTCGACGACGACGACATCGGCGCCGGCCTTCACCGCAAGTGCCGTGTCGTAATAGGGGCGGGCGCCGCCGACCTTGACGTAGATCGGCTTTTCCCAGTCGGTGATCTCGCGCAGTTCGAGGATCTTGATCTCGAGATCGTCCGGTCCCGTCCAGTCGGGATGACGCGAGGCCGAGCGCTGGTCGATGCCTTTCGGCAGCGTGCGCATTTCGGCGACGCGGTCGGAGATCTTCTGTCCCAGCAGCATGCCGCCGCCGCCGGGCTTGGCCCCTTGTCCAACGACCACTTCGATGGCGTCGGCACGGCGCAAATCCCTGGGGTTCATGCCGTAGCGCGACGGCAGGTATTGATAGACCAACGTCTTCGAATGGCCGCGCTCTTCCTCGGTCATGCCGCCATCGCCGGTGGTGGTCGATGTCCCGGACAGTGTGGCGCCACGGCCCAGCGCTTCCTTGGCCGGGCCGGACAGCGAGCCGAAGCTCATGCCGGCAATGGTGATCGGGATTTTCAGCTCGATCGGCTTCTTGGCATGGCGTGAGCCGAGCACCACGCTGGTGTCGCAGCGCTCGCGATAGCCTTCCAGCGGATAGCGCGAGATCGAGGCGCCGAGGAACAAAAGGTCGTCGAAATGCGGCAGCTTGCGCTTGGCGCCGGCGCCGCGGATGTCATAGATGCCGGTCGCCGCGGCGCGGCGGATTTCGGAGAGCGTGTAGTCGTCGAAGGTCGCGGATTTGCGCGGCGTCGTCGGCGGGTTCTTGTAGGTCATGCTGCCTCAATACGCGTCGGCGTTGTCGATATTGAAATTGTAGAGCGTGCGCGCCGAGCCGTAGCGCTTGAACTCCGAAGGTTTGACGCCGGTCACGCCGGCGCGGTCGAGCAGGCCCTGCAGCAGGTCGATGTGCTCGGCCCGCATCTCCTTGGCGATGCAGTCGGCCCCTAAGCTTTCGACCTTGCCGCGCACGAACAGCCGCGCCTCGTAGATGGAATCGCCCAGCGCATCACCTGCATCGCCCAGCACCACCAGATTGCCGGATTGCGCCATGAAGGCCGACATGTGGCCGATATTGCCATGGACGACGATGTCGATGCCCTTCATCGAGATGCCGCAGCGCGACGAGGCATTGCCTTCTATGACCAGCAGCCCGCCTCTGCCGGTGGCGCCGGCATACTGGCTGGCATCGCCCTTGATGACGATCGAGCCTGACATCATGTTCTCGCCGACGCCGGGACCGGCCGAGCCGTGCACGGTGATCGTGGCGCCGTCATTCATGCCGGCGCAATAGTAGCCGACGCTGCCGCGCACATCGATGGTGACAGGCTGGTCGACGCCGACGGCGACCGAATGGCTGCCCTTCGGGTGCAGCACTTCCCACGCCGTCTCGTTGGAGCCGGGCGTCAGATTGTGCAGCGCCTGGTTGAGCTCGCGCAGCGACGACACATCGAGATCGAAGACCCGGGAGGCGTGGTCTTGCGCCACCTTCGAAAGTTTGGTTGCCGGCATGGGCTCAATGCTCCCAGAAATAGACGGTTGCGGGCTCTGGCTCCCAGACCCTCGCATTGTCTATGCCGGGCAGCTTGGTCAGCGCGCGATATTCCGAGCCGAAGGCGACATACTGGTCGGTCTCGGCCATGACGGCCGGCTTGCAGGCGATCGGGTCGCGCACCACGCCAAAGCCGTTCTTGGTGCCGACGACGAAGGTGAAGAAGCCGTCGAGGTCGGACAGCGTGCCTTCCAGCGCCTCGCCGAGATTCTTGCCATGCGCCATCTGCGAAGAGAGGTAGGCGGCCGCCACCTCGGTGTCGTTCTCGGTCTCGAAGGTCATGCCTTCACGCCGCAATTCGCGCCGCACATTGTTGTGGTTGGACAGCGAGCCATTGTGCACCAGGCACTGGTCGGCGCCGGTCGAGAACGGATGCGCGCCCATCGTGGTCACGGCCGATTCCGTTGCCATGCGGGTATGGCCGATGCCATGCGTGCCGGTCATCGAGCGGACGTCGAAGCGGTCGACCACCGCCTCCGGCAGGCCGACTTCCTTGTATATCTCCACCGCTTCGCCGGCACCCATGATGCGCACGTCGGGCCGGATCGACTGCAACGCTTCGCGCGCGGCGTCGACCTTGTAGGGCGCGGTCCTGAGTACGGCGTGCGTCGACTTCACCGCGATGCTCACCGGTGCGCCGATGGCCTTGGCAAGTTCGGCGTCCAGGCCGTGAAAATCGCGCTCGGGCTTGGCCGACTGGATGGTGATCTTGGCTTCGTTTTTGGAAGTGGCGCCATAGATGGCGATGCCGGCGCTGTCGGGGCCGCGATCGCTGAGCGAGATGAGCATCTGCGACAGCATCGAGCCGAGTTGCGGCTCAAGCGACTTGTCCTTCAAAAAAAGTCCGACGATTCCACACATGTCAGCCTCCCGGCGTTTGCAGCTAAGAGATGATGTATCGAATGCGCTGTCCGAATTCAATCATATGAAAAAAATTTTCCTCTAGTTACGTATGCGGCTCAATGCCACTTTGTGCACTATCGCTGCCGGCGCGGGCACTGTGAACCCATGTGGCGGTGCGGACACGGGCGATTTTGTAGGCATCCAGGATCGACAGCGCATAGATCAGGAAGCCGCCGGCATGGCGGCCGACAAAGCTGGCGTCGGCCGGCGCGATCTTGGCCGTCACCCAGGCCAGGATGACCATGAAGAACAGGAACTGCAGGCCGCGCACAGGGACGCCCAGAATGACATGGCCGCTTGCCGGCAGGACGATTGCGGCGCCGAGCACCAGATAGGGATTTGTCGGTGCGCTCATGCCACCTGCCTTTCCTGTCGGTTGATGGCGTCACGCAGCGCTGAGGCCGAGGTAAGCAGTCTCTCGATCAGCGCCGGATCGAGTCTTGTGCCGAAGGCAGCCTGCCGGAACACGCCGTAGCGCGCCCGCTCGGCCTCGGCCAGCAGCCAGACGATGCGCACGCCGTTCGGCGTAGTCAACAATTCCTTGGCGCGTCCTTCGGCAAAGATGTCCAGATGGCTGGCGATCAGGTTCTGCGGAAAGCGCGCGCCCCTTAAGTCTGTTCGCAACACGGCTTCGGCCGGAAAACCCGGAGCTTTCGGAAGCGTGTGCTGGAGGTGATCGAAATTGGAGAAGGTGGTCGGCGATCCCGGCCGCATCATCATGTCGAAGGTCGCCGGCACCGCAACCGGTTCGGTGACCGAAACGCTGAGCCAGCGCGCCGGCAGTTTTCGCGTCGCCAGCGTGTCGACGATGGTGCGCACTTGCACGCGCCGTTCGTTCCACGAACCCACCCAGGTGACGACACCAACCGTGCCATCTGAAATGTCGACGGCATCTGCGATGACGGTGCGGATGCTTGCAACCTCGGCGGCAAGAGCAGCCTTGGCCCTGTTGCGGCTGGCGCGCGCAAGCCAGGCGAGGTGCAGGACGAGAGCCAAGGCTATCGCCCCGGCCAGCAATGCTGTCGTCACGTCAGACACTCGTCACGCAATGCCTGCCCAAACCGGCAGGCCCTCTCCTGTCAATAACCCTGTGGCTTCGGCCACGGCATGGTGAACTGGTCGCCGCGGCGCACATAGCGGTAGCGGTAGAAATGGAACCACAGCGAGATCAGGAAATAGAATATGGTCATCGCGATCAACTGCGAACCGAAGCCGAGGAAGATCGCAAAGAAGGTCACCACGCACAGGCAAAACAAAACGATCGCCGGCAGCGGATGGAAGGGATGCGTGTAGCCGCGGCGGATGGTGCCCAGAGGCCACTTCTTCCGGAACATCATGATGTTGATGCTCATGAAGGTGTATTGCAGCACGCCCGACAGGATCGAGAAGGTGATCGCCTGGTTGAGGTCGGCGATGAAGGCAAAAGCGAGCGCGATCGGCAGCAGGAACAGGATCGAGCGGTAGGGCGTGCGGTATTTCGGATGCACGGCCGAGAACCAGGTCGGCAGATAGCGGTCGCGTCCGAGCGAGAACCAGGCGCGGGCCGCGTCGTTGATGCAGCCATTGGCGGAAGCGAGCGCGGCCAGCAGCGTGGCGATGAACAGCAAGTTTTCGAGCAGCGCACTCCCCGTCAGCTTGCCGGCATCCCAAAGCGGATAATAGGTGATGCCGAGATATTCCCAAGGCATCAGCGAGGCGCAGACATACCAGGTCATGGCGGCGGCGATCAGAAGCGTGATCATTCCGGCCATGGTGCCATAGGGCAGCGAGCGCGCCGGCGAGCGGACTTCCTCGGCTGCCTGCGTGGTGCCTTCGATGCCGAGATAATACCAGATGCCGAACTGGAAGGCGGCGATGACGCCGATCCAGCCGTAAGGCAGCGCATTGCCGGGGGTGACCAGCTCGTTGAGCTTCAGCACCGCGCCTTGCGTCCACGGGCTGACCGAGAAGAACAGGATGACGATCGACACATAGGCGACGGCGGTGATGACGAAATTGACGTTGAGCGTCATCAGCACGCCGCGATAGTTCAGCCACGCCAACACGACGATGGTGGCGGCGATGAAGGAATTGTGGGTGAGCCCCTCGACGCCGGCCTTGGCGACGATGGTGTCGCCGAGCAGGATGGCGTCCGAGACCTCAAGCATCGTGTAGGCAAAGACCAGGAACAGCGCGACGTTGAAGGCCATCAGCGGCCCGACAATGTGCTTGGCTTGCGCGTACTGGCCGCCGGCGGCGGCGACCGTCGATGTCACTTCGGAATCGATCATGGCGACCGAGGTATAGAGCAGCCCGACCACCCAGCAGACGATGAGTGCTGCCAGCGCGCCGCCCTTGTCGGCCGAGAAATTCCAGCCGGTGAATTCGCCGACCAGCACGATACCGACGCCGAGCGCCCAGACATGGGCCGGGCCGAGCACCCTGAGCAGCGAAACCCTGTCGCCGTGGATTGCCGTAATTATCGTTTCAGCCGCGACCGCCATTGTTTTCCCCTAGACCCGATGCTTTTCGGAAACGGCTTCAAGCTCGCCTTCGCGCGAGGAGGTCAGCACATCCTCGGAGTAGGTCGTGTCGATCTTGAACCAGTCGTAGAGCATCCACAGCGCAAGCACGACCGAGATGCCCCAGCATGCATAAGACAGAGCCGTCCACATGGTGCTTCCCCAAATCTCTGGCGTTATTTGTCGTCGAATTTTTCGTTGATGACGTCGCGGTATTCGCGGTCGGAGGCGCGGAACAGGAAGACGAAATAGCCGATCAGCACCGCCGCCATGATGATCAGCGTCGGCCAGTCGATGATGTAGTGGAAGCGGTTCTGGATGATGTCGTGCGCGGTCTCGGGCGTGTAGCCGAGCTTTTCCCAGATCGAGGCCATGGTCGGGTTCTGCCCGAGGGCGTCCCAGGTCTTGGCATCGAGCGCGTCGATGGACTTTGCAGCACCAGCGAGCCCGAGTTTCAGCGGCAGCCACAGCGCCACAAAAATGGCGACGACGACGACGACGATATCGAAAATCTGCCCGGCCTTGCCTTGTTCCGGCGGCGTGTAGCGCGACATGTCTTCTACCCCTCAGGACGTTCTATTTTCAGGACTTGCGGTTGCGGGCCGCGTCGGCGTTCTTGATGTCGAGACCGTAGATGAAATCCTTGTCTTCCTTGTAGTGATTGACCATCGCCAGGATGGCGGCCGTGTTGAAGATCAGCACGGCGGCCGCCGCTATGGCGACGACGATCTTGATCCCGGTGTCGGGGATGTAGGGCCATGTCATGATGAGCACGAAGAGGATCGTCGCCCACAGGCAGATGATCAGGAGCGCGGATCCGCGCACGTCGGAACGGTACAGCGCTTCAATGCGCTGCTGCAGGTCTGACATCGGTTTTCCCCTTTATTCCAACGCCGGCTTCCGAATTGGCCGATCGTTGCCCTCTTTCAAGAGAGTGAAATTTTTTTCATAAATTCAATCCGATTTGCGGAATTGTCAAGACGAATTTACGCTTGGTTAACCGGTCATTTGGTGTGGCAAATTTTGCCTGACAATGAAATTATTTGCTTACGGGTATTGCAGCGCCCGAACGTTTGCGATCAATATTCGCTCAAAGCTCCCGCCGCAGCGCAGGGGGCAGGGAACACAATTGAATTTTCGAACGGAGGATTAGCGGATGACGGCATCCTGGAGATTTTCGAGCCTGGCGGATCGCCATCGCGCGCTCGGCTCGAAGCTCGAAGACTGGAGCGGCATGGGTACTGCCTGGACCTACGACAAGGATGCCGACGAGGAATACACAGCGATCCGCACGAAGGCCGGGCTGATGGATGTGTCGGGTCTGAAGAAGGTCCACATCACCGGCCCGCATGCCTCACACCTCATCGATCTCGCCACGACGCGCGACGTCGAAAAGATCTACCCCGGCAAGTCGGCCTATGCCTGCATGCTGAACGATGCCGGCAAATTCACCGACGACTGCATCCTCTACCGCACCGGCCCGAATGCCTGGATGGTGGTGCACGGCTCCGGCACCGGCCATGAGGAACTGCAGCGCGCTTCCGTCGGCCGAGACGTCTCGCTGCGCTTCGACGACAATCTGCACGATCTGTCCCTGCAGGGGCCGACCGCGGTCGACTATCTCTCCAAGCACGTGCCGGGTATTCGCGATTTGCCCTATTTCCATCACATGCAGACGCAGCTGTTCGGTTTCCCGGTGATGATCTCGCGCACCGGCTACACCGGCGAGCGCGGCTACGAAATCTTCTGCCGCGGCCAGGATGCCGGCACGGTCTGGGACAGGATTCTCGACGAGGGCAAGAGCGCCGGCATCATTCCCTGCCGCTTCACCACGCTCGATATGCTGCGCGTTGAAAGCTACCTCTTGTTCTATCCCTACGACAATTCGCAGAAATATCCCTTCGAGAACGAAGGCCCCGGCGACACGCTGTGGGAACTTGGCCTCGACTTCACCGTCAGCCCGGGGAAAACCGGTTTCCGTGGCGCCGAGGAGCACTATCGGCTGAAAGGCAAGGAACGCTTCAAGATCTATGGCGTTCTGCTCGACGGCAAGGAGCCGGCTGACGAGGGCGCGCCGGTCTATCGCGACGGCAAAAAGGTCGGCGTGGTGACCTGCGCCATGTATTCGCCGCTGGTCAAGAAATCGATGGGCATCGCTCGCCTCGATGTCGACTGCGCGGTCAAGGACACCAAGCTCGAAATCCGCAACAAGAGCGGTTCGATCAAGGCGACGGCGCAGCCGCTGCCCTTCGACGATCCGAAGAAAACCAAGCGCACCGCCAAGGGCTGAGGCATTATCGACAGCGAGGGGACTTAGGGCACAAAGAGAGAATGGCAGCCAAGACGATCATCAGCCGGCCCATTTACGGAACCCTGTCTCCGCAGCCCGGCAAGCATCATCTTTTCGTGGCGGATGCGGAAGGCGCGCTGGCGATTGTTGATATGGCAAAGACGGCGCAGCCCGGTTTCTTCGACGGCGCCGAGATCGTTTTCATTCCTGGTCCCGACGGCAAGCACGTTGCCGTTCTTGAGGCATTGAAGCCCGCGCAATTTCACGTCGCGCCGTCCTTCGCCAGCTTGCTGCCGAGGCTGAAGCAGACGCTGGCCAACGCTCATATGGGCCTGCGCCTCTATCTCGCTGGCACCGAAGGACTGATCGGCCAGGCCATGCAGGTGGCACTCGAAGCCGGCATCGACCACACCTCCATGCAGACCGAGCATCGCGGGTCGCTGGCGCGGCGCATGCAGTGCGTGCACTGCAAGGGCATCACGGAAAACGTGACGACGCAGCCGGCGACCTGTTCGCATTGCGGCCTGCTGCTTCTGGTGCGCGACCACTATTCAAGGCGCCTCGCCGCCTTCCAGGGCGTCTGCATCAATGCCGAGGATCGCAGTGAAATTCCTCCTGTCGAGGAGGCCTTCCCATGAGCACTGGCACCACCAAGCTCGATGTCGTGGTCAGCGATGTCGTCCCGGTCAACGATCTGGTCACCCGCTTCCATTTCCGCCGCCGTGACGGCGAACTGTTGCCGACCTTTTCCGGCGGCGCCCATGTCGTGGTCGAGATGCGCGATGGCGACCGCACCAGGCTCAATCCCTATTCGCTGATGGGCTCGCCGCTCGACACCCGCGAATACACCATCTCGGTGCGCCGCGACGATGCCGGCCGCGGCGGCTCGCTGTTCATGCACAGCAGGGTCCACGCAGGCCTGGAGATGGTGATCAGCTATCCGGTCAATCTGTTCTCGCTTGACCTCCGGGCAAAGAAGCACCTGATGCTTGCGGGCGGCATCGGCATCACACCGTTCATGGCGCAGACCGCGCAGCTTGCCGGCTCAGGCGGCAATTTCGAACTGCACTACACCTGCCGCACCGCGTCGCTCGGCACCTATGCCGATGTGCTGCAGGAACGCTATGGCCGCCGCATCCGACTCTACCACGACGACCGCGAGGAGCGCATCGAGCTCGACCGGCTGCTGACCTCCCAGCCGCTTGGAACGCATCTCTATGTCTGCGGCCCGGCCGGCATGATCAACTGGGTACGAGCCCGCGCGGCAGAACTGGGCTGGCCGCCGGAGACCGTGCACTACGAACATTTCGCGGCACCCCAGCCCGGCCTGCCGTTCGACGTCACACTTGCCGTCAGCGGCAAGACTATCCGCGTTGGCGAGCAGCAGAGCCTGCTGGAAGCGATCGAGGCGGCCGGCGTCGATCCGCCCTATCTCTGCCGTGGCGGCGTCTGCGGCCAGTGCGAGACCAATGTGATCTCGTATGACGGCAAGTTCATCCACAACGACCACTGGCTGGGCGAGGAAGACCACCGCTCCGGCTGCAAGATCATGCCGTGCGTGTCGCGCTTCGAAGGCAAGTCACTGGTCCTGGAAAGATAGGAGGCGAACTTGGGCATCACCTTTCGCAAGGAAACGTTCCGCGACGATTTCACCTTCAAGAACAGCCCGGAGCACATCAGGCGCTTCCCGTTCCCGTTCCACGAAGACAGCTACATGTATGCGGTCAACATCGAGCCGCATGTCGTCGGTCCCAAGGGCTCAGTGCTGGAAAACCTGATCGACGTCGACGAGCACTATGTCGCCGAGATGCAGGACCGCGCTCTGGTGCTGGCCGAGGACCCGCTGCGCTGTCAGTCGCTGCCGCACATGACGCTGGCCGGCTGGGATCTGCTCGAACTCCTGATGGAGCAGCAGGCGCTGGGCTACCCCGAGCATTTCACGCTTGAGCGCAACGGCGACCGCTGGCGCTGGATCAACCGGCCGCTCGGCATCGACGACACCTTCACCTTCGGCGACACCTCGACGCTGCCCTACGGGCCGATGGAGTACATCACCCGCCAGAGCCAGGGCGATTTCTGCATCCTAGACCAGCGCGACGGCAATCTGTGGATGGACGCCGGCATGGTCACCACCCAGGCCGACTGGTCGCTCGATTTCGACATCGGCATGAACTTCTTCGAGTGGCACGCGCCGGTGCCGCTGGCGCATGAGAAGGGGATTTTCGTTCGGGCGCTGAAATTCCTCACCAACATCCAGCAGGGCAAGCCGGCGCGGCGTCTCAACTGGACGATGACCATCAATCCGCGCCTCGACACCAGCCCGGAAAACTATCACAAATGGGGACCGGACCGCACCACGGTGACGCCCGAAAATGTCGGCGACAAGGTGCATCTGCGCGTCGAGCTGCAGAGTTTCTGGCGCCTGCCGCGTTCCAACGGCATCGTCTTCCCGATCCGCTGTTACCTCATCAAGATGGACGAGCTGGTGACGCAGTCGAAATGGGCGCGGCGCCTGCACCGGGTGATCCGCGACCTGCCGGAGGAGTTGGCAACTTACAAGGGCCTGACGCGATACAGGCCGACGCTGGTGGAATGGCTGTCGAAGCTCGATGATGGCAGCGCGACGAGCCCGGGGTTCGGGCCGGACTGAAAGACCCCCTCATCCGGCCGCTTCGCGGCCACCTTCTCCCCGAGGGGAGAAGAGATCGCCAGCGCCACCTCCTCCCCTCGGGGAGAGGTCGGATTGCCCCGAATTGCCTTGGCAATTCGGTCTTGGCAATCCGGGTGAGGGGGGCTTCGCTACCCCGCGCTGTTCTGCGGATAGCAAATAATCGACAAATACCGCATCGGCAGTTTCGTCAGTTGCTCCGGCCCATGCGGCGCGTCGGCGTCGAAGAACAGGCTGTCGCCCGGCTTCATCGGATAGAGGTTGCTGCCGTGGCGGTAAACCACCTCACCTTCCAGCATATAAAGGAACTCCATGCCTTCATGCTGGAAGGTCGGGAACACATCCGAATCCTCGGTCAGGGTGATCAGATAGGGCTCGACGACCACACCGCTGGTGTTGGAACCGATATGCCCCAAGAGATTGTACTGGTGGCCGGCGCGCGTACCGCGGCGCTCGACATCGAGGCCTTCGCCGGCCTTGACGAAGACGGCGCTGCGCTCTTCCTCGAAGCGGCGGAAGAAGGCGGTGACGGGAACGCCAAGCGCTCTGGACAGCGCCTGCAGCGTCGTCAGCGACGGCGAGGTGATGCCGTTTTCGATCTTCGACAGCATGCCCAGCGAAATGTCGGTGGCAACGGCGAGATCGGCGACAGTGATGCCGAGCTTCTTGCGGAAGGCGCGCACCTCGCGGCCGATCGCCACCTCCAGCACCTTTTCGCGTGTGTCGCGGACGGCATGCGGATTCTGTGTCAGCGGCGCGCGGATGGTCTTCCCGTCCACCGAGACCTTCGCCAGCGGCTTTGCCTTGGCCGGACCGGCGCCGGGCTTGAGATCGGATGCTGTCTTCGCCATGTCGCCGCTCCCAGGAATCGCAGATTTATTTCACTCAAGGTGAACATATTCGCTGCCGATACAGAAACGCAACCGCGACAGCAAGCCCCTTAAGTCGAATGGTGTCGGGTTCGGATTTGCGCTGCCATCGGTTTTTGCCGAAAATCCGCTGGGACGAAACGCGGTTTCGCCACAAGCCCTGTTGACAGCATCGAAGGGGCAATTACTGTCACTGTGAGTGAAATTTGTTTCGTAAGAGCAATCCTGGGAAAAGCGTGAAACGGTTTTCCCGCAGGAATTGCGTCAAAAGTTGAAATGAGACCGGGAGGCCTGCCATGAACACTCGCGTTGCCGTCATTGGAGCCGGGCCATCCGGCCTGGCCCAGCTCAGGGCCTTCAAATCGGCCGAAGACAAGGGCGCCGCCATTCCCGAAATCGTCTGCTTCGAAAAGCAGTCCGACTGGGGCGGCCTGTGGAACTACACCTGGCGCACCGGCCTCGACGAACACGGCGATCCCGTCCACGGCTCGATGTACCGCTACCTCTGGTCGAACGGACCGAAGGAATGCCTGGAATTCGCCGACTACACATTCGAAGAGCATTTCGGCCGCCCGATCGGCTCCTATCCGCCGCGCGCCGTTTTGTGGGACTACATCAAGGGCCGGGTCGAGAAATCAGGCCTGCGCAAATGGGTGCGCTTCAACAGCCCGGTGCGCATGGTGACCTTCTCGGATGTGACGAAGAAATTCACCGTCACCGCGCATGACCGCACCAACGACGTGACCTATTCCGAGGAGTTCGACAATGTCGTCGTCGCGTCCGGCCACTTCTCCGTGCCGAACGTTCCCTATTTCGAAGGTTTTTCGACCTTCAATGGCCGCATCCTGCACAGCCATGATTTCCGCGACGCGATGGAGTTCAAGGGCAAGGATATCCTGATCATCGGCCGCTCCTACTCGGCCGAGGACATCGGCTCGCAATGCTACAAATACGGCGCTAAATCGATCACCTCCAGCTACCGCTCCAAGCCGATGGGCTTCAAATGGCCGGAGAACTGGAAAGAGGTGCCGCTGCTGCAAAAGGTCGTCGGCAAGACGGCGCATTTCAAGGACGGCACCACCAAGGACGTCGACGCCATCATCCTGTGCACCGGCTATCTGCATTCCTTCCCCTTCCTCACCGACGATTTGAAGCTCAAGACCGCCAACCGCATGTGGCCGCTCGATCTTTATGAGGGCGTCGTCTGGGAGAAGAACCCGAAGCTGTCCTATATCGGCATGCAGGACCAGTTCTACACTTTCAACATGTTCGACGCGCAGGCGTGGTTTGCCCGCGACGTCATCATGGGTCGCATCAAGCTGCCGTCGTCGCAAGCGATGGCCGAGCACAGCGCAAAATGGCGCGCCCGCGAGGAGACGCTCGAAGACGCCGAACAGATGATCTGGTTTCAGGGCGACTACACTAAGGAATTGATGGATCAGACCGACTATCCCGGCTTCGACGTCGAGGCGGTCAACCAGACGTTCATGGAGTGGGAGCACCACAAGGCCGAAGACATTATGAGCTTCCGCGACCACGCCTACCGCTCGCTGATGACCGGCACCATGGCGCCGCTGCATCATACGCCCTGGCTGCAGGCGCTGGACGATTCCATGGAGAGCTATCTCGAGGTGAAAGGCGTCGCGGCGGAGTAGCATCCACAAGCCAAGGACGAGTCTGCCGTCACGCCGGCACCGCGACCCAGCTGTGGCGGCGCTTGTCATAGACTGACTTTGTCGGCGCCGGGAAGGACGGATCGGCGAAACAGCCGACGGCCACTGCGACCGCCTCCGGTTTTCGTGACGGATACCAGAACACGGTCGACCCGCACGTTCCGCAGAAATGAAAGCTGATGGGGAAGCCGCTGTCGGAAACGCGTTGGAATGTCTTCGACGGGCCCCGGATATCGGTAGCGGCGGCGTCGAAGAAGGCCGCGATGCCAAACGGGCTGCCGGTCCGCCGCTGACAGTCGAGGCAATGGCAAAGCGACACCATGGTCGGCTCTTGCGGGCAATGTATCTGCAATTGTCCGCAGGTGCAGCTGGCCACCCTGCTTTTCATTCTCTTCTCTCCTTTTGGTGGTATTGGCGGTTGAGTTTTATCCCAGCCTCGCCCGTGCCTTCGCCGTCCAGGCATTGAACAGCCGGTCGGCGACGATGCCGATGAAGGCGATGGCGAGACCGGCGACGATGCCGCGCCCGGAATCGGCCTTGGACAGCGCGATGAACACCTCCTGGCCGAGATCGCGCGTGCCGACCATGGCGCAGATGATGATCATCGCCAGCGCCATCAGGATGGTCTGGTTGACGCCCAGCATGATCTCCGGCAGCGCCAGCGGCAGCTGCACGCGAAAGAAGGTCTGGCGCGGCGTGCAGCCCGAAACCTTTGCCGCTTCGATCAGCGCCGGCGGAACCTGGCGGATACCGTGATTGGTGTAGCGGATCGCCGGCACCACGGCGAAGGCGATTGTGGCGATCATGGCGGTGACGTCGCCGACCCGAAACAGCATCACCACCGGAATGATGAAGCAGAAGGACGGCAGCACCTGCAGCGTGTCGATGATGGGCGTGACGATTTTTTCGAAGCGGTCGCTGCGCGCGGCCGCGAGCCCGATCGGAATGCCGATCAGGCAAGCGATGAAGGCCGAGATGCCGCAGAGATAGACCGTCGCCATGGTCTTTTCCCAGAGACCGGTGACGGCGCAGAAAGCGGTCAGCGCAGCGACCAGTGCCGCCAGCCGCAGGCCGCCGAGCTGATAGCCGGCGAGGCCGAGCAGGAACACCGCACCCAGCCACGGAAAGCCTTCGCAGAAGGCGCGCAGCGGGTTGAGCACATTGAGGATCAGTGCCACGCGAAACGCCTCGATCACGTCGAAGAAGTTGATCGTCACCCAGTTCACCGCCGCCTTCCACAAAGGCGCAGTGGTGAAGGTGATCGCCTTCGGCACCGCCGCGAAGGCAGGCACATAGAGACTGAGCAGCGTGGCGGCGGCAAGGATGGCGAGCGCCAGCGTCAGATGGGGATAGCGCCGCCACAAGACCGGGCTCACCGCCTGATGCGTCTGGCCTTTCGCCTGCTTGTGGGCGATGGCCTGGCTCAGCCGGTCGAGCGCGATAGCCAAAGCCACGATGGCAAGGCCGGCTTCCATCGCTTCGCCGACCTTCAGCGCGCGCAGCGCGAGCAGCACGTCGTAGCCGAGGCCGCCGGCGCCGATCATCGAGGCGATGATGACCATATTCAGCGCCAGCATGATCACCTGGTTGACGCCGACCATCAGTGTCGGCCGCGCCGAGGGCAGCAGCACCCGCCACAATTTCTGCCGCGCCGTGCAGCCTGCCATCTCACTGAAATCATCGATCTCGGACGGCACGCGCGACAGACCCAGCATCGTCGCCCGCACCATCGGCGGCGTGGCAAAAATGGCGGTGGCGATCATCGCCGACACCGGGCTGTTGCCGAACAGGAGCAGCATCGGGATGAGGTATGCAAAGGTCGGGATGGTCTGCATCAGGTCGAGGGCAGGGGAGACGATCAGCCTCTCGGCCCACGGCTTGCGCCAGGCCCAGATGCCGGCAAACAAGCCGGTGACGATGCAGAACGGCACCGCGATGGAAATCAGCGCCAGCGTCAGCATGGCGCTCGTCCACTGGCCGAACAACGCAATGTAGAGGAAACAGCCGCCGACCAGAATGCCGAGCTTGCGGCCGCCGACGGCATGGCCGGCGATGAAGGCGACAGCACAGACGCCGACCCAGGACAGCCGCGGCAGCACATAGGCGTCGGCGCCGTGGCCGATCTTGAAGCTCTTGGCGAGCAGATTGAGCGCGAAATCGAGGGGAACGCCGAGCACCGCGGTGATCGAGCGGGTCAGCCACGACAAGTTCGACTTGATCCAGCGCATCAGCGCGCTGACCCAGTCGGCGACCGGGACGACCGCCTCGGCCGGATAGTTGACGGCCCAGGGCAGCCGGTCCTGCTGCAGGAATACCACCAACACGGCGGCAAGTGCCAGTGCCCAGACCAGCAGCCAGCGCTGAACCGGCGGCCTCGTTTCGCTGGCGCTTGCCGTTACCGTCATGCGCCGGCTCTCGGTTTGTCCAGACCGGCCAGCAGCCCGATCACCGCTTGCGGCGTCACTTCGCCGATTGGCTTGCCGGTGCCGTTGACCACGGCGAACGGTTTGCCCGATGCAACGATGCTGGCCGAGAAGCTGGCGATCTTGGCATCCGGCGAAACCGTCCCGCCATGCTCAGTGCCATCCAGGGCACGCATCAGGCTGCGGGCGGAAATCACCTTAGCGCGGTCGACGTCGCGGGTGAATTCGGCGACATAGTCGGTCGCCGGATTGACCACGAGCTGTTCCGGCGTGCCGATCTGGATGACCTCGCCATCCTTCATGATGGCTATACGGTCGGCGAGCCTGATCGCCTCGTCGAAATCATGGGTGATGAAGACGATGGTCTTGTGCAGCATGGTTTGCAGCCGCATCAGCTCATCCTGCATCTCGCGGCGGATCAGCGGGTCGAGCGCCGAGAACGGTTCGTCGAGGAACCAGATCTCCGGTTTGGTGGCAAGGCTGCGGGCAATGCCGACACGTTGCTGCTGGCCGCCGGAAAGCTCGCGCGGATAAAAATGCTCGCGGCCACGCAGGCCGACCAGTTCGATAACCTCGCGCGCCCGCGCTTCTCGCGTCGGCCGATCCTGGCCCTGAATACTCAAGGGGAAAGCGATGTTCTCCAGCACATTGAGATGCGGCAGCAGCGCGAAATTCTGGAACACCATGCCCATGCGATGGCGCCGCAGTTCGATCAGCGCGGCATCGGAAATCTTGAGCAGATCGTTGCCTTCGAACTCGACCTTGCCGTGGGTCGGCTCGACCAGCCGCGACATGCAGCGCACCAGCGTCGACTTGCCGGAGCCCGACAGCCCCATGATGATGAAGATTTCGCCCTGGCGTATTTCGAGATCGACGGCGCGGACCGCGCCGACCAGTCCGGCGGCAGTGACATCGGCCATGCTGGCCTTGCCGTCGCGCTCTCGAATGAAGTTCGCGGCGTTCGATCCGAACAGCTTCCAGACATTGCGGCAGGCAAGCTTTATCGGCCGCGCATCCTTTGGCGTGCCAACTGCCTGCGGTTCAGTCGCTTCCGTCATCCAATGGTCCTTCTGGAAAATAGGGAAATAGACCCGGCCGCTACGGCCGGGTCTGGCTTCCAGTCGGAACGATCACTGCGCCCAGGCTTTCCAGTCGGCCTCATGGGCGGCGATCCAGGCGGCGGCGACTTCTTCAGGCTTCTTGCCGCCGAGGTCGATCTCGCCGCTCATCTTGTTGAGCTCGTCGGTGTCGACCGTGTAGGCCTTGGCCACTTTGTAGGCGACCGGCCATTTGTCCTTCATGCCCGACCAGGAGTATTTCCAGATCTCGCCATGCGGCTTGCCGCAATCATATTTGGCGTCGGGGTTGGTGCCCCATTTCGGGTCGGTGTAGCACTCCGGCGTGTATTCGGGGAATTGCACCCATTCGCCCTTGTACTTGGCCGGCGCCCAGTGCGGCGAATAGATCCACAGCATGATCGGCGCCTTGCGCTGATAGGCCGAGTCCAGTTCGGCGAACATCGCCGCGTCGGTGCCGGCATGGATGACGGTGAAGGGCAGCTTCAGCGCCTCGACGCGCTCGTCGTCAAAGCCTTCCCAGGTCACCGGGCCGCCGAGATAGCGCCCATTCGGTGCGGTCTCGGCTGTCGAAAAGGCCTCGGCGCATTTCGGGTCCTTCAGCGCTTCCCAATTCGGCAGGCCCGGGCATTTCTCCTTCATGTATTCGGGAAACCACCATTCTTCCTTGGCCTTCGGTCCGAGCTTGCCGAGCCGCTCGGTCTGGCCGGTGGCGTCGGAGGCCTTCATCGCTTCGCCGGCCGTCGTGTCCCAGAATTCCAGGCCGACATCGATGTCGCCATTGGTGAGGCCGGTGGTCAGGCTGGAGAGGTAGTCGGCGGTCGGATATTCGACGGTGTAGCCGAGTTTTTCCAAAATGCCGCCAAGGATCTTGGCGTTGAGGTTGACGCTGGTCCAGTCGAACAGCGCGATCTTGATCGGGTCGTTGGATTCAGGCGCGGCCGCTTGCGCCGCCGGTGTCAGCGCGCTTGCAGCAGCAAGCGCCAAGGCTCCCATTGATAGTCTCGAAATCTCACTGCGAAATGACATGCTTGTTCTCCTGTCAAACCATGTGGAAGTCTTAGTCGTTCCCTTCTTGCGTCTTTTCTTGATTGTGTTGGAAAGGCGGGTCGTTACGCAAGCTCGTTGGCGCCATCCCTTCTCCATGGCCGCAACCGGCGCAGGCGAGATGGTGCTCAATCTGGTGGTGGTATGGTGCTGGATAGGCCCGCGTCATGGCATCGCATGGATTGCTGCGCGAGCAATCGTCAACGAATCGATCGCCGCTCCGGCGGCGCTCTGTGACTTCAGAGCCATCAAGGTCCCATGATCTCGGCCGGCGAGCCCCATCCCCACCAAGGCCGTTTCATGGGATGAAATTATATATACCAACGTTCATTCGGCGCAACGGCTGACGGCTCGTGCACTGCGGAATTTCAGACTGGTCGATTGCCAACCGCCAGAGCTGACTTCACGACATGATCAGGCCGCCATCGACATTGATCGTCTGGCCGGTGATGTAGGTGGCGTCGTTGCTGGCGAGGAAGCTGACCAGGCCGGAGACATCCTCGCCGCTGCCGGCGCGGCCCATCGGGATATTCTTCACCCACTCGGCCATCAGCTCGCCGGGCTTGTAATCGCCCATAAGCTTGCCCCATGCGGCGTCGTTATAGGCCCACATGTCGGTGTCGATGATGCCGGGGCAGATCGCGTTGACGGTGATCTTCTCCTTGGCCACTTCCTTGGCCAGGCTCTGGGTGATGCCGACGACACCGAACTTCGACGCCGCGTAATGCGGCGTGTAGATGAAGCCTTGCCGTGCCTGGCCTGATGCCGTGTTGATCAGCCGGCCGCCATCGCCATGCTTGCGGATGCGGGCGATCGCTTCCTGGCAGCACAGGAACACGCCCTTGGTGTTGACTGCCATCACCTTGTCCCACTCGGCTTCGGTCATCGCCTCGATCCGGGCGATGGTGATGACACCGGCATTCTGCACCGAAATGTCGACGCGCCCGAACTCCTTCTCGGCGAGATCGTAGAGCGCGGTGACCTCATCCTTCTTGGTCACGTCCATGCGCATCGATGCGACCTTGGCGCCCGCTGCTTTCAGGCTGGCGGCGACCTCTTCGACGCGGGCATCGATGGCGCTGACCACGACCGCAGCACCTTCCTCGGCAAAGCGCTTCGCCATCGCCGCACCGATGCCGCCGCTGGCCCCGGTGATGACAGCCGTCTTGCCTTCAAAACGCTTCGGCACTTTTGTTCTCCTACCAGCAGACAAAACCGCCATCGACGATCAGGTCGATACCGGTGACAAAACTCGCGGCGCGGCTGGCCAGGAACACGGTCGGGCCGACCATCTCTTCCGGCGTCGCCATGCGCCCCATCGGCGTATCGCGCTTGAATATCTTGATCTGTTCGGCGACTTCCGGCCGCTTGTTCATCGGCGTCAGCGTGTAGCCTGGGCTCACCACATTGACGCGCAGGCCGCGATCGGCCCACTCCATGGCGAGGCTTTTCGACATGTGGATGACGGCCGCCTTCGACGAATTGTAATGCGCCTGGGTGAGCCCGCGATTGACGATCGAGCCGGACATCGAGGCGATGTTGATAATCGAGCCTTTGCGCCGGGCCAGCATGGCGCGCGCCTCCGCCTGGCAGGACAGGAACACGCCGCTGACATTGACGTCGTAGATTTTCTGCCATGTCTGCAGCGGCAGCGTTTCGGCCGGTTCGGCCCCGGCGATGCCGGCATTGTTGACGGCAATGGTCAGCGCGCCGAGTTCTCTCTCCGTGCCTGCGACCGCCGACGCCAGGTCTTCCTCCGACGTCACCGTGCCGGTCAGCACCAGCGCCTTGCGGCCAAGTGCTGAAATCTTGTGTGCCGTCTCGTCGAGCCCGCCCTTGGATGTGTGGCCGAAACAGACGACATCGGCGCCGGCTTCGGCCAGACCAATTGCGATCGCTTGCCCGATGCCGCTGCCGGCTCCTGTCACCAGTGCGACGTCTCCGTGAAGATCGAATAGTTTCATTCGTCGGTCCCTCTGCTCCAACCACCGGCCGTCTGAAATGAAGGGGCGCCAGTCCTTGCTGGCGCCCCACGCGGTCGATCCTTGGGAGGATATCACCTGCTGCGCGTTATTCTAGCTCGTGGCGAGTTCCATCACCGCGACATTGCTGGCGTCGCTGCGGTCGAGAATGCCGCGCTGGCGGCCGCGACTCAGCACCAGCACGCGGTGCGACAGTCCCAGCACTTCCTCGAGGTCGGAGCTCACCACCACCACCGCCATGCCGGAGCGGGCGAGGTTGGCGATCACGTCGTAGATCGCCGCGCGCGCGCCGACATCTATGCCGCGCGTCGGCTCATCGAGGATGAACACCTTTGGTGGCCGCGACACCCATTTGGCGATGATCACCTTCTGCTGGTTGCCGCCGGAAAGTTTGCTCACCGCCTGGTTCGGCTTGCCCTTCACCCCGAGCCGCGAGATGCCGGCCTCGGCGAATTTCTGCACCGCTTTGGGAAACACCCAGCCCTTCGGCGCGACATGGTCGAAATTGCCGAACGCCAAATTCTCGCCGATGGTCTGGTCCAGCACCACGCCTTGCGCCTTGCGGTCCTCCGGCACCAGCACGACGCCGGCCTTGATCGCCGCCGCCGGCCCGCTGAGATGCACCGGCTTCCCGGCAACCCGCACCGAGCCCGACGAGATCGGATCGGCGCCGGCGATGGCCCGCACCAGTTCCGTGCGGCCGGCGCCAATCAGCCCGGCGATGCCGAGGATTTCGCCTGCTTTGACCGAGAAGGAGACATTGTTGAAACTCTTCTCCGGCGAGGAAAGATTCTCGACCTCGAGCAGCGTCTCCTCGCGCGGCGGCGACAGATGCGGAAACATCCGCTCGACCGAGCGGCCGACCATCTGCTCGACCACAGTGCGCACGGGGATGTCGGCGCGTTCGTGGCGGGCGACGATGCGCCCGTCGCGCATCACCACCACGCGGTCGGCAATCTGCGAGATCTCGTCCAGCCGGTGGCTGATGTAGATGAAGGACATGCCTTCGGCCTTGAGCTTGCGAATCTGCTGGAACAAAAGCTCCGTCTCTTCGCCGCCAAGCGCTGCCGTCGGCTCGTCGAAGATCAGCAGTTCGGCGTTCAGCGTCAGTGCCTTGGCGATCTCGACCTGCTGCTGGGCGGCGATGCGCAGCGTGCGCACCTTGCGCTCGGGCGAGACGTCGAGGCCAAGGCGCTTCAACTGCGCCGACGCCTTGGCGTTCATCTCAGCGCGGTCGATGCGGCCGCCGCGCATCGGCAGGCGCCCGACATAGACGTTTTCCGCCACCGACAGGTCCGGCAGCAGCTTCAGTTCCTGGTGGATCATGCCGACGCCGGCATCGATTGCCGCGGCAGGCGAGGCGGGGGAGTAGTGCTTCCCCCGCCAGACGATGGTGCCGGCGTCGGGTCTGGTCGAGCCGGCAATGATGTTGGACACCGTCGACTTGCCGGCGCCGTTTTCGCCGAGCAGCGCCACGACCTCGCCCGGCCGCACCTCGAAGCTTGCATCGGCCAGGACCTGGACCGGTCCGTAGCTCTTGCAGAGGCCGTTGACGAAGAGTCCGTTATGCGGGCTTTCGCTGTGCCGAGGCTCTGTGGACATCGTGGCGCTCTCTTGACCGGTGCGAGCTGTTAGGGGTGCTTGGCGATGAACTGCTCGACATTGTCCTTGGTGGTCAGCGTCGCATCCTGCAACTGCTCGGCCGGAATGCTTTCGCCAGCCACCAGCTTGATCGCCGCATCGACAGCGAGCCTGCCCATGCCTTGCGTCTGCTGCGTCGCGGTGACGTCGAACACGCCGTCCTTCAGCGCCTTCAGCGCCGCCACGTCGCCGTCGAAGCCGGCAACCCAGACCTTGTGGCCGGGATTGGCGACCTTGACCGCCTGTGCCGCGCCCAGCGCCAGCGCATCGGCCTGGCCGATGACGATGGAGACATCGGGATGCGACTGCAAAAGGTCCTGCGTCAGCTTGAAACCTTCGTCCTGGTGCCAGCCTTCGCTCCACAATTCGCCGACCACCTTGATGTCGGGATAGGCCTTGAGCGCTTCGCCGCAGCCCTTCGAGCGGTCGACCTCGGGCGTCGTGCCCTTCTGGCCGTGGATGATGATCAGCTCGCCTTTGCCGCCGGCCTGCTTGGCAATGTAGTCGCATACCGCTTGCGCGGAGGCGACGCTGTTGGTGGCGATGAAAGTGTCACCGGGGGCGCCGTCGGCGTTGCGGTCGACATTGATCACCGGGATGCCGGCGGCCTTGGCGGTCTTGGTCGGCACGGTGGCGGCGGTGGCGCCGGCCGGAATGTAAATCAGCGCATCGATGTTCTGCGTGATCAAATCCTGCACCTGGCTGACCTGCGTTGCCGAATCGCCCTTGGCGTCGACGGTGACGATCTCGATGCCCTTCTCCTTGCCGTAGGCTTCGACCGACTGCTTGATCTGGTTGAAGAAGTCGGCCTGCAGATTGGCGACAGCGAGGCCGAGTTTCTTGGCCTCTTTGGCCGAGGCCATGTCAGTCAGGCCGAGCAGCGGAATGATTGCGGCCGCGGCAAGCAGCAGTGAACGTTTGGTCAGCATGTGTTTCCTCCGTTGATAGTCAAACTGTCCCGCCAGCGCATCGCGCCCCTTGGAACATCCCAGTTTCGGATCGACCGATCCGTCTATCGCCCGGACGCTCCGGGCGAATTCCTCATTGAGCTCGCCGACGCCAGGTGTCGGTCGCGACCGCCAGCGCGATCACCACGCCGATCACCACCTGCTGGATGAAGGGCGAGACACCGAGCAAATTGAGCCCGTTGCGCAGCACACCGATGATGAGCACGCCGACCGCGGTGCCGCCGATCGAGCCGACGCCGCCCGAGAGACTCGCGCCACCGATCACCACCGCTGCGATGGTGTCGAGCTCATAGCCGAGGCCGGAACTCGGCTGCACCGAATCCAGCCGCGCCGCCAGCACGATGCCGGCAAGCCCGGCGAGCACGCCGCAGATCGCATAGACCCAGTTGGTCAGCGACTTCACCGGAATGCCGGAGAGCCGCGCCACCTCGGCGCTGCCGCCGATGGCGTAAAGGCTGCGGCCGGTGGCGCGGTAGTTGAGGAAGATGGCGAAGATGATCGCCAGCACCATCATCAACCCGACGGTGACCGACAGGAAGCCGAAATGGCGGATGATCGACAGGTTGGTGAACCAGTCGGGGAAGCCGACGATCTGCGAGCCGTCGGTGATCATGTTGGCAAGACCGCGCGCCACCGACATCATCGCCAGCGTGGCGATGAAGGGCGGCAGCCGGGTGACGGTCACCAGCAGGCCGGACACCAGTCCGCAAAGGCCGGCGACGACCAGTCCGGCGATGACGCCGGCCGCAAGGCCGAGATTGAGATAGTCGGGGTGGGCGACGAAGCCCATCACCATGGCGGCAAGCGCCAGCACCGAGCCGACGGAGAGATCGATGCCGCCGATCAGGATGACCAGCGTCATGCCGATCGCCATGATGCCGAGCACGGTGATCTGGTCGAGCACGTTGAGGATGTTGCGAACGGTGAGGAATGTGTCGGTGGTCAGCGTCAACGCCAGGCAAAGCAGCGCGAGTCCGATCAACGGTCCCATGGTTCCGGCGAACAGCGCCGAAAGCTTTGTACCCGTCGCGCCTTGAGCGCCGGGCGCGGCTTTCAACTCGCCAGCCTTCGACTCGCTTGCATCATTGCTCACGGCCACTTCGTCTCCTCCGTCAGCGAAACGGCGATGGCCTGCCGTCCGCTCTTGTTCACCAGGCACCTCCCTGTGAACAATTTATCTTTGATATGCAATTTTGTTCAGCTAAACTGTTCGTTAGAAAATTGTCAAGTGCCGTCGCGCCATGCAGACGGTTTGCGCCACCTGGGGGTTTGTCCTAGGGAAGGCCAGGGGCGGCACTCTGCGGAAAAGATTCCGAATCTGCCGTGGGAGGGCAAAAAGATGGCAACCGTCGAAAACGAGAAGGCCCCGCGCTTCCCCGATGCCGAGCTGAAGGCCCGTGCCGCCTGGCATTACTATGTCGAAGGCCTGACGCAGGAGCGGATATCCGAGATCCTCGGCGTCGGCCGCATCAAGGTGCATCGCATCCTCTCCGCCGCCCGCGAGGAGGGCATTGTCCAGTTCCGCATTCGCGACAGTGTCGTCGAATGCGTGCAGCTTGAGGAAAGCCTGAAGCAGCGCTTCGGGCTCAGCCAGGCCGTCGTGGTGCCGTCGGCCGCCGACCGCAGCAACGCGCCGCTGATGATCGGCCACGCCGCCGCCGCCTATCTCGCCGACAACGTCAATGCCGGCGATGTCATTGCGCTGGGCTGGGGCCGCACGCTGAAATTCGCCATCAACGAGTTGCCGAGGCGACCGATTGCCAGAACCACCGTCGTCTCGATGCTCGGCGGCCTCACCCATGCACAGCCGCTCAACCCGACCGAAAGCGCCTGGGAATTCGCCGAGAAGATCGGTGCCGAATGTTTCCTGCTGCCGGTGCCGGTCTATGCCGACAAGCCCGAGCAGCGCGATGCCTTCATGAGCCAGCGCAGTGTCCAGGACGTCGTCTTCCGGGCGCGGCGGGCCAACATCGCCGTGCTCAGCGTCGGCTCGTTCTCCAACGACAGCCCGATCGCCAATTACGGTTTCATCAAGCCGAGCGAGCTCGAGGAATTGCAGGCGGCGGGTGCAGTCGGTGACATTCTCTGTCACTTCATCGACGCCGAGGGCCGCCCGGTCGACCATGAGGTCAACCGCCGCGTCTGCGCCTATCCGCTGCAGGAACTGTCGGACATCCCGAACATCATCCTGGTCTCGGGGGGGCAGGAAAAGGTGGCCATCATGCGCGCCGCGCTCGCCAACACCAAGATCGCGGTGCTGATCACCGACGAGGACGCCGCCAAGGGCCTGCTCAATCGCTGATCCTCGATGCCCGGAACAGTGGCAGCGATTTTCCGTCAGGAACCTGAGAAAAAAGTCTTTTCAGAATTCGCAAGCCTTGGGGTGCTTCTCGTAGGACCAGTCCTTCAAGGGCACCGGTTTGAACTTGCCCTTGATCGGCCGGCCGGCCTCCAGGTCCTTGGAGATGGTGGCTTTGCCGGTGAGATAGTTGATGTCGCAGCCGCCGAGCGTGGTCTCGACGGTCCCGTCGGCTTTCTGCTCGCCCCAGTCCCAGCTGCGGCTGTAGCCGCCGACCAGGAACTTGCCGCGGCGATAAACGACGGTCAGCGTCTCTTCCGTTGATTTGCTGGCGCCGCAGCCGAAGCAGGAGGTGATGGCAAGCGATCCCTTGCCTTTGCTTTCGAGCCCGAGAATACGATCTTCCGTAAGCGCCTTTTTGACGAAGTCAGGCTTGCGCGAAGGATCGAGCTTTCCGTCGCCGGCAGCCAGATAGACGGCAAGATCCGCCAGCCCGCTGTCGGGATCCGCCGCGATGACGGCCCGATCCATCCGGCCGTCATTGTCCATGTCGAGGGTTACCTCAAAAGGTGGCTCGTCCTGCGCATGCGCCGCCATTGGACCTGCCGCAAGCGCGACAATCCAGGGCAGGGCGGCAAGGTGAAGTGCAGCCTTCATGAGCCCGGTGAGTCTAGCATCCGCCGGGCAGGACACAAAATGGATCGCGTCGGCGGATCGAAAACCGGAATTTCCCACCGGAAACGTCAGCTCGAACTCAGATTGCACCCAGCCGAGCGTGGATGTCGCGCGTCGCGTGATAGAGGTCGCGATAGATCGCCTTGCGAGAGCGGTAGGCTGGGACCAGTTCCGCGACAGGATCGACACGCCGGGCCGGCGCCGCCGCCATCGCCTTGGCTGCTTCTTCCGGGGAGACGAACCAGCCGATCGCCGAAGCCGCCAGCATGGCCGCGCCAAGCGCCGCCGCCTCGTTGACAGGCGACACGAGAAGCGGCCGCTCGAGCACGCTGGCCATGATTTGCATCAGCAGCGCCGAATTGGTGCCGCCGCCGGCGGCAATCATCTCCGTCGGCCTGCCGCCGCTCTCTCCTTCCATCGCCTCGCTTGCGATGGCTTGCTCGAAAGCGATACCTTCCAACGTCGCGCGGAAGAGATGCCTGGGCTCATGGTTGAGCGACAGGCCGACGACAGCGCCTCGCGCCGCGTCGTCCCAATAGGGGCTCATCACGCCGGCCCAATAGGGCATGACCAGCAGCCCGTCACTGCCGGCCGCGACGTCGATAGCAAGCTTCTCCAGTTCTGCCGCGGAAGAAGCGCCTGTGGTGCGCACGATCCAGTCGACCAGTTGCATGCCCGAGCGCAGCACGGTCTCCAGCATGAACCCGGAGCCGGTCGGCGAGACCAGCGTGCGAAACGCGTCCGATGTGGTGACCGTGCCGGAATAGCAGCCGCTGACGACGCCGGAGCCGAGCGAGAGATAGCTCTTGCCGGCGCCATAGACGCCCATGCCGAGGCCCATAGCCTGGCCGTCGCCGGCACCGGCGACGATTGGCGTACCGGCCTTCAGGCCAGTCAGCTGCGCAATGCTTTCGGCGAGTCCGCCGCAAATTTCACCGGGACCAATCAGCGCCGGCAACTGCTCGGGCCTGAGTCCCGCGGCCGCGATGAGTTCAGGGCGCCATTCTCCTGTCGCGACGTCGAGCAGGCCGAGCGGATCGGCACTTGCCTTGCTGGTGACGAGATGGCCGGTCAGCCGATGGACGAAGAAGCCGTGAACGTCGACGAGTGCCGCGGCGCTGTAGAGCACCTGCGGCTGGTGCTCCGCCAGCCAGGCGATGGCATAGAGTGCCGGCGTCGGATCCGGCGGCTTGCCGCTCCAGTCGCGGATCGCTTCGCGGCCGAGCTCGGCCGACAGTCGAGCGACCTGCGGCCGGGCGCGCTCGTCAAGCCACAGGATCGCCGGAATGAGCGGCTTGCCGGCATGATCGATCAGCGTGAAGGTCTCGCGTTGATGAGCGATGGCGATCGCTGCTATGCGCGCCGCTCCTATCTTGTCGGTGACCTGCTTCAGCGCACTGTTGAGGGCTGCCCACCAATGTTCGGCATCCTGTTCGAAATGGCCGGGCTTCGGGTTCGAAAGCGGATAGGTCTCGCGTGCCTGGAAAAGCGCCGTGCCATCGCGGGTGAAAGCAATCGCCTTCACGGCCGTCGTCGAGGCGTCGATCCCGATAACGACGTCGTCCATCAAGAGGCCCCGAAGGTTCAGGCGGCGTTGGTCACGAACCGTCCGTCCGACTGGTCGAGACGACGGCGGATCTGCGTTATCACCATCGAATCGTCGGGTACACAATTTTCATAGGTGAGGAAGTCGCCTGTTCTGATCGGCTTGACCACCTTGGCGCGTTCGGCAAGCCCGAGCGGCAGCGCCCCCTTGGCGCGCGCGTCCTCCCAGGTCATGGCGAAGCCGCGATAGTCTGTCTCGCCGATCATGCCAAGCGATTGGCCCGTGCCGAGATCGCTCTTGGCCACCGCCACCGCTTCGGCAACCGGATGGTCGAGCGGTTCCATATCCGCGCGCTTGTAGACCACGGCGCGCGCCGCCGACAGCGGCACTTCCAGGCTGGTCAAATGATAGGGCCGGAAGATCGTGAAATAGGGGCCCTTGCCGACCTTGAGGTCGATCATCCGCTCCATCACGCGCGGATGCCTGGTCTCGATGACGCAGAACACGCCGGGCGCCACGCCCTTGCCGATTGAATAGTCGACGACACCCTTGCGGTGCAGCACGCCGCCATCTTCGCGCGGGCAAAGCACGCTGGCCAGCTCCTCAAGCGTTGCCGTCGGGCCGTGCATGCCCGGCACGTCGGGCACCAGCCCCGTGGCGTTGGCGATCGCCACCATCTCGATCGCCGTCTTGGAGCCGTCGACAAACTCGACCAGCATGCGCGCATTCATGTTGCGCTCGGCTGCTTCCTTGGCGTAGTCGGCCGGCATGGCGTCGAACTTCAGCGGATTGTTCTTGCCCTTGCCGGCGGCGATGATGCTAAAGCCGAGGCTGCGGGCAAAGCCGATGATCTCCAGCGTGCAGGCGGGCTCGTCGCCGGCCGCACCGGTGTAGACGACGCCGGCCTTGCGCGCCTCTTCCTTCAGGAAGCGCCCGATGGTGATGTCGGCTTCGACGTTGAGCATGACGATGTGCTTGCCGTTCTTCATCACTTCGAGCGCAAACAGCGTGCCGATGTTGGGATTGCCGGTGGCGTCGATGATGACGTCGATGCGGCCGGCCGCGGCCAGCGCATGCAGATCCTCGGTGACAGCGATCTTGCCGGCCTCGATGGCGCGGTCGATGGCGGACGCATTGGCCGCCTGGACGATGTCGGAGCGGTCATGGCCGGCAAGCAGGGCGGCATCGATCGCCGCTTGCGGCCGCACTTCGGAAATGGCACCGATCCGCATGCCCGGCATCAACGCCACCTGGACGACGATGTCGGTGCCCATCTGACCGGCGCCGGCGAGACCGATGGTGATTGGCCCTTGGGCTTCAGCGCGCTGCAGAAGTTCCGCTGCAAATTGCGGATGGGCCATATCGCTTCCTCCAGTCGTGACGCGCCGCAGCGTCAAATCATCATTTTGAACATTCCTATTTCCATTTGAAAAATATTTCAACCGAGAAAAGGGGTAATGGCTGAGGGACTCAAAATCACCCACGAAGGGTTCGTGGTGGTGAGAACCCTTGATGCTGGCGGGAATAAGGGGGCGCGAAGGATCGCTACGGCGGTTATTTCGCACCGCCGGCGAGAAGTGCCCCTCAGTCTTGACCTCGACGAGGGGTCGGCGAGAACCCGTCGAGTTAGCCGATCGCCCAGACGTAAAGGGCTTCCAGCCGGTAGTTGATCTGCCTTGCCTTGACGCGCTTGATCTTCATCTCAGCCGATCTCGAAGAATGGTTTGCCAAGCAGGCTCGGGTCGACATCGATGCCGAGGCCGGGTCCGTCGGGAATGCCCATATGGCTGCCGGTGACTGGCGGGGCGTTTTTTGCTGTGCGCACCGTCACCCATTCGTGGAAGGCAATGGCGTGCAGCCGGCGTTCTTCGGGCGTCGACAGCGACAGATGTGCCATCGCCGCCGTATCGATCTCGGCGCCGCCCGTATCCTCGACGGTGATCATGAAGCCCAGATCGACGGCGACGTCGCGGATCTGCCGGGTCCTGGTCACGCCGCCCAGCCGCGAGATCTTCAGCGTCAGCCCGTCGGCCGCGCCCAGGCGGTGAATATCCAGCATAGCCTCGAGCGAAATGACGCTCTCGTCGAGCACCATCGGCTTGTCGAGCATGCGGCGCACCGACATGTTCTCCTCGATCGTCGTGCAGGGCTGCTCGAATGTATAGTCGATGCCGCGCGTGGCATCGGCGAACTGCCGTGCCTGGTAGGGCGTCCAGCCGGCATTGGCGTCGCAGAAAATGACCGTGCCTTTCGGCACGGCCGAAGCGACGGCCGTCACCCGGTCGATGTCGTCATGCACGTTACCGCCGACCTTGACCTGCAGGCGGCGGCAACCCTCGGCGATGATCCTTTTGGCCAGTGCCGCCATCTGGTCGAGCGTGCCGTGGGTGACGACGCGGTAGGTCGCCGCCATGTCGCTCTCGCGGCCGCCAAGCATCGTCACCAGCGGTACGTCGGCGGCGCGGGCAGCCAGGTCCCAGCAGGCCATGTCGAGCGGCGACTTGATGTAGGGATGGCCCTTGAACACCGTGTCCATCAGCCGGCCGATGCCGGCGAGGCCGCGTGGATCTTGGCCGATGAGGTGCGGCGCGATCTCGACCACGCCGGCGCGGGTGCCGGCCGGAAAGGCGGCCGAATAGAAATTGCCGAGCGGCGCCATCTCGCCCCAGCCGGTCACGCCGCTGTCGGAGGTGATGGCGACGATCACCGCGTCGAAGCAGTCGGCGACCCGTCCCTTGGACATGCGGTAGGGCCCGTCCACGAAGGGCTGCACGACTCGATAGGCCTTGATGGTTTTGATCTGCACGTTTGTCTGTCCGTTGTCCCTTGGTGGCGAGGAGGGGTCAGGCGCCCTTCGATGTCCGCTTTTCGAGGCCGCGCGCATAGGCGAGCAGCTCTTCGAAATCGAGGTCGATGTGCTCACGGGCATGGCGCTGGGCGGCGCGCATGTCGGCGCCTTTCAAGAGCCGCACATAAGTCTCGTGGACATCTTCCGCCGGTACCGGCTCGTTGCGCGCCCGCTGGTGCAAGGCAAAATACATTTGCAGCCGGCTGGTCAGCCGCTGCCAGGTTTCCAGCAGCACCGAATTGTCGGCCCATTCATAAATCAGCCCGTGCAATTGCAGCGCGGTTTCGATCTGGCGCGTGGTGTCGAGCGCCCGCGTCGCCTGCTTCACCGCCTCGTGGCGGCTGTCGAGCTCGTCGAAGAAGCGCGGGTCGCGCAGCTTCCAGGTGCGTTCGATGGCGAATTCATCGAGCACCTTGTTCAGCGAATAGGCGTCATCGATGTCCTTGGCGGTGACATCGATCACAAACGTGCCGGCATAGGGAATGCTGGTGAGAATGCCTTCCTGCACCAGCTCGCGCATCGCCTCGCGCAACGGCGCGCGGCTGACCCGCATCTGCTCGGCGATCCTGAGTTCGTTGAGTTTTTGCCCGGGTTCCAGCTGGCCGGTCAGGATCGCGCGCCTGAGCAGCGCGACGATCTCGGCCCGACGTGTCGTATCCGCGATCGGACTGAAATCCAGCTTGGCCATGTCGCCACTCCAGTGAGAGCCGGGGAACAAGACAAGCAGATTGTCGACAATCCTACAAGAGGCCTTTTCCGGATTCTTGTAGCGGGTGGCGTGTCAGCCTTTCGGTCTCATGCTGCGCGGCCGTAGAAGCCTGGCGATATCGGCGGCGAGGCTGGGGCTGGGCACTGCCCTTGGTCAGCGAGTCATGGCGCGCGCCGATCTGGAGGCCGGACAGCTGATCGCACTCTCGTCCGTCTCGGTGCGTCTCGGGCATCCTTATTGCGCGTTCATGCCGCCGGCCAAGGCCGACCGCGCCGCTCTGGTGGACCTGCTGACGAAAACGGCGCCTCAGGCGTATGATAAGGAAGCTCGTTTCGACCGATTTCAGGTTTAGGCCATGATTCAAGATATCCGGGTTTTTGGCGCCATTGCGGTCCGCCCCGCCGTACTTGCTCTCATATCTCAGTTCGAAACGACCACAGGATTCACAGTTGCGGTCAAGTGGGAGCTCAATCCGACAGTAAAGAAGCGGATTGAGGCTGGGGACCCTTTTGACCTCGTCATCATCAATCCGAACCTGGTTCAGGATCTGGCCGCCTTGGGAAAGGTCAAGGCGGGAAGCCAGGTGGCGTTTGGCCGGGTAGCAATGGGGGTGGCGGCCAAGGCAGGCGGTCGACCGCTCAACATTGGATCCGTGGAAGCATTCGAACATGCATTGAAGAGCGCCAGATCAATCGCCTACGCCAGTGAAGGAACCAGCGGCGGCTATTTCTCCGGTTTGCTGGAACGCTTGGGAATAGCGGATGAGGTCAAGCCCAAGCTGGTGGCTATACCAGGGGGGCAGACAGCAGCGGCCGTAGGTCGTGGGGAAGCCGAGTTGGGGGTCGTTCCCGTGACTTCGATTCTCGCCGCCGCTCCCGAGGTCATGCTTGTCGGCCAGTTTCCGGCAGAACTCCAAAGTTACATTGACTTCGCTATTGGCATCAGCGCCGATTTAACGGACGCAGAAGCCGCCAGGCAGCTGTCGGAATTTCTGATGTCGACAGCCGTTGATGACATCTTGGCGGCAAAGGGCGTCGAGCGCTGCAAAAAGCGTGCTTGATCAGCAGCGATCGGCTCACCGCCATCGCCTGAAGAGCGGTTCTTCACGATCCAGGCGAAAGTCCGCTTGGGTCACCATTGATTTTAGACTCCCGGTAGAGCTGCTCACGAAAAACGGCGCCCTCGGCGTGGGTGCCGAGGGCGCCACAGAACCGGAGCTGATGGGGGTTATCAGCTGGCCGGTTTTTCCTGAGGCAATGGCGAGATCGGCATTCCTGGTCCGATCTTCTGCAGATTGCCCGTTATCACCTGGTCGCCTTCGGCAACGCCGGTCAGCACGGCCACCAGATCGCCGCTGTTCGCGCCAAGCGTGACGATGCGCTGGTCGACCGTGTTGCCCTTGCCGACGACATAGACATATTTGCCGAGCTGGCTCGAACCCAGCGCCACCTGCGGCACCATCAGTGCATCCGGCTGCTGCCTGATGTGCAGCCGCACGCGCACATACTGGCCCGGCAGCAGCGAGAACTTCGCATTGCCGATGGTGGCGCGCGCCGTGATCGTGCCGGTCGAGTGGTCGACCGTGTTGTCGATGAAGGTGAGTTCGCCTTTCTGGCTGGTCTTGGTCTCGCCGGGCAGCAGCACCTCGACCTCGATCGGGCCGGCCGCGCGGGCCTGCTCTATTTCGGCCAGGTCCGTCTCGCTAGGATTGAAGGTGACGTAGATCGGGTCGAGCTGCACCAGCGTGTTCAGCACCGTGCCGGCGACGCTGACCAGCGTGCCGACGGATGCCTGGTTGCGGCCGACGCGGCCGGCGAACGGGGCGTGGATTTCGGCATAGCTCAAATTGAGTTCGGCGGTCCGCACCGCCGCCTGGTTGACGGCAAGCGACGCCTCGGCCTGGCGCAACGTACTGGTGCGCTGGTCGAACCCGTCCTTGGCCAGATAGCCGCTCTTGGCGAGTTCCGAACCGCGGCCGAGATTGGAGCGCGCATAGTCGAGGCTCGCCTGGTCGCGCTGCACCGCGGCCTTGGCCTGGTCGAGAGCCGCCTGGAAGTCGTCGGGCGAGATCTTGTAGAGCAGGTCGCCCTGGCGCACATCGGCGCCGTCTTCAGCCGTCTGCTCCTCGAGATAGCCGGGCACGCGGGCCTGCAGCGTGACGCTGTGGATCGCCTCGATGCGGGCGGCGTAGTCGAGATAGATCGGGATGGTCTTCTTGACCACGCTCGCCACCGGCACCGGCATGACGAATGCCGCTGGCGCGGGCGTCGCCGCCGCCGTGCCGGCATTGAGGCTGAGATTGGCCATGTCGAGGAAGTGAACGCTTGCCACCGAGATCGCCCCCAGGGCGACGGCCGTTCCCAATGCTACTTTCCATTTACGCATTTTGGTCTCCAATTCTATTCGGCCGCTTCGGCCAGTCGCACGAGCGCTGGGTCGGCAGTCGGTTCATTGTTGTCCTGGTCACTGTGGTCCTGGTCATGGGCGTCGCTGCGCTCGCGGCCTTCGCGCAGCCGTTCGATGACCGCGTAGAAGACCGGCACGAACACCAGCGACAGGATGGTCGCGGCGACCATGCCGCCGAAGACGGTGGTGCCGATCGACTGCCGGCTTGCTGCACCCGCACCCGTCGCAAACATCAGCGGCAGCACGCCGAGGATGAAGGCGAAGGCCGTCATCAGGATCGGCCGCAGCCTGAGCCGCGCGGCTTCCATCGCCGCGTCGACGATGCTCAGGCCTTCCTCGCGCCGTCGCCTTGCGAACTCGACGATCAGGATCGCGTTCTTGGCCGCCAGGCCAATCAGCATGACGAAGCCGATCTGCGAGTAGACGTCGATCTGCATGCCGCGCAGGAACAGGGCTGCGAAGGCACCGAACAGGGCCAGTGGCACCGCCAGCAGCACCATGAACGGCATCGCCCAGCTCTCATACTGCATCGCCAGGATCAGGAAGACGAAGACGATGGCAAGGCCGAAGACGACCGACGCGATCGATCCCGCCTTGAGCTCCTGGAAGGTGATGCCGGTCCATTCGAAACCGAAATCCCTGGGCAGCGCGGTGGCAGCGGCCCGCTCCATCGCGGCGACCGCCTGGCCCGACGAGAAGCCGGGGGCTGCGCCGCCATTGATCGTGGCCGAGGCGTTGTTGTTGTAGTGCGGCACGGTTTCAGGGCCGACGAACGGCACCAGCTTGCCCAGTGTCGAGAGCGGCACCATGCCGCCGGATGCATTGCGCACATAGAGCCGCGAAATGTCGGCCGCACCCGCACGCGCATCCTTGTCGGCCTGGATGGTCACCCGGAAGGTGCGGCCGAACAGGTTGAAGTCGTTGACGTAGAGCGAGCCGAGATAGATCTGCAGCGTGTTGAAGACATCGGGCAGGTTGAGGCCGAGCAGTTTGGCCTTGCTGCGGTCGAGGTCGTAGTTGAACTGCGGCGTCGAGGTCGAGAACGGCGAGAACAGCTGTTGCGGATTGATTTCCGGCTGCTTGCGCGCCTCGGCGATCACGGCTTGCGTCGCGTCGTTGAGGGCCATGCTGCCACGGCCGGTAAGGTCTTCGACGACGAATTCGAAGCCGCCCGTGGTGCCGATACCCGGGATCGAAGGCGGATCGAAAGACAGCGCGAAGGCTTCCGGAATCTGCATCAGCTTGCCGCGCACGTCGGCGACGAGCTTCGACGCACTCTGGTCGGGGCCGCGCTCTTCCCATGGCTTCAGGATGGCGAACTCGACCGCCGAGTTCGACTGCGCCGCACTGGTGAGGAAGTTCAGGCCACTGATCGAGCCGACAATGTCGACGCCAGGCGTCGCTTGCAATATGTCGCGAGCCTTCTGCGCCACGGCGTCGGTGCGCTCCAGCGAAGCGCCGTCAGGCAGCTGGATGACGACGAAGAAGTAGCCCTGGTCCTCGACCGGAAGGAAGGTCGAAGGCAGCTTCTGCCAGACGAAGTAGGTGGCGACAAGTCCGGCCGCGAACAGGCCAAGCATGATCCAGCGCAGCCGGATGAGGATGCGCACGCCGTGCGCGTAGGCATGCGAGAGCTTGTCGAAGCCGGCATTGAACCAGCGGAAAGGCGCGAACTGCGTCTCGCCGCGATGGCGCAGGAAGGCGGCACTCAGCGCCGGGCTGAGCGTTAGCGAGTTGAAGGCTGAGATGCCGACGGAAATCGCCACCGTCAGCGCAAACTGGTTGTAGAGCTTGCCGGAGACGCCGGGAATAAAGGCCACCGGAACAAAGACCGCCATCAGCACCGCCGTGGTGGCGATGATCGGTCCGGTGACTTCGGCCATCGCGGCCTTGGTCGCCGCCAGCGGTTTCAATCCGGCTTCCAATTGTCGCTCGACATTTTCCACCACCACGATGGCATCGTCGACGACGAGGCCGATGGCCAGCACCATGCCGAGCAGAGAGAGCATGTTGAGCGAGAAGCCCATCATCTCCATGACGACCATCGTCGCCACCAGCGACACCGGAATGGCGATGGTGGGGATGATCGTCGTGCGCCAGCTTTGCAGGAAGATGAAGACAACGGCCACGACCAGCACCAGGGCTTCGCCGAGCGTGATCAGCACGTCATGCATCGAGGCCGACACGAAGCGCGTCGTGTCGTAATGCATGGCGTAGGAGACGCCCTTGGGGAAACGCGCCGACAGCTCCTGCATCTTGTCCTTGACGCGCTGCTGCAGATCGAGCGCGTTGGAACCCGGCATCTGGTAGACGGCGAGCACCACGGTCGGGTCCTTGCCGAAGAAGGCCGACGACGAATATTGCAACGCACCGAGTTCGATGCGGGCGACGTCGCGCAGCCGCACCAGCGAACCGGTGTCCGTATTGGCGCGCACGACGATGTCGCCGAATTCCTTCGGGTCGCTCAGGCGTCCGACGGCGTTGACCTGCATTTCGAAGGCGGTGCCGGCGGGCGCCGGCGACTGGCCGATCTTGCCGGCTGCCACCTGGACGTTCTGTTCCGAAATGGCATTCTGGACGTCGACCGCGGTGATGCCGAGATTGGCGAGCTTGTCGGGATCGAGCCAGACGCGCATCGAATAGCGCCGTTCGCCGAAGATTTGCACATCGCCGACGCCGGGCAGGCGCTTCAGCGGATCGACAACCTGCAAATAGGCCAGGTTGCTCAGCGCCACCGGATCGACCGAACTGTCGGGCGAGGTCAGGTTGACGATGAGGACGAAATTCGGATTCTGCTTCTTGATCGTCACACCACCCTGGTTGACGATCGCCGGCAGCGACGAGGCGGCTTGCGAGACGCGGTTCTGCACGTCGACGGCCGCCGTGCTCAGCGGATAGCCGACATCGAAGGTGATGGTGATTGTCGAGGAGCCGTCATTGGAGCTCGACGACGACATGTAGGTCATGCCTTCGACGCCGTTGATCTGCTGCTCCAGCGGCGTCGTCACCGTATCGGCGACCACTTGCGCGCTGGCGCCCGGATAGTGGGCGCTGACCACCACCTGCGGCGGCGTGATGTCAGGAAACTGCGAGACCGGCAAAAGGAAATAACAAATCGTCCCGGCGAGCACCATGATGATGGCGATGGCCGAGGCGAAGATCGGACGATGGATGAAAAAGTTTACCACGACACGCAAGCCTCTTTAAAAGAATGGGCCTCTTTAAATGAATGGGCAGACCGGGACAGCCGCCGGCTGCGCGCCGAACCCGGGTCCTGCAAAAAATACGAAGACGGCCCGCGGCTGAGGCCCTGCTCATCGGCCACGGTCCTCAGCATCGCTTCGAAGGCGCGCGGGTTGACGCGGTCCGCCTTCATCACCAGCCGGATCATCGGATCCCGGATGGCTTCATCGATAGTCAAATCCTTGCGCTGCGACATTGGAGCGTCTCCATTCCAGCGATTCGCATCGGATGATCGCGAACCGGTTTTCATCTCTTCACCGGCCGGAGCCGCATGAACCGCAATTTTCACCCTTTGCGATCTGGCAGGACCAGTTCACGGCCTTGTTATTGACGGAAGGCTACATAGGTGTTACCAGTAAGTAACATTTTGATAGTTACAGACCGGTAACACCCTAGTCAAGAGGTGGGCCGAAAATTTAGGGAGACAAGGAGACTGCGATGGCAGACGGCATTACGGATCGCGTGCGTCCCCGGGATCGAATCCTGGAGACGGCGCAGGACATGTTTCACAAACATGGCATCAAGGGCGTCGGCGTTGACGCCATTACGGAAGCCGCCGGCACCAACAAGATGACGCTCTACCGTCATTTCGAGTCCAAGGACGAACTCATCATCCAGTGCCTGCGCGCTTCGGCGGCCAAGGGCGCCGCGATATGGGATGAGTTCGAGGCGGAGCACCCCGGCGACAAGCTGGCGCAATTGCATGCCTGGGTCCGCAAGGTCGCCGATATGCTCGCCGCCGACGGTCGCGGCTGCGACATGGCCAACGCCGCCGTCGAACTGACCGAGCCGAACCATCCGGCGAGGAGAGTGATCAAGGAGCTCAAGAGCGCCCAGCGCGATCGCCTTATTACGCTGTGCCGCGATGCCGGCATCGGTCAGGCCGAGCTTCTCGCCGACACGCTGTCGCTGCTGTTCGAGGGCGCGCGCGTCAGCGTGCAGACCATGGGCTGCCAAGGCCCCAGCACACAGTTCGTGCGCATGGCGGAAGGCCTGATCAGCTCTTTCAGGGCGCGTTGAGCTCCAGCGCACTGAGCTTGGACTAAGAGCCCCCTCATCCGGCCGTTCCGCGGCCACCGCCCTTCGTCCGCTACGCGGACCGCGCCTCACCCCCGCTGGGGAAAAGAAGCGTCGGCGCCAACAACCTCCTCTCTCCTCGGGGAGAGGTCGGATTGTCCCGAATTGCCCTTCGCAATTCGGTTGGCAATCCGGGTGAGGGGGCTTGCCATCCGGCCCGGCTAGCGAGGCCTTGGCCATCCTCTTGGAATCCATGCAAAAAAGAAAAAGCCCGCTGCCGGGAGGAGGTGGCAGCGGGCTTGATTTCGAACACGGCGCGGGAGGAGGTGCACCGCACTCAACGCCGGCATCGCATCTGGGAGGAGTAGATGGCCGACCACCAATACCTACGAGTTGCTTAATGATTCGGCAACCATAAAAGATGCATAGCTGCTGTGCAGATTTGCGGCAGCTACCCAGACTTGTCGGACAAATAGCAAGCCGCCACGGCGCAAAATTCACTGCACCGGCACGTTTTCCTTGAAGATCAGCCGCGGCTCGATGAACTTCTTTGTCAGATAGGGCGCGGAAGACGCGATCGAGCCGAGCAGGCGGATCACCGATTGCTCCGCGATCAGCCGCGCATTCTGGTCGATGACGACATCGGCGAGCTCGTCGACGAGATAGCCGCGCGTTTCCCTGGTCAGGTCGTGGCAGATGAACACCGGCTTCTTCTTCGGCCTGGTTTCGAGCAGCGCTCTCGCTACCCCTGAGCGTCCGGCGCCGACGCAGTAGATGCCGAGCAGGTCAGGCTCGTTGTGCAGCGCCTGCATGGTGGCGGCATAGCTGCCTTCCGGCTCGTCATTGATCTCGACGGCGCTGGTGACGGTCAAATTGGGAAACTCTTCCGACAACACCGAGCGGAAGCCCATTTCGCGCTCCTCGTGCCCGCGATAGGAGCGCGATCCCACCACCATCGCCAGATGGCCCTTATGGCCGTTGAGGAAGCGCCCCATCAACAGTGCCGCCGTGCGCCCCGCCACCCGGTTGTCGATGCCGACATAGGCCGAGCGCGGGGCCGCCGGAACGTCGGAGACCAGGGTGACGAGGCGGATGCCGGCCTCGACGACGTCGCGCAATATGTTGCGTGTTCGCGGATGGTCGACGGCGATGACGCCGACGCCATTGGCTTTCAGCGACAGGTTTTCGACCGCTGTCTGGAGTGCGGCCGGCGAGATGCCGGCAAGGTTGTGGATGCGGCAGGAGGCGACCAGCGGCAGCCGCGCCGCATAGTCCTCGATATGCCCGGCCAGATCGACCATGAAGCCGTTGGCGCCGATCGGCAGGAAGAATTCGAGATGCGCCGGCCGCGATGGCAGCGTCACCTGGTCGACCACCGGCAGATAGCCGAGCTGCTTGGCCGCTTCCATCACCCGCTGCCGGTTGGCGGCGCTCGCGCCGGCCCGGTTGTTGAGCACACGGTCGACCGTCGCGGTCGACAGGCCGCAGCTTCTGGCGATGTCAGCAACGGTGGCTTTCATGGTCACAGTCATAGAGCATGATCCCGAAAAGTGGGAACCGGTTTTGTCGGACAAACGGGCACCGTTTTGTCCAAAGATCATGCTCCACAAAGAGTTAGAGCTGATGTGCCAGACGGCAGGAAGACGGTTCAGCCGTGCGATGGCCTGCCTTCGACGATGGCGTCGCGGATTTCCTTGTCCGACATGCCGGTGATGATACGCTCCACCTCGGCGACCGTGGTCTTCTTCGGGTCGATGTCGTCGGCCACCACCTTGCCCCGGCGCATGACGACGATACGGTCGACCACCTGGAAGACGTGGTGGATGTTGTGGGCGATGAAGATGCAGGAATGCCCGGAATCGCGCGCGTTGCGCACGAAGCTCAGCACGCCTTGCGTCTCGGCGACGCCGAGATTGTTGGTCGGCTCGTCGAGTATGATCAGGTCGCTGTCGAAATGCATGGCGCGGGCGATGGCGACCGCCTGCCGCTCGCCGCCCGACAGCGAGCCGATCGGCGTGGTCGGCGGGATGTTCTTGGAGATGCCGACCTGTTTCAACAGGTCGCGGGCGACCAGATTCATCGCCTCCTGATCCATGCGGTTCAAGAAGCGCGGTGGCTTGATGGGCTCGCGGCCGAGGAACAAGTTTCGGGCGATCGACAGTTGCGTCACCAGCGCCGAGTCCTGGTAGATCGTCTCGATGCCCTGCGCGATGGCGTCGCTGGTCGAGCGCAGATTGACCTTCTTGCCGCGGATGAAGATGTCGCCGCTGGTCAGTGGCACGGCGCCCGACAGCACCTTGATAAGCGTCGACTTCCCCGCACCATTGTCGCCGAGCAGGCCGACAATCTCCCTTTCGTTGACGTGGAAATTGGCGTCCTCGAGTGCCTGCACGCGCCCGTAGGACTTTTTGATGTTGGTCATGCGGATGAGCGGTTCAGCCATGGTTCACGTCCCTGCCTGATGCCGGCGTTCCAGCCATGAATGCAGCGCCATCATGCCGAGAATGATGGCGCCGATGAAGATGTTGTAGGCAAGGCCGGGCACGCCGATCAGCACGATGCCGTTGCGCATGACGCGCAGGATCAGGATGCCGAGCACGGTGCCGATGATGGTGCCGCGTCCGCCGGTCAGCGCCGTGCCGCCGATCACCACCATGGCGATGACTTCGAGCTCGTAGCCGGTGCCGCTGTTGGGGTTGGCGGCCGATGTGCGCAGCGAGGAGATGACACCGGCCAGCGATGCCATCAGCGAGGACAGGATGAACAGGCCGATCTTGACGCCGTTGACGTTGACGCCCCGCGCGCGGGCGGCATTAGGGTTCCCGCCCGAGGCCTGGATCCAGTTGCCGGTGCGACTCTGCGTCAGCACGTAGCCGAGTATTGCGGCCGCCGCGATGAACCAGAACAGCGACATGTAGATACGGAACGGCCCGATGAAGAAATCGCCGACCAGCGCTTCGGCAAGCCAGCTGCCCTCCGCGCTCCAGGTGCGCTGCGGAAAGCCGTCGGTGACGAACAGCGCCGTGCCGCGCACCACCAGCAGCATGCCGAGCGTTACCAGGAAGGACGGGATCTTGAGCTGCGTGACGAACCAGCCATTGACCAGGCCGATGAAGGCGGCGACGACCAGAGCGACGACGAGGCCCATCTCCAGCGAGGTGACGCCGCTGTTGAACAGTGTCCACATCAGCACCGGCGAGAAGCCGAACAGCGAGCCGACCGACAGGTCGAATTCGCCCGATGTCATCAGCAGCGTCATCGCCAGCGCGATCAGCCCGAGCTCGACCGTGAAGGCGAGGATGTTGGAGATGTTCTGCGGCGACAGGAAGTCATGGTTGATGCTCCAGAACACGGCGAGCTCGATGATGAGCAGCACCAGGGGGCCGAATTCCGGCCTCGCGATCAGGCGTTGGGGGAGCGAACGGTTTTCCACTGATGACCCGCGACAGGAAGGGAAGGGCTGAACCTCGCACATACTGCGAACAGTTCGGCGAAAGGACGGTCGCGACCGCCGATGCGGCCGCGACTGTTAGGCACCCAGGTTATTTGCCGGACAGGATGTCGTCGTAGACCTGCGCGGTGTCCTTTTCGTAGAGCGCGCCGGTGATGACGTTGAAGCCCGGAGGAATGCCGCTGGCGGCCATGTTGGCCAGCGACAGTGCGACATAGCTGGTCGCCTGCGGGTCCTGCCATTGGCCGGCATTGACGTAGCCGGTCAGCACTTCCTGGGTGGTGTCGAGCGAGTTGCCCCAGCCGACGACCGGGATTTCGCCCGGCTTGATACCGGCCTGGTCGAACACCCGCTTGATCGAGCCGGTGACGAGGTCGCCGAGGCCGATGATCGCCTTGACCTTGGCCTTGTTGGCAGTGAGGTAATCGACCATGCGGTTGATCACTTCGGCCTGGTCGAGCGTCGCCTCGGTGATTTCATAGGTGATCCCGAGCGGTCCGAAGACGCTCTTGATGCCTTCTTCTTCCTGAACGCCGTAGGTGGCGCCCGGGACTTCAACCGGCATCCAGACGAAATCGCCCTTCTTCACCAGGCCTTTGTCGACCAGATACTGCGCCCAGTGCTTGCCGAAGGTGACGTTGTCGCCACCGACATAGGCATTGAAGTTCGCCTTCGGATCGGGCGTGTTGAAATTGATGATCGGGATTTTCGCCGTCCGTGCTTCCTTGACGATCTCGACAAGGCTGCCCGGATCGGGGCTGGTGGTGACGATGCCGTCGGCCTTGGCCGAGATCGCAGCGCGCACGGCCTCCTGCTGCGAGGCCACATCGCCATTGTGGAACGAGGTGTTGACGGTGTTGCCGGTATCCTTCGCCCATTGCTTTGCACCGGCCAGGAAGTAGGTCCAGACCGGATCGGCCGGGCCGCCATGCGAAATCCAGTAGAACGTCTTGGCCTGTGCCGCCGCCGGAATGGCCAGCGCCACAATCAAGCCAAGCACGAGTAATCGTAGCCTCGTCAGCATTTGCTTTCCTCCCATGTTGAAAAACGACCTCCACGTCCGGCGATGATCCGGGCCATGCCCGATCATTTCCTCCTGCCAGCGCCGCCCGGATGCTCAGAGCATCTTCTTTTCCGGCCGATGGCAAGCCTCCATTCGCCCAATGGATGGTGGCGCGATGCAACACGCCATCAGCGATCCCATCAGATCGCATCAGTTCGAGCAATTCCAGGAAAAGTGTGAAGCGGTTTTCCGTCCGGAACTGCTTCAGCTTAGATATTTCAGGACAGGCAGGCGGTGCCGGAACTCAGGCGTGCAGATTTTCCTGAAAGCGCGCGGCCTGGCGGTTGCGCAGCAGCTTGACCAGGCGGTCGAGCGCGAGCACCATCACGGCGCCGATCAGCCTGGAGATCGGCCGTCCAGACGGTCGTGAAATTAAATCAGATCGGCTTTGGCGAGGTCGCGCATGAGATGGCTGGCGCCGTAGGTCCAGTGTGGGCAATCGGGCGACAGAAGCACGCGATTGACCAGCGCGCCGAATTTCTCCGACGAGATGGTGACGATGTCGCCGACCTTGTGGGTGAAGCCCTTGCCCTTTTCGCCGCGGTCTTTCGACGGCACGAACATGGTGCCGAGATAAAGCGCCAGCCCGTCCGGATATTGGTGGTGTGGCCCCATGGCGGCGGCAACCAGCTCTTCCGGCGAACGGCTGATCTCGGCCATCGAACTCGCGCCCTCGAGCGAGAACCCGTCCTCGCCCTCGACTTTCAGCCGCACAATGGCCTGCTTCACGTCGTCGATGGCGAAGGTGTCGTCGAACAGCCGGATGAACGGGCCGAGCGAAGCCGAGGCATTGTTGTCCTTGGCCTTGCCGAGCAGTAGCGCCGAGCGTCCCTCGATATCCCTGAGATTGACGTCGTTGCCGATGGTGGCGCCAACGATCCTGCCGCTGCTCGCCGCGATCATTGCGATCTCCGGCTCGGGGTTGTTCCAGGTCGACACCGGATGCAGGCCGACATCGGCGCCGAAGCCGACCGACGCCATCGGCTGGCACTTGGTGAAGATCTCGGCGTCGGGCCCGATGCCGACTTCCAGATATTGCGACCAGGCGCCGCGCTGGATCAGCTTCGCCTTGATCTCCATCGCTTCGGGCGAACCGGGCTTCAGCTTCGACAGATCATGGCCGATCAGCCCGGCAATGTCGGCGCGGATGGCGTCGGCCTTTTCGGCCGAGCCGCGCGCCTGCTCCTCGATGACGCGCTCGAGCAGGCTGACCACGAAGGTCACGCCCGATGCCTTCACCGCCTGCAGGTCGACGGGCGAAAGGAGATATGGCTGCGCCGGATCGCGTGTGGCCTGAAAGCTGTTGGCGGCAATCGCCTCGAGCGCGCCGATCGGCTTGCCCTTGGCGGAGCGCACATATCCCGCCGGATCGGCCATCTCGCAGATATCGCGCACGGTTGGCGCGGCGCTTGAGGTGATGTCGAAGACAGTGCCGTCGCGCACCGTGACTACCAGCGGATGCGAGGCATCGCTCACTTTGGCGCGGCCGATGAAGAGCCCGTTGGCGGGAAGCTGCGTTGGCTTCGTCATGGCTTAAGGTCCTTTGACTGATTGCGAATGGGAACTGGCCTGAAGGGCGCGGCACTTTCACCGGATTCCTGCCAAAGGTCTATCCCGTGGCGCAGCCAATTGTCGGTGCTGACATGAAGCCATCTCTTTCAAAAAAATGAAATTGCCACTAGGATTTTCATTTTACGCCATACTCCAGGTGAAGCCTTGCCCACGCCGTTTTCAGTCCCGATCTGGCAAAAGCCGCAGACCGCATCCACCTTTCAGTCGCTCGTCCCGGATGGCACGCTGGTGGATGTCGTCATCGTCGGCGGCGGCTTCATGGGCCTGTCGACGGCCTTGCATGCCGCCCGGCTTGGTCTCGGCGTTCAGGTGCTGGATGCCGGCGAGATCGGCCAGGGCGCCTCGGGCCTCAATGGCGGCCAGGTCATTCCCGGACTGAAATATGATCCCGAATGGCTGCTGGAGCATTTCGGCCCCAAGCGTGGCCAGGCATTGGTCGATTTCGCCGCCTCGACGGCGGATACGGTGTTCAATCTCATCCGTGACGAAAAACTGGCGGTCCCGTTCACGCGCAATGGCTGGATCCAGGCTGCGCACACCGAAACCGCTTTGACAGCGGCAGCGAACCGGGATCGCCAATGGCGGGCACGTGGCGCCGATGTCCGGCTTCTCAGCCAAAGCGAGATCGCTGCGATGACCGGCGCGCAAGGCTATCTCGGCGGCTGGCTCGACCGCCGCGCGGGCATCATCGATCCGCTCGCTTATACGCTGGAACTGGCGCGCATCGCTGCCGCGGCCGGCGCCAGAATTGCCGAGCGGCAGAAGGTGGTGAAGCTGACCAGGGACGCCGGCGTTTGGCGTGTTTCGAGCGCAAACGGCGCCGAAGTGCGAGCCAAGGCGGTTATCCTGGCGACCAATGCCTATTCCGATGGACTGTTGCCTGGTCTCGCCGAGACGATCGTGCCGTTGCATTCCTTCCAGATCGCGACCGCGCCACTGTCGTCCAACCTTGCAGCGGCGATCCTGCCGGAAGGGCAAGCGGTGTCCGACTCCAGGCGCATCCTCGTCTACTATCGCAAGACAGCCGACGGCCGGCTGGTGCTTGGTGGGCGCGGCCGCATGGCGCTGCCCTCCAGCGAAGCGGACTGGGCGCATCTGCAGCGTGCACTTGTGAGGCTCTATCCGGCATTGGCCGATACCCCGATCGAGAAGCGCTGGTTCGGCCGCGTGGCGATGACGCCGGATCACCTGCCGCACATCCACGAACCTGAAAAAGGCTTGCTCGCCGTGGTCGGTTGCCAGGGCAGGGGCGTCGGCGTGATGAGCGCGCTGGGAAAACGCATGGCGGGCTACCTGGCGAACGGTGATGCGGCACAATTGCCGTTCCCGCTGTCGCCGATCCGGCCGATCCCGTTTCATGCCTTCCGGCAGATCGGCGTGGCAGCGACCATTGCCTGGTACCGGATGCTGGACGCCTTCGAGCGCTGATTGTGCGCCGGCCGTTCAGGCTCCGCGGATTCAGCTTGACAGTTTCAGGAATATGAAAAAAGTTAAGTCGATTTCATATTTCCATTGAGCAGTCCGATGTCGAGCATCGTTGCGTCTGAAGCGCCAGCAGGGTCCGGTTCGTCCCGAGGCTTCCGCTTTGCCATGTTGCTGCCGGGCGGACTGGTCACCTTCTTCCTGATCCTGTTTGCTCTTGGCCTGGTGCTGTTCCTCGCCTTGCGCGGCAATGACGGTTCGCTGCTCGGTGCCGGTTTTACGGCAGGCAATTTCATCACCGTGCTCTCCGATCCGCTGTACTGGACGGTGACGTTGCGCTCGCTGGTGATTGCCGGCCTGGTAACGCTGGCGACTGTCATCACCGCCTATCCCGTCGCCTACTATCTCGCGTTCCATGCCGGCCGCCGCCGTGGACTGCTGCTGTTCCTGGTGACCCTGCCGTTCTGGACCAGCTATCTCCTGCGCGTCTTCGCCTGGAAGATCGTGCTGGCCTACAACGGCGTCTTGAACTCGGCGCTGATCGAAAGCGGCATCTGGTCGGAACCGACGCTGGCCTTCCTCAACACACCGGCTGCGGTCGTCGTCACCTTGGCGCACGCCTACGCGCCCTTCGCCATCCTGCCGATCTATGTGGCGCTCGACACCATTCCGAAATCGCTGCTCGAAGCCGCGTCCGATCTCGGCGCCAGGCCGTTCACGGCGTTTCGCCGCGTCGTGCTGCCCAATTCGATGCCGGGCGTGCTGGCGGCAGCCCTGGTCGTCTTCGTGCCGACGGTCGGCGACTATGTCACGCCGGCCATGGTCGGCGGCCCGGCCAGCACCATGATCGGTACGCTGATCCAGTCGCAATTCGGCAAGGCCAATGACTGGCCGTTCGGCGCCGCGCTCTCGGTCTGCGTCATGCTGGTCATCCTTTGCGTGGTGCTGGTCGCGCGCTCTGCCGACCGCAAATTCGGCAGCCGCACATGAACGCGGCGCGCACGGAAGGCGGTCGCTGGCTTGGCGGTTACGTCATCGCCTACTTGGTGTTCCTCTACCTGCCGGTCCTTTTGATCCCGCTGTTTTCCTTCAACAACTCCATCCAGGCAGCGTTTCCGCTGCAGGGCTTCACGCTCGAATGGTATGCCACGCTCTATGGCAATCCGGCCCTGTCCGGCGCGCTTTTGAACAGCCTCGTCATCGGCGTCGTAGCCGCCGCCGGCGCCACGCTCTGCGGCATCACCGTATCCTACATGGACCTCTATGGCCGCTCGCCGCTGGCTGCCACCATCAGCGCCATCTCTAGGCTGCCGATCCTGATCCCCGGCGTCATCGTCGGCATATCGCTGCTTATCCTCGTCAACCTCATCGGCCTCGGCCCGTCGCGGATCGCCATCGTTCTCGGCCACGTACTGGTGGCGCTGCCGACGACGGTGGTGATCATGCGCAGCCGCTTTGCCGCCATCCCGAAAACCATTCGCGAGGCAGCGCTCGATCTCGGCGCGTCCGACTGGACCACGTTCCGGCGGGTGATGCTGCCGCTCAGCCTGCCAGCGATCATTTCGGCCTTCATGCTGGCGTTTCTGATTTCCTTCGACGAGTTCATCGTCGTCTTCTTCCTCGCCGGCACCGAGCCGACGCTGCCGCTCTACATCTGGAGCCAGTTGCGGTTTCCCCGCTCGCTGCCGACCGTCATGGCGCTGGGGACTGCGATCCTCAGCGTGTCTTTCATCATTGCCGGCACTGCCGAATTGCTGCGCCACCGTGGCCTCGGCGCGAAACCATCCTGATGACAACAAAACAAGAGAGGAGAACTGAAATGGCATTCGACCTGACATCTGGCCTGAAATCGATCACCGGAAAGACAGCCCGCACCGGGCTTGCCGCCCTTGCAATCGTCCTGTCCTCGACGGTCGCCTTCGCCGCCGACAAGGTGCAATATTTCACCTGGTCGGGCTATGAACTGCCCGACTTCAATAAGAGCTTCCTCGCCGCGCATCCCGATGGCGTCGAAGCCTCCATCTTCGGCGACGACGACGATGCCTTCACCAAGGTCAAGGCCGGCTTCCGGCCGGACATAGCGCATCCCTGCTACGACAAGGTGGCGCGATGGAACAAGGAAGGTCTGCTGCAGCCAATCGACACCAAGCGCATCAAGAACTGGGATTCGATCTTCCCGGTGTTCAAGAACCTGCCCGACATCCAGGCCGGCGACGGCAAGGTCTGGATGGTGCCGTGGGACTGGGGCAACACCTCGATCCTTTACCGCACCGATCTGGTCAAGAACCCGGAAGCAAGCTGGAACCTTCTGTGGGACAAGCAATATGCCGGCCGCATGGCGACGATCGACGCCGTGCATGATACGCCAATCGTTGCCGCGCTGCTCGCCGGGGTCAATCCGTTCGACATGACGCCGGCTGAGATGGACAAGGTGGCGGAAAAACTGCGAGAGCAGCGCCCGCTGCTGTCCAGCTACACCACCGACATGACCTCGGTCGAACAGGCGCTGGCCAGCGGCCAGCTGGTCGCCGCCATGACCTGGAATGCGTCGGCCACTTCGCTGAAGAAGCAGGGCGTGCCGGTCGAGTTCATGAAGCCGAAGGAGGGCATGCTGACCTGGGCCTGCGGCTTCGTCATGCTCAAGGACGCCAAGAATGTCGACCTCGCCTACGACTTCATCAACAGCCGGCTGGACGCCGACTCGGGTAAGTACCTGATCCAGTCCTACGGCTATGGCAGCTCGCTGAGCACCGCCTTCGCCGGCGTGGCGAAGGACGAACTGGACAAGCTGCAATTGCCGGCGGATCCGGAAGTGATGCTGAAGTCGACCATCTTCACCGGCCCGATGAAGCAGAATGACGATGTGGCGAAGATGTTCGAGAAGGTGAAGGCCGGCGGGTGAGCAGCGCAGACCTCACCTTCTCCCCTTGTGGGAGAAGGTGGATCGGCGCGCAGCGCCGAGACGGATGAGGGGTGCTCCAGCGGAGTGAGACGCTGGCGTTCCCTGGAACACCCCTCATCCGTCGCCTTCGGCGACACCTTCTCCCACAAGGGGAGAAGGGGGAGCCTAGCGGCGCTGCGCCCCGTCGATGTGAGAAGAGAACAAGGACCCACGCATGGACATGCTTGACGAGACCACCGAGAAGCCCAAAGACGATGCCGACACCCGCGTCGGCCGCCGTGTGCGGGCGCTCAGGCTGGAGCGCAATCTGTCGCTGGCCGAGCTTGCGGCCAAGGCCGGCGTGTCGATCGGGGCGCTGAGCCAGATCGAGCGCGGCCTGTCCTCGCTGCGCGTCAAGGTGATCTGGCCGCTGGCCGCGGCCCTCGACATAGAACCCTCGGCGCTGATCACCGACGGCAAGGATGCCGGCAACGATCTCTATTGCGTGCGTGCCGACAAAAGGCGGCAGCTCCCGGTCAAGTCCGAAGGCGTCGCCAAGGCGCTGCTGTCGCCGCCGGGCGCGACGCTGACCGGGCTTCTGGTGACAGTCGAAGCCGATGGTGGCACGGCGGAAGCCTATGCGCATATCGGCCATGAGTTCGGCTACGTCCTGTCGGGCGAGGTCGAGCTGGTGGTGGATTCGACAAAATATGTGCTGAAGAGCGGCGACTCCTTTGCCTTCAAGAGCACGCTTCTGCACGCCTTCCGCAATCCCGGCACCGAGCGCTGCCAGATCCTCTGGGTCAACACCACCAAGCCGTCCGAGGTTCGCGATGGCGCTTGATGCTCTGGTACGCCTGGACAATGTCTCGAAGGTGTTTCCCGGCGGCATTGTCGGGCTCGATGCCGTCGATCTCGACATCATCAGCGGCGAGTTCATCACGCTGCTCGGACCGTCGGGCTGCGGCAAGACCACCAGCCTGCGTGTCATTGCCGGTTTCGAGAGTCCGTCCAGCGGCAAGGTGCTGCTCGACGGCCGCGACATCACCGCGCTCAGGCCCTTCGACCGTCCGGTCAACACCGTGTTCCAGGACTACGCGCTGTTCCCGCATATGAACGTCGCCGAAAATGTCGGCTTCGGCCTGTCGCTGCACAAGCTTTCAGGCAGCGAACAGGCCAAGCGCGTCCGTGAAGCGCTCGACATGGTCGGCCTTGCCGACAAGCTCGGCGCCCGCGTTTCCGAACTGTCGGGCGGCCAGCGCCAGCGTGTCGCACTCGCCCGCGCCATTGTCTGCGAGCCGCGCGTGCTGCTGCTCGACGAGCCGCTGTCGGCGCTCGACGCGCATCTGCGCGAACAGATGCAGGTCGAGCTGAAACGGCTGCAGTCGCGCCTCGGCACCACCTTCGTCATGGTCACCCACGACCAGACCGAAGCGCTGTCGATCTCCGACCGCATCGTCGTCATGAACAAGGGCCGCATCGAGCAGATAGCGCCTCCGGCGACGCTCTACGACCGGCCGGCGACGACATTCGTCGCGAGCTTCATCGGCACGATGAACTTGCTTAAGTCGAGCTTCATCGGCCGCGACGGTGATCGCCTGCGCTTCGCCGCCGGCGGGCTCTCGCTGGAAGCAACATCCGAGACCGGCGATACGCCCGCCGAGGGTGCCGAACGCACCATCGGCGTCCGTCCCGAGGATCTGCTGGCCACCACCGACGCCGCCGCCGGCACCGCGCCGGCGCGCGTCAACTCCATCGTCTTCCACGGCCGCACGCTGCGGCTGCACGCCGAACTCCGGCAGGGGGTGCCGGTGGTGATCGACGCCCCGCGCCAGGCCGAAGGCTTTCAATTCAGCGTCGGCGACGTGGCGCATATCAGTCTGCGCCGTGGCGCCAACTGCCCTATGCTGCCAAGCTGATCCGCCCCAAGATCCAGCGGCGGAGGTTCACTTGTTCTTCGTGGTGGCAGTGGCAGCAATCCGGCGCTGCAAGAACTCTGGCGCAACCTCACCGCACTGATTTCCGACAGCCCGTTAAAACGCTTTCTCACAAACTCCATCGAACCGCATGTCACGCTGCTTCGCGACGAAGCGCGTGTTCCCAAGATCCGGGAGCGATCGATTGACCCAGTCGGCTAGACGGTTCGGGGTTTTGTGCTGATCCACAGTCTCATCGGCAAGAGTGTCTATAAGGAGCGTGGGCGCTGGCGATTGGACGGTCAGGACGATGCCTTGGCCGGCATGTGAGCCGCCCCAAAATCGTCGTCACATAGCGCGCTATATCAATCGTCCTGACACCAGTTGTCAGCTACCGAGCGTCCTAACGGTGGCATGCCGGCATGCGGCCCCCTACTTGGGATGCGTCTGAACAGGAGGAACATCATGACCACTGCGGAACTTGCCAAGGATTTCACCGAACTCCTCAAGCAGGGCGACAGCCACAGCGCTGCCGCGAAATACAATGCCGACGACATCGTCAGCTATGAGGCGATGGAAGGGCCGATGGCTGTCTGCAACGGCAAGGAAGCCGTTAAGCAGAAGGGCGAATGGTGGGAAGCGAACCATGAGGTCCATGGCGGCTCGATCGATGGCCCCTATGTCAACGGCGATCAGTTCGCGCTGCGCTTCAAGTTTGACATTACGCCCAAGGCGACAGGCGAGCGTGTCACCATGGACGAGGTTGGCCTATACACGGTCAAGAACGGCAAGATCACCGAAGAGCGCTTCTACTACTGAGGCCGGAATGCCGCCGGCTCCCGGTTCGCTTGCGTGATTGAAGAATGGCGGCCGGGACACTGTCCTGGCCGCCGGGCGAAAAACTCAAATCGTCTTCACATATTGCGCCAGCTGATCGGCCACCGTGCCCCAGCCATCGAAGAAGCCCATCTCTTCATGGTTGTTGCGGGTGGCCGCGTCGCGGTGGATGGCGGTTGCGGTGTAGCGCGTGCCCTTGCCGTCCGGCTTAAGCGAAATGACCGCGGTGATGAAGGGCTCGCCCGACGGCCGGTAGCCCGGCAGCAGCGCATCCGTCCACACCAGCCGCTCGTTCTCCACGATGTCGAGATAGCAGCAACGGCGGTCGTTGACCTCTGTGCCGTCGGGCGACTGCATGCGTGTGCGGAACAGCCCGCCTGGCCTAAGATCGATCTCGCAATCGGTGATCAGCCACGGCTTTGGCGTGAACCATTGCTTGACATGCTCCGGCACCGTCATGGCGCGCCACAAGAGTTCGCGCGGCGCGTCGAGCACGCGCTCCAGCGTCAGATCCAGTCTGGGGTCGGGCTTGAAGGGATAGCTCACCTTTCCTGCTCCTTGAGGCTCATCACATAGGCGTCGAACTGGTCGAGGCGGCGCTCCCACAGCGTGCGCTGTTCGGCCAGCCAGTTCTCGGCGAGCTGCAGCGGCTCGGGCGCCAGCTGATAGGTCCTGGTGCGGCCGATCTTTTCCGATCGCACCAGCCCGCAGCCTTCCAGCACCTTGAGATGCTCGATGAAGGAAGGCAGCGCCATCTCGAAAGGCTGCGCCAGCTCGCTGACCGAGGCCGGGCTGCGATTCAACCGCTCGACCACGCGCCGCCGCGTCGGGTCGGCCAGCGCGCGAAAGATGCCGTCGATCGGCGTGGGGGCGGGGAGTTGCAGACCGGCCATCACGACGCCCGCTCCACATGATAGGTGAGCACCACAGCGCCATTGCCGAAGGCGCGCGTGTCGACCAGCTTGAGGTCGGTCGCGTCCTCCGTCCCGTCGAAAAGCTGCGCGCCGCTGCCCAGGATGACGGGGAACACCATCAGCCGGTATTCGTCGACGAGATCATGCTGCTTGAGCGCGTTGACCAGCCTGCGGCTGCCGCCAACCAAGATATCGCCTTTCATCTCCCACTTGAGTTTGCGGATCGCGGCGATCGGCTCGCCTTGCAGCAGGGTGGTGTTGTTCCATGCCGGATTCTTCAGCGTTGAGGAGACGACATATTTCGCCATGCCGTTCATCCGGTCGGCGAAGGGCCCTTTGTAGGTCGGCCAGGCGCCGGCGAAGCTTTCATAGGTCACCCGTCCGATGAGCAGCGCTTCGTGGTCGAGCACCTCCTGGAATTTGTAGTCGATCATGCCGGCCTCGTGGCGCTTGCCGACCCAGTTGGTGTGTCGGAAACCCGGCTCGCCGCCCGGCGCTTCCGTCACGCCATCGAGGGAGATCAATTCCGACACAACGATCCTAGCCATGACTTTTCCTCTGCCGATTTCGCAAACACTTAGGAAAATTCCTTAGTATTGGCAAGCCCTAAAAATGCGCTGAGGTGGCCGAGGCGCTGGCAAAGCGGGAAGGGCGGTTTTAGGCTGTTGGCGGATTCGACCGTCAGCCCAAGGGAAGCGCGTTTTGACCATCACCATGTACGGCATCACCACTTGCGACACGATCAGGAAGGCGCGCACCTGGCTGGAGGGCCACGATGTGCCTTACCGTTTCCACGATTACCGGGCCGAAGGGATAGAGGCTGAAAAGCTGGATGGCTGGGTCGGCAAGGTCGGCTGGGAAAAGCTGCTCAACAAGGGCAGCACGACGTTTCGCGAGCTCCCGGACAAGGACAAGGCCGGCCTCGACGAGAAGAAGGCCAAGAAGCTGATGCTGGCCAAGCCGACCATGATCAAGCGTCCGGTGCTTGAGGTGGGGGATCGGATTTTGGTTGGGTTCAAGGCCGATGTTTATGAGGCGGAAGTGGGGAAGTAGATCTTCACCGCCGCGATCCTTCGCGCCCCCCTCTGTCCTGCCGGACATCTCCCCCACGAGGGGGGAGATTGGCGGTATTGGCGCCTCGCTTATCCTGCAACGTTGGTGATTGGCGAAAGCTCGCGTGACGTCTGATCTCCCCCCATGTGGGGGAGATGTCCGGCAGGACAGAGGGGGGCGCTGTCCCGCCGGCTTCTAAATTCCGATCGGCTCAGTCCGTCCCACGCAAATGCCCCGCCAGCGCCACCGCATTGTTGTGCGCTTCATCATGCGCGCCGTAGAGCAGCGTCACGCGGCCCTTGCCGAGCAGGTCACGGAGCTGCGCCACCGCCTCGCCGTTCCCGTCCAGCTCGACCGCATACCGCTTCCGAAACTCCGCCCACCGAGCCGGCTCATGCCCGAACCATTTTCGCAATTCATCGCTCGGCGCGATGTCCTTCAGCCACAGCGTCAGCGCGGCGCTCTCCTTGCTGATACCACGTGGCCAGATGCGATCGACCAGCACCCGCTGCCCGTCATCGGGCGCGGGTGGCTCGTAGATGCGCTTGACCGTCAGGTCGAAACCCATCCGACCCTCCGCAAGCTCAGGCCCATTCGCCCTTGCGCATCACCGGCACGCGAGCGCCGTCCTTGTGGACGCCGTCTATATCGATCTTGTCCGAGCCGATCATCCAGTCGATGTGGACAAAACTCTTGTTGCCGCCGCGCTGGGCGAGCTCGTCCTGGCTGAGCGAGGCGCCGTCGACGAAGCATTTCGAGTAGCACTGCCCGAGCGCGATGTGGCAGGCGGCGTTCTCGTCGAACAGCGTGTTGAAGAACAGCAGGCCGCTGGCCGAGATCGGTGAGGAATGCGGCACCAGCGCCACTTCGCCGAGACGGCGCGCGCCCTCGTCGGTGTCGAGCACCTTCTTCAGCACGTCCTCGCCCTTCGAAGCCTTGGCCTCGACGATCCTACCCTCCTCGAAACGCACCGAAATGTCGTCGATTAGCGTGCCCTGGTAGGACAGCGGCTTGGTCGAGGAGACATGTCCGGAGACGCGCCGTGCATGCGGCGTGGTGAAGACTTCCTCGGTCGGGATGTTCGGGTTGCAGGTGACGCCGTTCTTGGCCGTCGAGGCGCCGCCCATCCATTCGTGGCCGTCAGCCAGCCCGACGGTGAGGTCGGTGCCCGGCCCGGTGAAATGCAGCGCATGGAAATTGTGGCCGTTCAGCCACTCGGTGCGGCCGCGCAGCGCTGCATTGTGCGCTTTCCAATTGCCGATCGGATCCTCGACATCGACCCGCGATGCCGAAAAGATGGCATCGGCGAGCTTGACCACGGCGACATCGTCGGCATCGCCGGGGAAGACCTGCTTGGCCCAGGCGAGATCGGGATAGGCGACGATGTTCCAGTTGATGTCGAAGCCGGTGATCTTCTCCAGCGCCGGCTGGTAGGCCATCGAGTTCGCCTTGTTGGCGCGCGCCACCTTGGCCGGGTCCTGCCCCGACAACAGCGACGGGTCCTCGCCGCGCACGGCAAGCCGCGCCGCATTGTTGGAAAAGGCCTTCGCCATTCCCTCATACATCCAGCCGGCGGCGCGGTCGAAGCCGGCATCCGCGCCGTAGCGGAAGCGCGCCAGCGTGATCTCGTCATCGTTGAAGATCGGCGTCACCAGCCCCGCGCCGGCCTTGTAGGCATGCTCGACGATACGCCTGGTCAGCGGTAGCGCGGCGATCGACGAGGTCAGCACCAGATCCTGCCCCGGCTGCAATTGCAGCCCGACCTTGATGGCGACTTCCGCCAGCCTGTCGAGCTTCACCGGGTCGATGGTTGCGGAAACGCCGCGCGAATGTGTGGTCATAATCCTGCCTGCCTTGGTCTTGGGGTGAAGCTTCCAACATAGAGCGGCGCGGTTATGCTTTCCAGCACCGTCGCGGCAGCGAGCTTTACGCCGCACTCTCCAGCGCACTGAACTGCGCCATGGTCTGCGCGATCTCCTCGCGGATCCAGACCTTGAAATCCCGCACCTTGCGGCTTTCGGCCTTGCTGGCCGAGGTGACCATCCAGTAGCCGAGCCCGCTGTCCACGCGGACGCCGAAAGGCGCGACCAGCCGGCCATCGGCCAATGCGTCAGCGGCCAGCAACTGCCACGCAAGCATCACGCCATGCCCGGCGATCGCCGATTCCAGGCACAGCATCGGGTCGGTAAAACGCGCGCCCTTGCGGAAGGTGACCGGTTCGACGCCGGCGGCTTCAAACCAGCTCTCCCAGTTGATCATCGTCCGCTCGTCGGTGATGGCGCAGGTCTTCGCCAGATCCTCGATCGCGTGAAGCCTGCTGGCGATCGACGGCGCGCACACCGGGAACACTTCCTGCGCCAGCAGAAGTTCGTCCCTTCCGGCCGGCCAGGTGCCATCACCCATCCGGATGGCGATGTCGACGTCGGAATGGTCAAGATCAGCCAGCTGAGCCGAGGCGTCGATGCGCAACAGCACGTTCGGGTGCCGATCGAAATGCCGCGACAGCCTGGGCAGCAGCCATTTCGAGGCGAAGGCCGGCGCTACCGAAACCACCAGCGTGCACTGGTTTGCCTCGTCGGCAAGCGCCACCGCCTGCGCAAGTTCGCGAAAACCGGCGCCCAGCCTGGCGGAAAACACCCTGCCGAATTCGGTCAGCACCAGACCGCTTGCCGTGCGTTCGAATAGCGCCTGTCCGAGTTGCTTTTCGGTGCGGTTGATCTGCTGGCTGACGGCGCTGACAGAGACGTTGAGTTCGCCGGCGGCCGCCGCGAGCGAGCCGAGGCGGGCAACGGTTTCGACGGCGCGCAAGCCGTTGAGATGGACGCGGTTCAGCATAGCCATTTCAGTTTTTCTAAACCGCTACGGCTGAAATCTCAATTGAAAGACAGCCCGACAAGGCAGATTTTAGCGGGACAGTCAGACCGAGACAGTGGGTCTTAGACAGTCAGACTAAGGAGGCGAGGATGGTGACGCTCCTATCATTGCTCAAGATCTTTGCGGCCGTGGGCGCGCGGCGGGCCCCGCGCCAAAATGGCGATGTCCTAAATTGGGCGACCGATCCGCTGTCTCATCCGGTGCTCGACACCATGTCGGAGCGCGAACTCGGCGACATCCCGTTCCGACTGACGGCGCGGCGCACCGCTTATGAGACGAGCGCGGTCGCTTGAAACGGCCGATTGCCAGAACTTTGCGCTGCCCCTCACCTGCCTGCCGGCATCCTCTCCCCGTATAGTGACGGGGAGAGGGTCGCTCTCGTCCACGATTTCGCCAATCTCCAGCGTTGCAAGCATTGCGCCAACGCTGCGGCCAGCCCCTTCTCCCCGTCACTATACGGGGAGAAGTGCCCGGCAGGGCGATAAGGGGCAGCGCAGGCGCTGTGAATTTCTGCGCTTATAGGGCCAAGACATTCGAGGCGCTTGCGTCGCTCTGCTGGCCCAACGCAGGCGCATTGTTTCGGCTGCGTCTACCCTTATTGTGCGCTGCAATGAACGCCGCGCCGTCACCCCTTCGCCTCGCTCTCGCCGGCATGATTGCCATCGCCGTCGCCATGGGCATCGGCCGCTTCGTCTACACGCCGATCCTGCCCGGCATGATGGAAGAACTGCATCTGTCGCCGGCCGATGCGGGCTGGATCGCATCGGCCAACTATCTCGGCTACCTCGTCGGCGCGCTTGCCGCGGCCGGCGGTTGGGCACATGGGCGCGATCGTTTGCTGATGTTTGGCGGCCTTGCCGCAAGTGCTGCGCTCGCCGCCCTGATGGGGCTGACCGAGACGATGACCGCCTTCATCGTCATCCGTTTCCTCGCCGGTCTCGCCAGCGCCTTCGTCATGGTGTTCATGGCCAGCATCGTCTTTGGTCATCTGGCTGCCGCCAACAGAAGCGACCTGCAGGCGCTGCATTTCGGCGGCGTCGGCCTGGGCATCGCCGCATCCTCGGCGCTGATGGCTCTTCTGGTCACCGAACATGCCGGCTGGCCGGCGGGCTGGCTGTGGTCGGGCGCGATTTCGGCTGGCGGCTTGGCGCTCGTCGCCTGGCTCGCTGGCGGCACCGCGCCCGTCAATGGCGTGGCCGGCCGCGAACCGGCGCTGCCCAACGACCGCTCGCTGCTGAAGGTCATCATCGCCTATGGCCTGTTCGGCTTCGGCTATGTGGTTACGGCAACCTTCCTCGTCGCCATCGTCCGCCAGGGTGGCGGCGGCCGCGTCTTCGAGGCAACCGTCTGGATGGTCACCGGCCTTGCCGGCTTTCCCTCGGTCTGGCTCTGGCAGAAGATTGCGGCACGGATCGGGCTCTACGCAGCCTATGCCGTGGGCTGCCTGGTCGAAGTGGTCGGCGTCACCGCCAGCGTCGCCATGGGCGGCACCGTCGGGCCGCTGCTGGCAGGTGTCCTGCTCGGCGGCACCTTCATCGCCATCACCGCGCTCGGCCTGCAGACGGCAAGGCTGCTCGTTCCACAGGCGCCGCGCCGCATCTTCGCGCTGATGACTGCTTCCTTCGGCATCGGCCAGATCGTCGGCCCGATCGTCGCCGGCCTGCTGGCGCAGGCCTCGGGCAACTTCTTCCTCGCCTCGATCGTAGCTGCTGCCGTATTGCTGGTATCTGCTGGGATAACCTGGTCGGCTGCGCCAAAATCGCCATGATTGTGGTCTTGCTCGATGCCGGGCATCGGGCACGGGCATTTGCTTTCCACCTAATGTGTGACTTTATGCCCGCTGAACGGCAATCCCGCTGATTTGCGCATCGACCGAGGATTTCACCACAGTGTTCGTATCGTTTTTTCCGCAGCCGAAGCTGTTCTTCTCTTCGGTGGCCATCTGGAGCCTTGCCGCAATCCTGTTCTGGTTCTTTGGAGGTGAGCAGTTGGGGGCCTTTTTCGGTATGCCACCGGCCGCCGCCGACGCGCCGCCCATCATCGGCATCGCCATCCTCGTGTCGAAGCCATTCCTTTGGTTCTATCTCTATTTCGCGTTCTGCGTGCTCGTGTTCTACGCGTTCTGGAGCTGGTATTCACCGCATCCCTGGCAGCGCTGGTCCATCCTGATGACGGCGGTCATCCTGTTCTTCATCTATTTCAATGTGCAGGTCAGCGTCGCCGTCAACGCCTGGTACGGCCCTTTCTTTGACTATGTGCAGGGGCTGATGTCCGGGACGGGAAAGTCAACCAATGGCGAATTCTACATCGGATTGGCCGACTTTTCATGGCTCGCGCTGGTTGGCATGAATGTGCAGGTGGTCAATGCCTTCATCGTCAGCCACTGGATCTTCCGCTGGCGCACCGCGATGAACAACTATTTCGTCGAGAACTGGGGCAGACTTCGCCATATCGAGGGCGCCTCGCAGCGTATCCAGGAAGATACAATGCGCTTCTCGCAGATCATGGAGGATCTCGGCGCTACCTTCGTCCAGTCGATCATGACCTTGATTGCATTCCTGCCGGTGATGATCCAATTGCAGTCCCACATCAGTGAGTTGCCGATTGTCGGTGCGATCCCTCAGCCATTGGTGGTCGCGGCACTGGCCTGGTGTCTGTTCGGAACGATCTCGGTCATGGTCGCCGGTCTGAAGCTTCCGGGACTACAATTCCGTAACCAGCGCGTTGAAGCTGCTTACCGCAAGGAACTGGTCTATGGCGAGGACCATGCGGACAGAGCCCAGCCAGCCACCACTGCCGAGCTGTTCGCGAATGTTCGTCACAACTATTTCAGGCTCTATTTCCACTACATCTATTTCAACGTTGTCCGTTACACCTACCTGCAGGCCGACAACATTTTCTCACTGCTGATCCTGGGGCCGTCACTGGTTGCGCACAAGATCACCTTTGGCGCGCTGAACCAGATCTCGAACGCCTTCGGCAAGGTTACCGGGTCTCTGCAGTTTCTGCTCACCTCCTGGTCGACCATCGTTGAACTTCAGTCGGTTCACAAACGCCTGCGCGCCTTCGAAGCGACACTGCAAGGCGAGCCGCTGCCGGATATTGATCGGCGCTACCTGGAGCGGCAGAGCGTCGAAGATCCTGCCTGAGTGAAGATCCTGCCTGAGTAAAGACTGAATTTGTGATGCAAACGGTGGGCGGCTCAGCCGCCCACCGCCGCCTGTCTCTCGGTGCCGCCCTGCCGCGCGACATAATCGCGAAAACTGATGCACTCGACATCGGATTTGAGGCAGGTCTCGCCGGCAACGCGTTCCAGCGCGTTCCAGTAGGCGCCGTCATTCATCAGGGTGAAGTGGAAGCTGAGCACCAGTGGAATGCGCTTGCCCTGATATTGCTTGTCGAAGGCGGCGCGGAAGGCCTGATAGGTCCGCTCGCTGAACTCAGCCGCCTGGCTTGGCCGCTCGAAGCCGCCGGAATGGCGGACATAGAGATTGTAGTCCATGGCGATCACCGGCCTTGAATTCGGGCCTTCCGGGATCTGCGGCAATGAAAAGCGGGTGAGGCCGCCGCTGGCCGGCGGCTCGACCGGACCTTTCGAAACACCGCTGGCATCATAGTGGTAGCCGGCTTCAGGCAGGGCCTCATAGAGTCCTTTGCTTGTCGACAAATAGGGCGCGCGAAAACCGGTCACGGCATGGGCAATATCATGCCAGCCCTTGGGTTCGGGCGTGATGCCGTTGATCGAATAGGCGTTCTCCAGAATGTGCTCGAACGAGGCGAACTCCTTCAGCCAGTCGGCCTTGCTCCAGTCCTTGCCGTCGAAATGGCCGCAGCCATGGCTGGCGATGTCGTGGCCTTCCGACGCGGCGAACCCGATCTGCTCGAGGCGGTCAGCGACTTCCTGTTTCGAGGCGGCAAAGCCGATGTTGGATTTGCCCGCGGATTTGCCCGGCGGCGTGTATTCGGCGCGCGTCTGCTGCGACAACAGGAACACGCAGGACAGAAAGTAGGTGAAATGCGCGCCGGTGCGCTTGGCCAGTGCCCGGCTTCGCTGCCATTGCGAGATCTCGCGGGCGCTGTCGAACGAGATGATGACCACTTGCTTCAGCTTGGCCGGGACGGGTGCGGCCGGCGGGTCGGCGAAAACTGCGCCCGCCGTGGCAAGCATGGCTGTGGAAAACGCAACAACGCGGGACAGAAGAGGCATCGACAATCTGGGCTTGATCCGGAGGCAGTCAAAGCCGGCTATCGGCAAAATGTGGCGTGGGTACGGTCGGCGCCCGGAGCATGATCCCGAAAAGTGGAGACCGGTTTTCGGAAAAGATCATGCTCAAAATAGGAAATGGCGCCCGATCCCGACCCCGTCGGGATGGAACAGGCTCCAGCCGCCTGCCAGGCGATTAGCCGATTTTCCTGCCCAGCCCCTTCCATGCCGACAAAATTTCGCTAAAACGCGGGGCTCAAGAAGCGCCCCTTCCGGGGCAGCAATGGTTTTGATTGATGTCCGACGACAGTTTTATCCGTGAGGTCAACGACGAGATCCGTCGCGAGCAGGCGCAGGCGCTGTGGGACCGTTTCGGTCCGGCGATCCTTGGCCTCGCCATCCTGGTGGTGCTCGGCACCGCTGCCTTCGTCGGCTACCGCTATTGGGACGAGAGCCGCGCCAACCGCTCCGGCGACGCCTTTTCGCAGGCGCTGAAGCTTGCCAATGACGGCAAGAGCGACGATGCGCTGACAGCGCTTCAGCAGTTGGAAAAGGATGGCTACGGCGCCTATCCGCTGCTCGCCCGCATGCGCGCGGCAACCGTCAAGGCCGACAAGGGCGACTTTGCCGCCGCCGTCGCGGATTTCGATGGCGTCGCCGCCGACACCGCCATTCCCCAGGGCATCCGCGACATGGCGCGCCTGCGGGCAGCCCTGCTGCTCGTCGACCACGGCTCCTTCGCCGACGTCTCCAGCCGCGTCGAGGCGCTGACCGCCGACAACAACACGCTGCGCCACACGGCGCGCGAAGCGCTCGGCCTTGCCGCCTGGAAGGAAGGCAAGACCCAGGATGCGCTGAAACTGTTCGACCAGATCGCCGCCGATGACGGCGCCCCGCGCAATGCGCGCCAGCGGGCGACGCTGATGTCGGAACTGATCCGCGGCTCGGGCGCGTCATGATACGCGTCGCCCAAAATGCGCTGCGGTTTTGGGCGATGGATGACGGATTGTAGGGCCGGATGAGCTTCAAAGTCGCCATTATCGGCCGTCCCAATGTCGGCAAATCGACGCTTTTCAACCGGCTGGTCGGAAGGAAGCTGGCGCTTGTCGACGACACGCCGGGCGTCACCCGCGACCGTCGCGTCCACGCGGCAAAACTCTACGACCTGCATTTCGATGTCATCGACACCGCCGGTTTCGAGGACGCGGCCGCCTCGACACTGCCCGGCCGCATGCGCGCGCAGACCGAGATCGCCATCCGCGAAGCCGACCTGATTTTCTTCACCATCGACGCCAAGTCCGGCCTGCTACCCGACGACCGCACCTTTGCCGAAATCGTGCGCAAGTCCGGCAAGCCGGTCGTGCTGGTCGCCAACAAGGCCGAGGCCAAGGGCGCCCAGGGCGGCATGCTGGAGGCCTGGGAGCTCGGTCTCGGTGAGCCGATCCCGGTCTCGGCCGAGCACGGCCAGGGCATGCCCGACCTGCGCGATGCGGTGATCGAAGCCCTTGGTGAGAAGCGCGCATTCGACGAGGAAGAGGACGACGCCGAGGAGGAGGTCGCCGCCAGCGAGGTGCTGATCGGCGAGGACATCACCGATCCCGACGCCGAACCCGCCTATGACGACACCAAGCCGATGCGCATCGCCGTCGTCGGCCGCCCCAATGCCGGCAAGTCGACGCTGATCAATGCGCTGATCGGCGAGGAGCGGCTGCTGACCGGCCCGGAAGCCGGCATCACCCGCGATTCCATCTCCGTCGATTGGGACTGGCATGGCCGCAGGCTAAAACTGTTCGATACCGCCGGCATGCGCCGCAAGGCGAGAATCCATGAAAAGCTGGAAGTGATGTCGGTGCAGGACGGCCTTCGCGCCATCCGCTTCGCCGAGATCGTCATCATCGTGCTCGACGCCACCATCCCCTTCGAGAAGCAGGATTTGCAGATCGCCGACCTCATCATTCGCGAGGGCAGGGCGCCGGTCATCGCCTTCAACAAATGGGACCTGATCGACAATCCGCAGGAGCTGCTAGCCGAACTGCGCGAAAAGACCGGGCGGCTCTTGCCGCAGGTGCGCGGCATCCAGGCGGTGACGGTTTCCGCCGAGACCGGCCGCGGCCTCGACAAGCTCATGGATGCCGTCATCAAGACGCACAAGGTGTGGAACAGCCGCGTTTCCACCGGCAAGCTCAACCGCTGGCTGGAAAGCATACTGGCGCATCATCCGCCACCCGCCGTCGCCGGCCGCCGGCTCAAGGTCAAGTATGTCACCCAAGCCAAGACGCGGCCGCCGGGCTTTGTCGTCCAGTGCTCGAGGCCCGACGCGATGCCGCAATCCTACGTCCGCTACCTCTCCAACAGCCTGCGCGAAGCCTTCGACATGCCGGGCGTGCCGATCAGGATAGCGCTGCGGACTTCGGACAACCCGTTCGCGGGGAGAGCGAACAAGCGCAAGTGAGCGTCAGACTTGCGCAGGCTCGCGGGACAGCACCCCCCTCTGGCCTGCCGGCCATCTCCCCCGCAAGGGGGGAGATCAGCAGTTCGTTCTGACGGCGCCTTCTTGCAACGTTGAAGATTCGCGAGAGCACTCGCGCCATCCAATCTCCCCCCTTGCGGGGGAGATGTCCGGCAGGACAGAGGGGGGTGTGCGGGAACTCGACGCCGGATGATCATCGCGTCTAAGCGACCTCCCTCAGCCGCGCACCCCCCGGCAGCGCCTCTATCGCCGCCTGCAACAATATGTCCGCCAGCCGCGCCGCAACCGGATCCAGTTCGGCGTCCTTCTGGTGCAGCACCAGCGCCATGGTCGGCAGCGCGGGCAAACCGAGCATCTGCGGCGCCATCGCCCTGACATTGGCCGGCAGGCCGATATCGGTGCGGATGGTCAAGCCGAGCCCGGCGGCGACCGCCGCCCATATGCCGCCAAGGCTGGGGCTGGAGAAGGCCATCCGCCACGGCAGGCCGGCGCGGTCCAGCGTTTCCGTCGTTACCGTGCGCAACAGGCAGGGCGCTTCCAGCGCCACCAGCGGCAGCGCCTCGCCCTCGCGCAGGCTGGTCTCGATCAGCTTGGCCGGGCCGATCCAGCGCAATTGCGCATCGCTGACATGCCGGCTGTAGGGCAGCGCCTGGCCGCTGTCCCAGGCCAGCGCAATGTCGAGATTGCCTGATGTGATCCGCTCGGCAAGCTCATAACTGCGTCCGATCCTGGCCTCGATCTTGACCTTAGGGTGCGCGCGGGCGAAGCGCCCGAGCACCTCCGGCAACACCGCCTCGCCGAAATCCTCCTGCAGGCCAAGCCTGACCCAGCCTTCCAGTTCGACGTCGTGGATGGCGGAGGCCGCCTCGTCATTCAAATCGAGCAGCCGCCTGGCGTAGCCAAGCATGGTCTCGCCGGCTTCGGTCAGCGCCAGGCCGCGGCCCGACTTGCGGAAGATCGGCGTCGCCGCCTGCTCCTCCAGCTTCTTCAGTTGCGCGCTGACCGCCGAGGTCGAACGTCCGAGGCGGTCTGCGGCCTTGGCGAAGCTGCCGAGCTCCATGCCGGTGACGAAGCTTCTGAGGACATCGAGGTCAAAGGTTACACGTCGCATCACAATGATCCTGCTTTTCGGGAACAATTATCAAAAAATTCCCGATATTCGGGATGAAGTTATGGCGGTAGAGACAAGGCGTCAAGGGTTCGGAAGGGCCATTACAGGAGTTCCGCCATGTCGATTGCCGACGCAAATTGTGAGCTACGCCGGGTTGGTCGAGCAGCCGCCGTCACCGCCATTTCGAAGGCCGAACGATTTCGCGCCAATCATCGCTGGAAGGTGCTCGGCATCGGCGTTGCCGCCAATGCCAGTTTCTCCGCCACCTTCGCCGGCATACCGGCGGCAGCGGTGTTTCTGCGTTCGGGCTATCAGCTCTCCAACGGCAATCTCGGCCTCGTCCTCGGCCTTCTCGGCCTGGGCGTCGCCTTGAGCGAACTGCCCTGGGGCCTGCTCACCGACCGCTGGGGCGATCGCGGCGTGCTGTTGACCGGTTTGGGCGCGACCGCGGCGTGGCTCGCGCTGATGGCGTTTTTCATCGTGCCGTCGGCGACCTATGTGCCTGGCGTTGCCATGCTGGCCGCATGCCTTCTGGCCACCGGCCTGCTCGGCGGCAGCGTCAACGGTTCTAGCGGCCGCGCCATCATGGCCTGGTTCCATGAGGGCGAGCGTGGTTTTGCGATGAGCATCAGGCAGACGGCGGTGCCGCTCGGCGGCGGGCTCGGCGCGCTGGTCCTGCCGTCGCTGGCCTCAGCCCATGGCTTCGCGGCAGTCTTCGGGCTGCTGGCCGCCGTGAACGCTGTCTCGGCGCTGTTGGCCTGGGCCTGGCTGCACCAGCCGCCGGAGGTCGACCCGGAGATCGACAATGCCGGAGGCATTGCGACGACAAAGCCGGCCGGCCCGGCGCCGCTGCGCAATGTCGAGGTCTGGCGCATCGCCACCGCGATCGGCCTGCTTTGCTTTCCGCAGGTGGCGGTGCTGACCTTCGCCTCCGTCTTCCTGCACGATTTCGCCGGCATGGGCACGCTGACGATCAGCGCCAGCCTTGCCACTGTCCAGACCGGCGCCATGGTCATGCGCGTCTGGAGCGGCCGCTTCACCGACCGCCACGGCAACCGCCGCTGGTTCCTGCGCCTCTGCAGCATGACGAGCGCGCTTGGCTTTGCGGCTCTCGGCCTGCTGGTCCTGGCGGCAGGAGCCACGCCGGGCGCGTACGCCGCGCTGATGCCGGCGATCGCGGTGCTGCTGGTCGTTGCCGGCATCTCGGTCTCGGCCTGGCATGGCGTCGCCTACACCGAGCTCGCCACGCTGGCCGGCGCCAGCCGCGCGGGAACCGCGCTCGGGCTTGCCAACAGCTTCGTCTTCATCGCCTTCTTCGTGGTGCCGACGGCCATTCCGGCATTGCTGCTCGTCTGGTCGTGGCCAGGCGTCTGGCTGGTCGGAGCGCTCTGCGCACTCATCGCCTGGCCGATCTGGCTGCGGCCGAACTGACCACTTTGACGGACCCGCGAACGGCGTTCCATTCCGGAGCAGTTTGAAAAAACACCATCGTTAACGTTAACCCCGCATCAAGGTTAATGCTTCATTTTGGCCTCCAGTGGCTCAGTGGCGTTTCTGGAGAGTTCCCCGTGCATCGACGTGTCTTGAAGCGGCTGGCTGCCGCCGCCGGTGAGAAAAAACGTTCGTTCGTATCGCCATTGGTCATCGGGCTCGGCATCTGGATCGGCTTTCCAACCGTCGTCGCCTACCAGGACATGGGCAGCCTGATTTCCGGCCTCGAAGCATCGGGCAGCCGCTGGAATTCCTATGTCGAGCGCTCCGTCGCCGGTTCGGTCCATGCCGCTGAAATGCCTTTCATCGATTCCGTCACCACCGGTTCGCTCTCGGGCTCGGGCGTGCGCCTGCCCGGCGTCGGCAAGGTCTCGTTTCGCGGCAAGGGCAATGTCGCCGGCGTCACGCCCGACGAGGACCGCATCATGCGCGCCGACAAGAAGGGCCGCATCATCCAGGTCTCGCCGGTGGCGCCGCCGAAGAATTTCAATGCCGGCTCGATCTTCCAGCGCACCTCTTCGCTGCTGCGGCCGAGCATGGACAGCGGTCTGAAACTGGCCTTCGCCAAGCCCGGCATCAAGGGCAAGGAAATCCAGATCGCCCAGGCCTTCCATACCAATGTGGACAAGAAGCCCGATCCCGGCGTGCCGGCCATGCTTGCCGCCCTCGTCAACAATGACAAGCCGGACGTGCTGGCCACCGCCTATGCCCAGGCCGAACCCGACTACGCCAAGGCCTCGCCCTTCGAGGCGTTGCTGCAGGACGAGGAGCCGAACAGCGGGCGCTTCATTCCGCCGATGGCCAAGGGCGATCACTCGTGGATCCAGAACCCGTTGCCGGCCAGCGTCTTCTCCAAGAAAGAGCAGGCCTGCCTTGCCAACGGGATCTATTTCGAGGCGCGCGGCGAATCCGTGCGCGGCCAGGCCGCCGTCGCGCAGGTCATCCTCAACCGCGTCCGCAATCCGGCCTATCCGAATTCGATCTGCGGCGTCGTCTACCAGAACGACAACTGGCTGAACCGCTGCCAGTTCTCCTTCGCCTGCGACGGCCGCAAGAAGCGCATCGAGAGCCCCGCCAACTACAAGGTGGCGCAGGATGTCGCCATGGCGGTCACCGCCGGCAAGATCTTCATTCCGGAAGTCGGCTCATCGACGCACTACTACGCCAACTATGTCCATCCGGGTTGGGCCCGCACGATGGAGAAGATGACCAAGATCGGCCTGCATATCTTCTACCGCACCTATGGCGGCGGCTGGAGCTGAGCCCTTCGGGCTGCCGTCTGTTACGAGCCGCAAAAGCCCCGGGGCGCCGAAATCGGACGCCGGTCGCCGGACGGATTCGGGGCATGTGCCGACCCCATAGTGCCGGGCACGATGTCGCACCTCGGCAAGAGATTGATTTCATTAGAAAAAATACATGACTTTGAAGTCCCGCCCGTGGCTTGACGGGCGCGGACCCTCTAACTATGTTGCCGGCGACTTTAGAAGCGGACGGACGGTAACGGTCTGACCGGGCAGGGGGGTTCGATGGCCGACAAGAATGGGCCACACGGAACCGGAGAAACCGGCCGCGGCAGCAAGCATGAAGCCGACATCCGCGACGAAGAACTCGAGCGCCGCCGGCGCGAGCTTGGAGCATCGCTTGCGACAAGACGGCCGGATCGGCTAGAGGGGAATGACGGCGCGAAGGCGACGGCCGGATATGGCCAGGCGCTCAAACTGTCCAGCGAGTTCATCGCCGGGATAGTGGTGGGTGTGGGCCTTGGCTGGTTTCTGGATCGTGTGGCGGGAACCTCGCCATGGGGTCTGGTCGTCGGCTTGTTGCTGGGCTTTGGCGCCGGCGTGCTCAATGTCCTGCGTTCGGCAGGTGTTGTGGCGGAATTCGGAAAAAGCGAGAAGTCGCGCGATCCGAAAGAATGAACTGGCGCCGTTAATGGCGCATAAGGACACTGAGGCCGTTCGCGGCTTTGACGGGGATGTAAATGGCTGCTGACAAGGTCGATCCGATCCACCAGTTCCATATCGTCAAGCTGATTCCGATCAACATCGGCGGCTATGACCTGTCCTTCACCAATTCGGCTCTGTTCATGGTCGCGACCGTGCTCGTCGCATCGGCGTTTCTTTACCTCTCTACCTCGAGCCGTAGCCTTATTCCCGGGCGCCTGCAGTCGGTCTCGGAAATGGGCTACGAGTTCGTTTCCAACATGCTGCGCGACGCCGCCGGAACGCAAGGGATGAAGTTCTTCCCCTTCGTGTTCTCGCTGTTCATGTTTGTCCTTGTCGCCAACCTGCTTGGCCTTTTCCCCTACTTCTTCACCGTCACCAGCCACATCATCGTCACCTTCGGCCTCGCCGCCCTGGTGATCGGAACCGTGGTTGTCTACGGTTTCATGAAGCACGGCCTGGGTTTCCTTAAGCTATTTGTGCCGCACGGCGTTCCGGTCTTCCTGCTGCCGCTGGTGGTGCTGATCGAAGTGATTTCTTTCGTCTCGCGCCCGGTCAGCCTTTCGGTTCGTCTGTTCGCCAACATGCTGGCCGGCCACATCACGCTGAAGGTGTTTTCGGGCTTTGTCGTCAGCCTCAGCGCGCTGGGCGCCGTCGGCGTCGCCGGTTCGGTGCTGCCGCTGGCCATGGCAGTCGCGCTGACCGCCCTTGAATTGCTGGTCGCCTTCCTGCAGGCCTACGTCTTTGCCGTGCTGACCTGCATGTATCTGAACGACGCCCTGCATCCCGGGCACTAATCGAGAGTTTCCGGCATCTTCGCCGGATGGAATTGCAACGGAATTACAGATCCAAAGGAGTTTTGAAATGGACGCAGAAGCAGCAAAGTACATCGGCGCCGGCATCGCTTGCCTCGGCATGGGCGGCGCGGGCATTGGCCTCGGCAACATCTTCGGCAGCTACCTGGCGGGCGCGCTGCGCAATCCGTCGGCCGCCGATGGCCAGTTCGGCCGCCTGATTTTCGGCTTCGCCGTGACCGAAGCTCTGGGCATTTTCTCGCTTCTGATCGCGCTTCTCGCCCTGTTCGGCTGAGCACTCGAGAAGATTGGACAGGCGGCCGCTACCCTGCGGCCATGCCTGATATCAGGGGATAGTCCATGTTCGTGACATCTGCCTTTGCGCAAGAGTCCGCACCTGCCACCGAAGGCGCCCACACCGGCACGGAAGGCGACACGCATTCCGGCACCGGCGTGCCGGCTGAGGCGCACGGCATGTTCCCGCCATTTGATCCGGCGACGTTCCCGTCGCAGCTTCTGTGGCTGGCGATCACGTTCGGTCTGTTCTACCTGTTCCTGAAGAAGGTGGTGATGCCGCGCCTCGGCGACATCCTCGACGTGCGCAGCGATCGCATCACGCAGGACCTCGACCAGGCCGCCAGGCTGAAGGGCGAGGCTGACGCTGCCGTTGCTGCTTACGAGCAGGAACTGGCGGAAGCCAAGGCCAAGGCCAATACGATCGGCCAGCAGGCCAACGACGCAGCCAAGGCCGAAGCCGAAGCTGCCCGCAAGAAGGTCGAGGCCGCGCTCGACAAGAAGCTCGGCGAGGCCGAGGCCAGCATTGCTTCCATCAAGGCCAACGCCATGAAGGAAGTCGGCACGATCGCCGAGGACACCGCTTCGGCCATCGTCGAAGCGCTTGTCGGCGGCAAGACCGGCAAGGCCGAGATCGCGGCGGCCGTCAAATCCGTGGCCCGCTGAGGAGCACATCATGGACGCCACATCACTCGCGACGCTCTGGGCCACCGTCGCCCTTATCATTTTCCTCGGCATCGCCGTCTACATCAAGGTACCGGGGCTCATGGCCAAGGCGCTCGACGCCCGTGCCGCCAAGATCAGCAACGAGCTTGATGAAGCCCGCAAGCTGCGCGAAGAGGCCCAGCAGCTGCTCGGCCAGTACCAGAAGAAGCGCAAGGAAGCCGAGCAGGAGGCCGCGGCAATCGTCGCCGCCGCCAAGCGCGAGGCAGACATGCTTGCCGCCGAAGCGCACAAGAAGACCGAGGACTATGTTGTCAGGCGCACCGCGCTTGCCGAGCAAAAGATCGGCCAGGCCGAGCGCGAGGCAGTCGCCGAGGTACGCGCCAGCGCCGTCGACATCGCCGTCGAGGCAGCCCGCACGCTGCTTGCGGCCAAGGTCGATGCCAAGGCCGGAGCCGACCTGTTCAAGTCCGCGCTGCAGGACGTGAAAGCCAAGTTGAACTGAGCGGGGTTGAAGCCGCAAGCATGAAGCCGCCCGGGCAACCTGGCGGCTTTTTTGTTGAGCGCGGCGATGGAGATTGGCGAAGGCGGTTGTGCGCGTAATCTCCCCCCTCGAGGGGGAGATGGCCGGCAGGCCAGAGGGGGTCGCCGCTCGTCAAGCGCTGGCCTTCTTCGCTGAAAATGGCGTCGCGCCCGGTCGGACCGACCCCCTCTGTCGCCTCTGGCGACATCTCCCCCTCAAGGGGGGAGATTACCTTCATTCCAAGCCGGCAAAACCCTCTTCTTCCACCACCTCAATCCCACCGAGCCTGAACGGCGCGAACGACGCGCGGTGCAGCCTTGCCACCGGGCCATGCGCTTCGATCGCCGTGCGATGCCGCACCGTGGCGTAGCCCATATGGACTTCGAACCCGTAGCGCTCGTGGTGGCTGCCGCAACCGCACATCATGCGGTCGCGCATCACCTTGGCGACGATCGAGGCGGCGGCGATCGACTGCGAGCGCTGGTCGCCCTTGATCAGCGCGCGGCCCTCGCAAAGGAGACCCGGCGGCACGTCGCGGCCGTCGGCCAGCGCCAGCTTCGCCTGGATCGGCAGGCCGGCAAGCGCCCGGCGCATCGCCTCCAGGCTCGCCTTGAGGATGTTGCTGCCGTCGATGCCTTCGGCGCTCACCGAGGCCATCGATACGCCGAGCGCGGAGCCGAGGATTTTCAGGAACAGCGCCTCGCGCTGCAGATGATTGAGGCGTTTGGAATCGTCGAGGCCGTCGGGAATGTTGGCGGGATCGAGGATCACGGCTGCCGCCACCACCGGCCCGGCGAGCGGACCGCGGCCGGCCTCATCCATGCCTGCCACAGGCCACAGCCCTTCGGCCATCGCCTTCGTCTCGAAGGAGAAGTCGGGCTTCTCGACGATTTCGAAAAGAAGCGGAGAATCGGAACGCGCGCGAGCCATGTTGCGGCGAGGTTCGCATCGGCTCCGATTCTCCGCAAGTCCCTCCAGGGTCCGGTGGGGCAAGACCGGGAGGGCACCGTCTGCAGGCCGGGGGACAGGCCGGACGGGATTCTTGTTTCCTGCCAGCCACTAGAGCAGGCAGGCGACGGTTTCAGAGCAGCATCAGTTGCTCGGTTGCATTGGCGGCTGCGACAAAATGATCGGTTCTGAGCGTCCGCCGCTCGGCATTGAGGCCGAGCCGCTTGGCAGTGATCTCGAAGCGCCGGCCGATCTGCCAGGCATAGGGTCCGGCGCCTTTCATGCGCTTGCCCCATTCCGAATCGTAATCCTTGCCGTCGCGCATCGAACGGATCAGCGACATCACATGCCGGTAGCGGTCGGGATAGTGGCGCAGCAGCCAGTCCTTGAAGATCGGCGCCACCTCGAGCGGCAGGCGCAGGATGACATAGCCGGCCTCGCGGGCGCCGGCGGCACGGGCCGAATCGAGGATGCGTTCCATCTCCTGGTCGGTCAGGCCGGGGATGATCGGCGCCACCATGACCGAGGCCGGAATGCCTGCATCCGAAAGCTGCCTTATTGCCTCCAGCCGCTTGGTCGGCGTTGACGCGCGCGGCTCCATGGTGCGCGCCAGCATGCGGTCCATCGTCGTCACCGACAGCGCCACCTTGGCCAGTCCGCGTTCGGCCATGCGCGACAATATGTCGATGTCGCGCGTCACCAGATGGGATTTGGTGACGATGCCGACCGGATGGCCGCGCGCCTCCAGCACTTCGAGGATCTCGCGCATGATCCGGTATTGCTTTTCGATCGGCTGGTAGGGATCGGTGTTGGTGCCGATGGCGATGGTGCGCGGCTGGTAGCCGTCCTTCGACAGTTCCTTGTCGAGCAGCCGCGCCGCATCCGGCTTGGCAAACAGCTTCGATTCGAAGTCCAGCCCCGGCGACAGGCCCATGAAGGAATGGGTCGGCCGCGCAAAGCAATAGACGCAGCCATGCTCGCAGCCGCGATAGGGGTTGATCGAACGGTCGAAGGAAATGTCGGGCGATTCGTTGCGGGTGATGATGGTGCGCGGCTTCTCGACCTGCACCTCGGTCTTGAACGGCGGCAGTTCCTCCAGCGAATTCCAGCCATCGTCGAACACATGCCGGCTGACGGGCTCGAAGCGACCGGATGGATTGATGCCGGCCGAACGGCCGCGGTTACGGTCCGGACGGACGCGCATGCCGCTCTGTTCGATCATGGCATTGGCCATCTCGGCTCTTCCTGCCCCGAAGGCTGCAATGTCCGCACGCACGATATGTTCCATTTTCGCCCTCTCCCAGGGACTGTCGGCCGGCTGTCGATTCGGTCTGTTCATGAAAATAATCCTATTTTGCCGATGAGAACAAAGCAAGAACTTTTTTGTTGTGCAATGCAAAACTGGCGCTGCGCCAGGCTTTCCGCTATTCGGCTAAATATGCTCAGCGTTCTTATCGAAACCCGAGATGACGAAGAGGGCCTTGCCCGCACGCTCGCCTCGCTGATCGGCGGCGCGGTCGAGGGCGTGGTGCGCGACGTCATCGTCTGCGACACCGGCTCGACCGACCAGACGCATCGGGTTGCCGAACACGCCGGCTGCCACTTCGTCGCCGGCGGCATTGCAGCCGGGATCCGGCAGGCGAAAGGCGACTGGCTGCTGTTTCTGGAACCTGGCGCGCGGCTTTCGGAAGGCTGGACCGATGACGTTGTCGCCCACACGGCGCGGCAAACCATGCCGGCGCGCTTTTCCCGTTCGCGCGGCAGCCGCACACCGTTCCTGGCGCGGGTGTTTTCGGGCAACCGGGCGCTGTCCGAAGGGCTGGTCATCAGCAAGCGGCAGGCTTCGTCCCTGGCGAAAAGCGCCCGTAGCGCCGAGGCCATCGCTCGCGGCCTGGCGACGAAGAGGCTCAATGCCGAGATCTGGATGGCGCCGCCGAAGTGAGGTGCTTTGCTCGGCCGTTCGCGGGCGCCCGAAGCTTTGCCCATTCATTAGCCCGCGTGAATTTTGCAGGTGCGTTGTCTGTTGTGCATTGCACAAAATATGACGCGGGGGTAGCATTCCCCTCAGTGCGGGACAATTGGGTTTGGGTATTGCCGGAGCGGTGAGCAACCGACGCTGTATCGGCTTCCGTTCATACCTGAGGACCCCGATGAACCTTTCGACCCCTGACAAATCCGGCGCAGCCAGCCTGGAAGCCATCGCCCGCAATGGCAGCCTGCTCCGCCGCATCGCTGTGCGGATCCCGACCTATCTCAAGGATATGCGCGAGAACCCAGCCTGGCTGCCAATGTTCATGCTTGCCCGCACCATGCCGGCGCGCAAGCTGCACTGGCTGGGCGCCAAAGCCGCGCGCCCGGCGCAGAGTGTCGGAGCTACGATGTTCAAGGGCGTCGAGCTCAACTCGATCGTCGAAACGCTGCGCAGCGATGGGTTGTTCTCAGGCCTGGTGCTGCCGCAGGCGATCCATGAGGAGATCGCCAGCTTCGCGCAAAGCACGCCATGCTTCGGCAATTTCGATCGCCGGCTCGAATTCATGCCTGGGGATCATGGCGAGGCAGAGAAGCGTTTCGGCCGTTCCTTGCTCAGCGGCCACTATTTCGAGCGCATCCTCGGCTGCAAGGCGGCACTCGCCATCCAGAGCGATCCGCTTCTGCTCGACATCGCCCAGCACTATCTCGGCGGGCAGGCAAAGCTGATCACGACGCGCGTCTGGTGGAGCTTTCCGACCGGCGAGGCCTCCGATGCCGACAAGAACCTCGCCTCCCTCGGCAAATACCATTTCGATCTCGACGATTGGCGGATGCTGAAATTCTTCTTCTATCTGAAGCCCTGCGATGCCGGCACGGGCCCGCATGTCTATGTCAGGGGCAGCCACAACAGGCGCAGCCTCAAGCACCAGCTGACGCTGCTGGTCGGCCATCCGGCGGAAGAGGTGCTCAAGGTCTATGGCGACGATAGTCCGCTCACGCTGACCGGCGAGGCAGGTCTCGGCTTTGTCGAGGACCCGTTCGGCTTCCACATGGGCACCGTGCCGTCACGCACGCCACGGCTGATGATGGAGGTCGGATTCGGTGTGTCGCCGCCCTCGCGCCGCCGCTTCCACGGCGAACCGGTCATCCGCTGACGCCCAACCGAATCTCCACCGGCATCCAGCGCGCCTGCCGCCGGGCGATGCGGCCCTCGCGGTCTTCGGCATCATAGTCCATTGGGACCGGCTCGCGGCTGAACCGCGGCCGTTCGTCCAGCGCATTGACGATGACGATCGCCCTGGGGTCGCCACCATCGGTGGTCACTGCCGCGACATAGACGCCGCAGTTGCGGCAGATGAGATAGTCGGCGGTGCGCAATCCAAAGCGGTATCGGTGCAGTCGGGCTTCATCCTCGACGGAGACGATCAATCGTCCCTGCGGGTCGGCGGCAGCGCGCGAGCCATGCCGGACACAGAAAGCGCATTGGCAGGCGCGGATCTCCATGTCGGATGGTTCGATGCCAGTTTCGAATGTCAGGTGGATGGCGCCGCAATGGCAGCCGCCGCGATACGTTCTCATCGGATCATTCCGCCTTGAGTGACTTGGCCGCAGACTACGCCTTAGGCAACTCGCAGGAAATGACCTCTCGAAGGCGTAGCTGCCATTCCGCCTGACAAAGGCAGCGCTGAACCGCTATCCGCCTTGCTTTACGAGCCGGCCTTGCCGCGGCGCAAATGCTCGTCCAGGCGCGGCATGATCTCGACGAAGTTGCAGGGCATGTGGCGGTAGTCGAGCTGCGGCTTCAAGATGCCGTCCCAGGCGTCCTTGCAGGCGCCGGGCGAGCCCGGCAGCACGAAGACGAAGGTGGCGTTGACGACGCCGCCGGTCGCCCGGCTCTGGACGGTGGAGGTGCCGATCTTGTCGTAGGAAATGCGATGAAACACTTCGGAAAAGCCGTCCATGCGCTTTTCGAAGATCGGCTCCAGCGCGTCCGGCGTCACGTCGCGGCCGGTGAAGCCGGTACCGCCGGTGGTGATGACGACATCGATCTCCTTGTCCCGGGACCATGCCAGGACCGTATCGCGGATCTTTTCACGATCGTCGGTGACGATGTCGCGCGCGGCGAGGACATGGCCGGCCTCGGTGATGCGATCGGCCAATGTCTGGCCTGACTTGTCGTCGGCAAGGCTGCGCGTATCGGAAACCGTCAGCACCGCGATGCGCACCGGGATGAACGGGCGGCTCTCGTCAAGTCTGGCCATCAATTCCCTCCGATGCGATGCTGCGCGTCGCGGCGACGAACCAGTCCGGTTCGCGGCTGCGGATCTCGGCGGCGGCGCGCTTGGCGACATTGCCGGTCTCGAACAGCCCGAAACATGTCGCGCCGGATCCCGACATGCGCGAAAATCCGGATCCGGCCCGGTTCAGGAGGGAAAGCGCTCTGCCGATGGGAGGCTGGATCGCCTGCGCCGGGGCCTCAAGATCGTTGCGGGTCATCTCCAGCCAGTTGCGCATACTGTGGAAGTCGAAGCCGCGCGGCAGCGGAGGCAGCCCTTCATTGTCCCGCTTCCCAAGTGCGTTGAACACGTCGGGCGTGGAAACGGCGACGCCGGGATTGACCAGCACCAAAGCGAGTGCCGGAAAATCCGGCACCAGTGACAGCTCGTCGCCGACACCGCGCGCGACAAGCGGTTTTGCGGAAAGACACATCGGCACATCGGCGCCGAGCGTAAGACCAATCCGCACCAGTTCGGCCTCGCCGATGTCGAGTTCCCAGGCCCGGACGAGACCGCGCAGCACCGCCGCGGCGTCACTCGAACCGCCGCCGACGCCGGAGGCGACCGGCAGGTTCTTTTCCAGCCGGATGGCAACCGGCGGCGTGCTCCGCTGGCCTGCCCGGCTGCGCAGCGCCTCGCGCGCCCTCACCACCAGATTGCTGTCGTCTATCGGCACAGAAGTCGCGTAGCGGCCCGCTGCGGAGAACCGGTCGCTGTCGGCAGGTTCGATCTCGACCCTGTCCCCGAAGCGGGTGAAAACGACCAGGCTGTCGAGCAGATGATAGCCGTCGGCACGCCTGCCGGTGACATGCAGCGCCAGATTTATCTTGGCAGGCGCCAGCCATGTCCGGGCTGCGGCATCCACAGTGTCGGCTGTTGACGGGATGATGCTCAGTCCTTGGCCAGGCGGTATTCGCCGGTCTTGGGATCCTTGACCAGCGTGCCGTTGGCGCCGTTGGCCGCCTGCTTTTCGGTGCGCCGCACCTTGGCCGTCACGCGCTCGGCCTCGCGGATGAAGGTGCGGTAGCCGAAATAGGCGGCGGCGCCGACAATCGCGAAGAAAATGATCTGCGGCATCTCAAAACTCCTCCCTCGCAAGGCGGCAAGGCAGACTGTCAAGCCCTCATGCTAGACGCTTTCCCCGCTTTTTCAAAGCCCGAAGCGCGCCCATAATGCGCGCTCTTCCGCCGCATCGATCATGCCGCTGGCCGCAGCGGCAGCAATATCGGGCGCCGAAAAGTTCGAGCCGAACAGGCCGATGCGGCCGAACAGGCCGCGCGGGGCCGTGATCAGCCGAAGCTGGGTTTTCGCCCCGAAACGGGTCTTGAGCACGGTTCGCATATCGTTCAACGCATCGACAAGGCCAAGCTCCAGCCCCTTCTTGCCGGTCCAGAACAGGCCGGTGAACAGGTCCGGATCGTCCTTCAGCTTGGTGCCGCGGCGCTCCTTGACCAGGTCGATGAAGGTCTCGTGCACTTCGAGCTGCAGCGCCTTCAGGCGCTCGATATCTTCCTTCTTCTCCGGTTTGAACGGATCGAGTACCGCCTTGTTCTGACCGGCGGTGTGGACGCGGCGCTCGATGCCGATCTTCTTCATGAGCTCGGGAAAACCGAACGAGGCCGAGACGACGCCGATCGATCCGACGATGGAGGACGGATCGGCAAAAATCTCGTCGCCTGCAACCGCGATCATGTAGCCGCCCGAGGCCGCCACATCCTCGACGAAGACCAGCACCTTTTTGTTCTTCTCGACGGCGAGATCACGGATGCGCTTGAAGATCAGCCGAGACTGCACCGGCGAGCCGCCGGGCGAATTGATCGAGATGGCGACGGCCGGCGCGTCGAACAGGAACGCCTTTTCGATAAGGGCGGCCGTGGAGGCGAGCGACAGGCTCGGCCGGAACTGGCCGCCGCCGGGCATGATGGTGCCGTGCAGCCTGATGACGGGAATGGTGACGACACTGGAGCGCCAGGATTTCGGCAGCAGGCGGTTGAAAAAGCGTTTCACGAGGTGGCTGTCTCCAGTGGCAAAAGAGCAAGATAGATCAGTTTTGGAAGAAATTCCTCGGGCGGCGCGGATGTTGCTCTGGGCATGTAGGGATTTGCTGGCCAACGGCAATGCCGCGGTTTTGGGGCGAATGCATGTCGCGCTGCCGCTTTGCGGCAACGGCATGCTCAGCCCCAAATCAATCGCTGAACAGCGATGCCAGTCCGTTGTTGATCATCTCGGTCCGTTCCGACGGGCCGTCGCCCGTCTTGGTATGCAGCATCAAAGGCGGGCGGATCGACAGTTTTCCACGCGCGCCGAGTGCTGCCCGCACGACAATGCGGATCGCTGCTGCTTCCGGGCGTGGGTGGACGGCCAGCATCTCGGCGTCGCCGAAGCGGCCCGACATCGCATCGAGGAGGTCGCCGAGCTGTTCGGGCCGCGCAATAACGGCCAGGCCGCCGCGCGGCCTGACCACCGCGGCCGCACTTCTGATCCAGTTCTCGAACAGCCCGTCTTCCATCACATGCGCCTGCCGGCGCAGCGGATCGGGCGTGGCGCGGTCTTGCGCCCCGTTGAAGGGCGGGTTCATGATGACGAAGTCGAAGGAATTGTCGGCAAGGCCGGCCTGCGTGCGCGCCCGGCCCGACAGCGTGACATCGGCTGTCAGCACCGAGGCGCGGTTGCCGAGATGCGCATTGCCGGGATGGGCGAGTGTCGTCGCGGCGAACCCCGCCATCTCGGTCGAGCGTTCGACAAGCACGACCTCAGCCGCTGGGCAGCGAGACAGCACGGCCAGGCCCGCGGCACCCGCGCCGGCGCCGAAATCGGCAAGCCGCCCGGCAAAGGCGGACGGCACCGCCGCCGCCAGCATCATGGCGTCCATGCCGGCGCGATGGCCGGTCGTGGGCTGCACCAGCCAGAAGCGGCCGCGATGGAAGGCATCGACCGTGTGGGCCGGCGTGTCACCGGCGAGGGCGCTCGCTTCAGCCATTATTTCTGGCGGATTTCGTTCTCGATGCCGGCGTCTTTCAGAATACGCCGCGCCTGATCGGCCTGGTCGGCGTCGACCATGACGCGCTTCTGCAAAAGACCGATCGACCCTTCGAGAATGCTCATATTCCGATCGGCGACGAAGCAGGCAATCCCGGCATCGCGCATCAGCGATTCGACAAAGGAGATGATCACGGCATCGTTGGTGCGGACGAGTTCTATCATCGGACGAAGTTCGCAGGTTGCATCGTTGATGTAAACGCTGGAGCATGGTGCCGAAAAGTATGAAGCGGTTTTCGGGGTTGACACGCCGTCACCGCAGCCGCGCCAATTCGCCTCTTGCCGTGCCGGTATGTGCCGCCCTAGAGTCCTTGCAGGGACCAGGGTGCCGTCGCACACGTGATCAAGACGGGAGTGTTTGTTGGTGGGTGTCGTTCTCAACATCGAAAACGGGAAGCGGGAACCCGCTTCCATCAAGGATCTCATCGAGCTGACATCAGCCGATATGGGCCGCGTCAACGAATTGATCCTGTCCAAGGCCGGCTCCGACGTCGAGATGATTCCGGAGGTCGCCAACCATCTGATCTCGTCGGGTGGCAAAAGGCTGCGTCCCATGCTCACGCTCGCCGCCGCCCAGATGTTCGGCTATTCTGGAGAAGGCCACGTCAAGCTCGCCACCTCGGTCGAGTTCATGCACACCGCCACGCTGCTCCATGACGATGTCGTCGACGAGAGCGGCATGCGCCGCGGCAAGAAGACGGCGCGCATGATCTGGGGCAACCAGGCCAGCGTGCTGGTCGGCGATTTCCTGCTCGGCCAGGCTTTCCGCATGATGGTCGATGTCGGCTCGCTCGAAGCGCTCGACATCCTGTCCAGCGCCGCCTCGATCATCGCCGAGGGCGAGGTGATGCAACTGGCCGCCGCCAAGAACCTCGACACCACCGAGGACGAGCATTTCGCCGTCATCAAAGCCAAGACCGCCGCACTGTTCTCGGCCGCCGCCGAGGTTGGCCCAGTCATCGCGCTGGCGACGCGCAACGATCGCGCCGCACTACGCTCCTACGGCATGAATCTCGGCCTTGCCTTCCAGCTCATCGACGATGCGCTGGATTATGGCGGCTCCAGTCTGGAGCTGGGCAAGAATGTCGGCGACGATTTCCGCGAGGGCAAGGTGACGCTGCCGGTGATCCTCGCCTACCGGCGCGGCACCAAGGCCGAACGTACCTTCTGGAAGCGCGCCATCGAGGACAATGTCACCGACGATGCCGGGCTGGAAAAGGCGATCGGCCTGATGACCCGCCATGGCGCGATTGCCGACACGATCGGGCGAGCCCGCCATTTCGGCGAGATCGCCCGCGACGCGCTGGCGCCGCTGGAAGCGACGCCGCAGAAATCGGCGCTGATCGACGTCATCGACTTCTGCATCAGCCGGGTGAACTGACCGGCGCCTGGCGCGCCGAGCGATTTTGCCGCGAAATCGCACAGCGGCCGGCTCGACAAAGCGGCATGTCGCAAATTATCTATAAAACATGGCAAAGACCGCAGACGACACCATAGCCGTGCGCATCAGCAAGGTGCTGGCCGACCGCATCATATCGGGCGCGATCGAACCGGGCACGCGGTTGCGGCAGGATCACATCGCCGAGGAATTCCAGACCAGCCATGTCCCGGTGCGCGAGGCCTTCCGGCGCCTGGAGGCGCAAGGGCTGGCGATCGGCGAGCCCAGGCGAGGCGTGCGCGTCGCTGCTTTCGACCTCGGCGAGGTCAGGGAAGTCGCCGAAATGCGGGCCGCACTCGAAGTTCTGGCGCTGCGCAACGCCGCGCCGCACCTGACGGCGGCCATTCTCAACCTTGCCGAAGAAGCCACAAAAGCCGGCGACAAATCCCGCGATGTCCGCTCCTGGGAGGAGGCCAACCGCACTTTCCACCGGCTGATCCTGGCGCCCTGCGGCATGCCGCGGCTCATCGCCACCATCGACGATTTGCATGCGGCAAGCGCGCGCTTCCTGTTCGCCGCCTGGCGCTCGGAATGGGAAATCCGCACCGACCAGGATCACCGCGCAATTCTCAGCGCACTCAGGCAAGGCAACATCGAATCGGCCACTGCCACCCTTGGCCGGCACGTGCAGTGGATCGGCCAGAAACCGGTCAAGACCGCCTCCGGCAAGATGCGCGAAGCCTTCGCCATCGTCGGCTAGGGGCGGTATAGGGCTACAGACGAGTCGTCGGCTTCGTTGACGAGCCCGCGCGTTGCGATCCTGCACACCCCCCTCTGTCCTGCCGGACATCTCCCCCGCAAGGGGGGAGATTGGATGTCGCCCCCGGTTTCGCTAATCGTCGACGTTGCAGGAAAAAGCGTCGCCGGCAAAGCTGCCGATCTCCCTCCTTGCGGGGGAGATGGCCGGCAGGCCAGAGGGGGGTGCTGTCCCGCCAGCCCTTCCAATGTCCTTCATCTCGGCGCTCAAGACCCAGCCTTTTTCAGGGCGAGGGGTTGCCATCCCCGCGCAAATATGGATTCGATAATAGATCGAACAACAAAATTATCTATAATTTGAAACCAGCCAGGGAAGCCGCCATGACCGACATCGCTTTTTCGCCCGCCAAGCCCTCCTTCAGCCCGTTGCGCCTGCAGACCCGCTCGCTTGGCTGGCAGGTCGGAGCCGTCGTCCTCGGCACGCTGTTTCTGGCGCTGTCGTCCTACATCGAAGTGCCGATGGTGCCGGTCCCGGTAACCATGCAGACCTTCGCGGTGACGCTGATCGGCGCGCTCTATGGCTGGCGGCTTGGCGCCATGACCATTGCGGCCTGGCTCGTCGAGGGCGCCGTAGGCTTTCCGGTCCTGGCCGGAGGGGCTGCGGGTGCGTCGCATTTCGTCGGACCAACGGGCGGTTATCTCTTCGCCTTCCCGCTTGTCGGCGCGCTCGTCGGCTGGCTGGCCGAGCGCGGCTGGAACGGCAACCGGGTAATGCTTGCTTTCGCCGCCATGGTCCTCGGCAATCTCGCCTGCCTGGTTCTCGGCACGGCCTGGCTCGCCGTCATGATCGGCCTCGAACAGGCCATCACCTTCGGCTTCCTGCCCTTCCTTGTCGGCAGTCTGCTGAAGTCGGCGCTCGGCGCCGCGACACTCAAGCTCTTCTCCGGCAATAAGACCGAACCGGCTGGGAAGGCATCATAAAGACCGATGACCGTCAGACTGCGCTCCCATCATCTGCTTTGCCTGCTGACCTATGTCGGCAACGGGTACAGCGCAGCTTTCATCGCCAATTATGACGCGATCGCGAAACGTCTTGGCCGGGGCGAGGATGTTCTGATCGTCTCCGGCCCAGACGACATCTGCCAGCCGATGCTCGGCGAGGCCGAATCCCACTGTTCGGGGGAAAGCGCCGCCGGCCGGGACGAGTTGGCGGCACGCGATGTTGGCAAACTGCTGGCCCGGCCGATCCAGGCCGGCGCCCGCTTCAGCCTCGACGCGGCAACGCTTGCGAGCCTGCGCGCGGCCTTTTCAACCGGCGTAACGCGTGAGGCCTGCCAGGGCTGCGAGTGGGCCGGCCTGTGCAGCACGATAGCAGAGAGTGGCTATCAGGATACGCGTGTGCAACGTTCAATTTAACCCCGCCTGCCTCAGATTCGAATAAACCCGCTCGCGAAGATCTGCCGGCACCCGTCCGACAATTGCGTCGAACGAGGTCAGTGTAAGCGCGGCGTCCATCAACCGCGCTTCCGCAATCGCCGCTGCCGCTTCCTTGGTTCGACCCAGTGCAACCAGGGAAACGGCCAGCGCCAGCCTCGACCAGGTCTCGCGCGCATGCAGCGCGGTTGCACGCCGCGCAGCCATTTCGGCAGCTGCAAAATCGTTCAGCCAATAGTGACTGAACGATTGCAGCGTCATGAACATTGAGCCCAATGGATCCCTGGGGTTCAGCCGCATTGCCTGATCGACGTATTGCAAAGCCTCGCCAGGTCTGCCCGCCCAGAAATGAAGCTGCGCCATGCCGAAATAGGCTTGCGCGAAACTCGGGCTGAGATCGATCGCTTTCGACAGATGGCGCACGGCCCGTTCCTGGTCGCCGGTGAGCGTCAACAGGCGGCCGAGCACAACATGGCTGAATGCGTCGCTCCCGTCGAACGCGATCGCCGCTTCGGCCTCATGAATTCCAGCTGCCAAAGTCGTTTTGACATCCTCGGCGAAATGCCAGGTTACGGCCGCGAAACAAACATAGGCGAGGCCGGCATGCGGCAGGCCGAAACCTGGTTCCAGCTCCAGCGCGCGTCGAAAATGCGTCTGCGCCTGCGCGTTGTCGCTTCGCGTGAACCGGAAGGCGTGCCACATGCCGCGATGAAACATTTCCCAGACGTCGAGGTTCTCCGGCCGTTTACGCGCCGCCCGTTCCCGTTCAGCAGCCCGCACTTCGGCATCGACATTGGCGATGATGCGCGACACCACTTCGTCCTGCACGTCGAAGACGTCTTCGGCCGCACGATCATAGCGCTCGGCCCACACGCAGCGGTCACCGGAGGTGTCGAGCAGCTGTACCGCAACGCGGAGTTGATTGCCGGCGCGGCGCACGCCACCGGTAAGCACGTAACGGACATCGAGTTCGCTTGCCGCGACTCGCGCCTCGACGGCTCCTTTTCCGTAGTCAAAAGTCGATTGCGGCGCGATGACGAGAAAGTCCTTCTGACGCGACAGCTCGGTGATGATGTCCTGCGACAGGCCGCTTGCCAGGAAGTCTTGCTCGTCACCGCTCTTGCTGGCGAAGGACAGCACCGCAATCGAATGTCCGCGCGGTCGCTCGGTCGGCCATGTCGTCGCAAAAACCGCCCCGTCGCTTGCCTTGGGTGCGGGCGCATCCGCCGTACGGGCGATTTCGTCCGTCGCGGCCACTTCGTCTGAAGCGATTTCACGCGACAGCCTGACAGTTTCCGGCGAAGGTTCGACACCGAGCTCGCGCTTGAGCAGGTCGCGGCAATCCTGAAACTGCGCCAGTGCGCGCGACCGTTCGCCTGCCTTGGCATGGAGCCGCATCAACAGCCTGTGGCTTTCCTCGCGCAGATTGTCGATCGCCAGCAATCGCTGACCTGCTGCTTGGGCCTCGGACAGGTTCCCTGCATCCACCAGCCTGATGGCGATCCGCTCGAGCACCGTCTGGGCGAGATTGCGGCACCGCGTCCGCTCGAATGTCAGCCAATCTGAGAAATCGGCGCTTGCGGTGGGGCGGCTCTCCAGAAACTCGCCATAGCTCCAGACAAACGGGCCGCTGTCTTTCATATCAGCGGGATTGCCGGCAAGGGCTGCAAGCTGGTCGGCATCGACGGCAACTGTCGCCGGGTCGAGAACGACCGAGTCGCGGTCCCCGACAAGCGCTTGCGGCCCGAGTGCGCTGCGCAGCGACGACAGCGCCTTTCTGAGGCTGCCGCGCGCCTGTTCCTCGTTGCGCTCGCCCCAAAACAGCGCGGCAAGCTTGTCGCGCCCGTGAGGGCGCCCGGCGGGCATGGCCAGATAGGCCAGCAGCAATTCGCATTTGCGCGTCGGCAATTCGACCGGCTGTCCGCTCTTGCTGCGCAACTCGAAGCCCCCGAGCAAGCGGAGATCGTGCGGCCCGGCTGCAACGGGTGGCCCGCTCGCGTCAGATGCCGAGCCCTTCGCCTCCACCGGCGTTTCCCCTTTTCGCGGCGATTTCCCGAAGATTTCACGCTCCGCGAACGCTGGCTTCCCGTCCGTCCCCGATATGGCGCCCATCGCGATCACGGTGATCGCCAGCAAGGAATGGAGATTACGATGAGTACGGATATCATGAAATCATATAGCGCCCAAGCTGCCGCGCCGGGCGGTCTTTATCGCTTGGGTGGATGGTTGAGATCGGTGGCGGAAGCGCGTGCCGAATTGCAGACGCGTCGTGCCATCGCGCTGCACGACATTCGCATACTCGACGGCTTCAGTGACCAGCAACTCACCGACATCGGCCTGGGCCGGTCCGACATTGTCGGCGCCGTCACCTCCGGCCATCGGCCAAGGGTCATCACCCCCGTGGAAACCCATCGTGCCGGCAGCGATGACGACCATGAAAAAACAATCCCGTACCAGGATTTCACCCTCGAAATGGTCGTGAATATGTTCGATCGGCCCGCCGTGTCCGGCGATAGCGGCACAACGCACCCTGCAAAGCAGGCATTGGCCGCGCCTGCGGACGGCGTGTCGCCGATACGCTCCATGTTCACGAAACGCCGCTGGCTTACTGGCTTCATGGTGGTGCTCGCCGCAATTGCCGGTGCTGTGGCGATCTCCGCCGATGCCCATGCCGGCCAGAAAATCCAGGGCGCGAATCACAACTTCTCCCACGTGATGAAGCGCCATGAAACAGCGATGGACGGTCCAAAAATCCTGCACGCGGCACCCCGCGGCAAGGTGTCGGTCGAGGCTCGCAATCTGGGCCTCAATCCAAAGAATGCGAAAATCGGCTGCCACGCCTTTGGCTGCAAGGCAAAGAAGCCAATCCTGAACAAGGATACAAAACTTCCATGCAAGGTCATCGGCTGCGTACCCGGGAAGCCTGATGACGGCCATCACGGTCACCATCATGGCCATCACAACCACAATTCCTGGCTGCCCGGTGGCGTGACAATCGTTGCCTCGGACCATGGTGGTTGCAGCTACGAATTCTGGAAATGGACAATGACCGGCTTGCGTTTCTGGCGGTACAGCTACCTGGTCTGTCGCGGCTGGGAATGATCGCGCTCGCCGCACTCGGTTTATCTTGAACCTCCGGCCCGCTGGCTCAGGCCAGCGGGCTTTGGTCGCTGCGTCGAACACCCCGCCGCGATCAGGCTGGGAAGCCGTCTCGAAAGCGCGGCGGCTGTTTTGCCGCAACGTGAAGCACAACAGTCATCGCACTCGTACGTGCAATGCCGGTACGGGGTATCAATTTGTTCGAGAGATGATACACGGTCATTGTGGTTTCGATGCTATCACTGGTTTGATCTGTCGCTGAACTGAGGGGTCAACGCGCATCCTGCCTTGGGGCGAAATTTTCGACCGGGAAGTTCTGGATAAATTACCGTTTCTAACGATCAATTATCGAACGTGGGACATCGCAATGAAGAAAACCTATTCGAAGCCGACGCTTTGCAGGCGTGGTAAACTCTCGGCGGTAACAGCCGGCAACTCGAATTCTGGGCCGGCCCCCACCTGAGGCCGACATACGGCCTTTGCGAGTGCTGTTCCGCCAAGGGCACCGAACCGGCTAGCTGCGACATCCGGAACCATCCGCTATTACATCGCGGGATGGCTTATTATCGCATGACCCGATTGTGATTCGGCCTGGATTGCAGCTTGACCCCAAAAAGGCCATGCTTTGTCCGGAAAACATCGAGTCTATGGCGGTCCCGCCTGTGTGCGGGTCGCGTCTGGCTGAAAGGGATACGATGCAGCAAGGACGTGCGCGCTGGCTCGCGGGGCTGGCAATTGTGGCAGGCATGGCGATTTCTCCGCTGCCCGCCTACGCCAAGGAATCGACCGACCCGGTCAAGATCACATCCTTCTCGGGCGCCTATCTCGCCGCCCGCATTGCCGAAGGCGACAACGACCTCGACAATGCCATCGCCTATTACAAGCAGGCACTGGCTTTCAATCCCGGCGACACCTCGCTGCAGCAGAGCCTGATGCTGTCGCTGATCGCGCAGGGGCGGTTCGAGGAATCGCTTGTCTATGCCGACAAGCTCAAGGAAGTTCCCGATGTCGAGCGCTTCTCGCGGCTGGCGCTGGCGGTCGATTCCTTCCACAAGAAGGATTTCACCAAGGCGCAGTACTGGCTCAAGCTGTCGCTCGAATCCGATCTCGACCGGCTGATTTCCGGCGTCATGTCCGGCTGGGCACAAGAGGGTGCCGGCGATGCCACCGAGGCGATGGCCTCCATCGACAAGCTGCAGGGGCCTGACTGGTTCGGTCTGTTCAAGTCCTTCCACCGCGCGCTGATCGCCGATGCCTCAGGCATGTCGGACAAGGCCGATGCGCTCTATGACGCGACCCTGACCGACACCACGGCCGGCGGTGCTGCGCCCGAGACATGGATGCGCAACGCCCAGGCCTATGCGTCTTTCCTGGCCCGCAAGGGCGACAAGAACAAGGCGCTCTACGTGCTGGACAAGGCCGAGGCGTTCGCGCCGGGCAAGCTGGACATCCAGGCGCTTCGCGACAGGATCAGCAAGGGCGACAAGATCGAGCCCTTCGTCTCCAGCCCGTCGGAAGGCGCCTCCGAAATCCTGCTTGACCTCGCCATCGCGCTCAATCGCGGCGGCGGCGAGCCGTTCGTGCGCCTCTATCTGCAATATGCGCTGGCGCTGAAGCCCGACAGCGACGCCGCTTTGGTACAGCTTGCCGCCGTTGCGGAGCAGCTGAAGGACGGCGAAGGCGCCATTGCGCTCTACCGCCGTATTCCGGCCTCCTCGCCGCTGAAGGAGCTTTCCGACCTGCAGCTCGGCCTCAACCTTGCCGACCTTGACCGTCACGATGAGGCGATCGCCCATCTGAAGGCCTTCGTCGACGCCCACCCCGACGACATGCGCGCCTATCTGGCACTGGGCGGGGTCTATGCCTCGAAGGAGGATTTCCGCTCCGCCGCCACCCTCTACGACAAGGCGGTTGAGGTGCTGAAGACGCCGACCAATGCCAACTGGAACATCTACTACCAGCGCGGCATCGCCTATGAGCGGCTGAAGGAATGGCCAAAGGCCGAACCGAATTTCCGCAAGGCGCTGGAACTGTTCCCCGACCAGCCGCAGGTGTTGAACTATCTCGGCTATTCCTGGGTCGACATGAACATGAACCTCAAGGAAGGCCTGGCGATGATCCAGAAGGCCGTCGACCTCAGGCCGAGCGATGGCTACATCGTCGATTCGCTGGGCTGGGCCTATTTCCGCATGGGCCGGTTCGACGACGCCGTGCGCGAAATGGAGCGCGCCGTATCGCTGAAGCCGGAAGATCCGGTGCTCAACGACCATCTCGGCGATGCCTACTGGCGCGTCGGCCGCAAGCTGGAAGCCACCTTCCAGTGGAACCAGGCGCGCGACCTGAAGCCGGATCCCGATGTGCTTGCCACCTTGCAGCAGAAGCTGATGAAAGGGCTGCCGCCGATCGAATCCAACACCGCGCAGGAAACCCCGAAGGTCAAGCCGGTCGTGCCCGCGCCGAAAGGGTGAGACGACCATACATCTGATGAAACGGGGCTCGCTGGGCCCCGTTCTTATTTTCAGAACATTTTTCGATAGACGACAAACCCCGAAAGCTCCCCGATCTTGTCGTAAAGCTTCATCGCCGTGTGATTGGTCTCGTGCGTCAGCCAGTAGACGCGGCCCGAGCCTGCGGCTTGCGCCCGCTCGTACACGCCTTCGATCAGTGCCCGGCCAACGCCTTTGCCGCGCGACGCTTCGGTGGTGAAAAGGTCCTGCAGATAGCAGTTCGGCGAAATCGCCGTGGTGGTGCGGTGGTAGAGATAGTGCACAAGGCCGAGAAGCTTGCCCTCGCTCTCGGCCACCAGCGCATGCATTGGCTCATAGGCATCGAAGAAGCGCGACCAGGTCATTGCGGTGATGTCGCCGGGCAGGGCGGTTTCTCCCGAGCGGCCATAAAAAGCGTTGTATCCGTCCCACAGCGGCAGCCATGCTCGTAATCCTGCCGCGTGACGGGGCGTACGGTGAGCTGGCCTTGCATGGCTGAACCTTTGTCGTTGGAGCTCAGGCGAGCAGACGGCCGCAAGCGCCATCCGGCAATGGGCCAGCGAGAAGCAAAGCGTTCAACCTCTCGGTCAAGGCGGCGCAAGGCGCTGCCTTGACGCTTGCCGGCCCGGCAACCGGATCGGGCCGACGTTCGGTTGAATCGTCGACCTGATCCAGTTGCTTTTTAGAGCATGATCTTTTCCGAAAACCGGTTTCCACTTTTCGGGATCATGCTTTAAGGGAATGTCTTCTTTTTCGCGCTTTGCGAGGCCGCCGTGACTATCGACCATATGCATCCCAGCCGCTCGTTCCAGGGGCTGATCCTGACCCTGCACAATTACTGGGCCGCCTATGGTTGCGTCATCCTGCAGCCCTACGACATGGAGGTCGGCGCCGGCACCTTCCATCCGGCAACCACGCTGCGCGCGCTCGGACCCCGCGGGTGGAACGCGGCCTATGTCCAGCCCTCGCGCCGGCCCAAGGACGGCCGCTATGGTGAAAACCCCAACCGGCTGCAGCATTATTACCAGTATCAGGTGATCCTGAAGCCCAACCCGCCGAATCTGCAGGAGCTCTATCTCGGCTCGCTCGAGGCGATCGGCGTCGATCCGCTGCTGCACGACATCCGCTTCGTCGAGGACGACTGGGCAAGCCCGACGCTGGGCGCCTGGGGACTTGGCTGGGAGTGCTGGTGCGACGGCATGGAAGTGTCGCAATTCACCTATTTCCAGCAGGTCTGCGGCATCGAATGCGCGCCGGTGGCCGGAGAACTGACCTACGGCCTGGAGCGGCTGGCCATGTATGTGCAGGGCGTCGACAATGTCTACGACCTCAATTTCAACGGTCGCGAAGGTGCTGAAAAAGTCACCTACGGCGAGGTCTTCCTGCAGGCCGAACAGGAATATTCCAGGCACAATTTCGAATATGCCAACACCGCCATGCTGCTCCGGCATTTCGAGGACGCCGAAGCCGAATGCAAGGCGCTGCTGGCGGCCGGCGCCCCGGCCTCGAACGACAATCTGCCGATGCACCGCATGGTCTTCCCGGCCTACGACCAGTGCATCAAAGCCAGCCATGTCTTCAACCTGCTCGATGCGCGCGGCGTGATTTCGGTGACCGAGCGACAGAGTTACATCCTGCGCGTACGCAATCTGGCGAAAGCCTGCGGCGAGGCGTTTTTGTTGACTCAAGCCGGCGGACTGGCGGCCTAGCTCAAGGCTGCGATTTGGATGGTGGCGGCGCTCGGCTTTGCGCCTTGAGCGCTTGCGCTATCGATCGTCCGCATGGCCTGTCGCACGCCCGGCATCGAGAAGGCGCCATGGGCCTGCGCGGCGAAACAGGCGCTGAGCGCGATGATCTGGAGAAGTCTCGATGCCGTTTTCATGGTCGTTCAGCCAATAGGTCCCTGCCTGAGCGTTGGTCGCTTCAGCGCTGCGTTTGGTTCATGGAAATCTTTGATCCAAGGACGGGCGGGGTCGGCTCGTCCCGACAGGGCGCTGAGAATTTCTGGAAATTGACGGTGCTTACGCCGATTGGGCGATTATGGGGTAGAGGGTGACAGCGGCCAGCCGAGTTGCTATGCCCCGCCGACCATTGTCGTGCGAGCTCCATCCATGCCTGACTTGCTCTTAGAACTTCGCTCCGAGGAAATACCGGCCCGCATGCAGCGCAAGGCGGCGGGCGATCTCAGGAAGATGCTAACCGACGGTCTGGTCGAGGCGGGTCTGACCTATGACGCCGCGCGCGAATACTGGACGCCGCGGCGGCTCACGCTCGACATCAGGGGCCTGACCGCGCGCTCGAAGGACATTCACGAGGAGATCAAGGGGCCGTCGACGACGGCGCCGGAACAGGCGGTGCAGGGCTTTTTGCGCAAGGCAGGCCTTGCCTCGGTTGCTGAGGCGCATGTCCACTCCGACCCGAAGAAGGGCGATTTCTACGTCGCCCATATTTCGAAGCCGGGCAGGGCGGCGGAAGCGATCATCGCCGAACTGGTGCCGGCCATCATCCGCAGCTTCCCGTGGCCGACATCGATGCGCTGGGGGCCGGCTTCGGCCAAGCCCGGCTCGCTGCGCTGGGTGCGGCCGCTGCAGACGATCCTGTGCACTTTCGGCCCCGAGACCGAGGAGCCGGTGGTGGTCGATTTCGAGATCGACGGCATCCGTTCCGGCAATGTCACCTATGGCCACCGCTTCATGGCGCCGGGTGAAATCACCGTGCGCCGCTTCGACGATTACGTGACCAAGCTGGAAGCGGCCAAGGTCGTGCTCGATGGCGACCGCCGCAAGGAGATCATCCTGGCGGACGCCCGCAACCTTGCCTTTGCCAACGGGCTCGATCTGGTCGAGGACGAAGGGCTGCTGGAAGAAGTGTCGGGCCTTGTCGAATGGCCGGTGGTGCTGATGGGCGAATTCGAGCAGGCCTTTCTCGCCATTCCGCCTGAAGTTGTCCGGCTGACCATCCGCGCCAACCAGAAATGCTTTGTCACCCGCCCGCAAGGCGATGGCGAAAACCTCTCCAACCGCTTCATTCTCACCGCCAACATCGAGGCCAAGGATGGCGGCAAGGAGATCGCGCATGGCAATGGCAAGGTGGTGCGCGCGCGCCTGTCGGACGCGCTCTATTTCTGGAAGACCGACCAGGGCGACCTGCCGGATCTGGAGCAACTCGAGGCATCGGCGAAAAAGTTCGGGCTCGATCTGAAAAAGCCGCTCGACCAGCGCATGGCCCGCCTCGACCATCTCAATGTGACTTTCCACGCCAAGCTCGGCACGCAAGGCGAGCGTGTGGAGCGGATCAAGCGGCTGGCGCAAGAGATCGCGCCAACAGTGGCGCAGTCGATCTCCCCCCTTGAGGGGGAGATGGCCGGCAGGCCAGAGGGGGTCGCCTCGGCTGGCGCGACGCGGTCTGGCCTCGCGAAGAAAGAGGGAGTCAGCGCTTCACGCGAGACAACCCCCTCTGTCGGCTTCGCCGACATCTCCCCCTCGAGGGGGGAGATTACCGCGCTCGCCGGGCGCGCTGCTGTGCTGGCCAAGGCTGATCTCACCACCGAAGCAGTGGGCGAGTTTCCGGAACTGCAAGGCGCGATGGGCCGCAAATATGCATTGCTGCAGGGCGAGCATCCTTCGGTCGCATCCGCCATTGAGGAGCACTACAAGCCGCAAGGTCCGTCCGATCGCGTGCCGACCGATCCGGTGTCGATTGCCGTCGCGCTGGCCGACAAGCTCGACACGCTGGTCGGCTTCTGGGCGATCGATGAAAAGCCGACAGGGTCGAAGGATCCTTATGCGCTGCGGAGAGCGGCTTTGGGTGTGGTGAGGATGCTGGTCGAGAACGGCATCCGTCTGGCCCTGTCGTCCATTTTCGATCGCGCTGCCGCCAATTTCAAGGACAGCGGTGCAGGCCAGTCGACCGATCTCCTCGCTTTCTTCCACGACCGCCTGAAAGTCTACCTGCGCGATCAGGGCGCCCGCCACGATCTTATCGACGCGGTCATCACGCCGCAGTCGGACGACCTCTTGCAGATCGTGCGCCGGGTCGAAGCGCTCGGCTCCTTCCTCGACACCGAGGACGGCAAGAACCTGCTCGCCGGCACCAAGCGCGCGGCCAACATTCTGGCCGCCGAGGAGAAGAAGAAAACGGCCATCGCCGAGACTGTTGAGCCGGCGCTGTTTCGTGAAGACGCCGAGAAGTCGCTGTTTGCGGCGGTGAATCAGGCTGAGAAGCAAGCCGGCGAAGCGATTCAAAACGAAGATTTTTCCGCCGCCATGCTGGCGCTTAGCGTGTTGCGTGAACCGGTTGATTCATTCTTTGAACGCGTTCTCGTGAATGATGAGGACCAGGCCGTGCGCGCCAACCGGCTGGCGCTGCTCGCCCGCATCCGCGCGGCGACCGACCAGGTGGCGGATTTCTCCCGAATAGCTGGCTAAAGGCGCGGGAATAACGCCAAAAATTTTCTCCGCCGCCGGCCGTTCGAGCCGGCTTACAGTCATATGGCGATGATCTCTCCGTGGCAAAAAGGACATGTTCCCAACCCCCACGGAGGCTTCCATGAATTCCGCTCACGACATCGAAGTGACAGAAGAAACCTCGGCCCCCGCCGAGGCGCTTGAATCCGCTTCCGAAAAGATTCTCGACCATGCCGCCGCCGCGGCGGTCGAGGCCGCCGACCTGTCGGATGACGAGGAAGGCGATGACGAAGACAGCGACGAATCGGACGATGAAGAAGGTGACGAAACCACCGCTTCCTCCGACGACGATGAGGACGAGGAAGACGACGAAGACGACGAGAGCGTGAAGGCCGAAGCCGGCGGCGCTGAAGAGACCGAAGAATCCGACGACGAGGACGAAGACAAAGAAGCGTCCGAAGACGAGTCGGATGACGACAAGGAAGAGGCGGCCTGAGCTTTCAGGCGACTGACATCAAACGAGAAGGGCGGCGTTCACACGCCGCCCTTCCTGTTTTCAGGCCTGCCGGAAACTGACTCCGTCAGTCCTCCAAAATGCTGACATGCACGCTGTCTGAATAGACGTCGACCTGGATCAGCGGCTCGCCGTTGACGATAGCGCGCCGTGTCGAGGAACTCATGGCGCCGCCGCGCTTCAGCAGGCGCTCCAGATACGCGCGGTCTTCATTGCTCCCGAACCAGTCGTCGCCCTGGTCGTCGGCGTCGCGGCGGTGGAATTTGTGCCAGTTGGCGCGGTCCTGCCGCACCATCTGCGCCGCGCTGCTCAGCTCGTAGCCGTCGCTGGCATGGTGGTCGCGATCGGAAATACGCGCGACATAGGACCCCAGCATGTCGTCACCGGCCTGCGCGCTGCCGACGCCCAGAAATGACGCCAGCAACAGGCCGGCCACGGTCAATGATTTCGCCTTGTTCATGATACCCCCTTGCTCGCTTGAAACCCGGCGCGCTCGTGCCAAAACCGATTGGCGAAATTGGGGCCGCCGCCGCCAGGCCGATCGTGCGCCGGGGCGTCGATCGGCGTCAAGCGGACTGGCCGACTGTTTCGGCCGAATGGCTTACTCGGCTTTGCCGACGCCCTGGATCGGCTGCTGCGGCGTTGCCGCCGGCTGTGGCGCCGCCGGCTGCGACTCGGGCTTGCCGTTCGACGCCGTCGCCGTCCCGGCGGGTGCGGTCCCTGCCGCAGGCTTCGTATCCGCTGTGGGTGCCGCGGTGGCGGTTGCCTTGGCCGGTGCCGGCGCGGCGAACGCGCCGCCGACGATGCCGCCGCGAATGATCATCGGGGCCTGGCCATGCCTGGGCTTTTCGGGAATCGCCGCGACCTTTTCATAGGTGACGTCGGATTGGGCATCGCCGAGCGCGACGATCGATGGCGACGAGGCGATCTTCATCGGTTCGGGTGTACCGACCTTGATGACCGATGGCGTGGATTTCGAGACGCCGAGAAAGACGATCGACGAGGCCTGCGCCCCACCGGTCATCGCCGCCAGGGTGAAACCAAGCGCTCCAAGCACACGCATCGACATCGAAACCATCCCCTTGCCCAACAAGCCGCCAGCCTTGACTCAGAAACCCTTACCCCCAGTGGATTGATGCCGGCTTGCAGGGAAACATAACATTTTAGGCATTGATAATTCGCCAACGCCGGCTTGCCCGAAAATCACTGCCGTATTAGGTCCGGCGCCTGTGAGGTGATGCAAGTGGCTGAGATACTACCCGTCGGCGAAGCGATGGAACGGGCGCTGGCGCTGCTCGAGGGCGGCGACGTCGTCGCCATCCCGACGGAGACCGTCTACGGGCTGGCCGGCGACGCCACCAATGGCATTAGCGTCGCTCGCATCTTCGAAGCCAAGGGCCGGCCGCGCTTCAACCCACTGATTGCCCATGTCGCCGATCTGGCGATGGCCGAGCGCATTGCGATCTTCGATCCGATGTCGAAACGCCTGGCCGAGATGTTCTGGCCGGGGCCGCTGACGCTGGTGTTGCCGCAGCAAGCCGGTAACGGCATCCATCCGCTGGTCACCGCCGGGCTGGATACGATCGCGCTGCGCATGCCCAGGGGGTTCGGCGGCGACCTGATCGCAAGACTCGGCCGGCCGCTGGCCGCGCCCAGCGCGAACTCTTCGGGCAAGATCAGCGCCACCACGGCGCAAGCCGTAGCGGCCGATCTCGGTGCGAAAATCCGGCTGGTGGTCGATGGCGGCGCCACTCCGGTCGGGCTGGAATCGACCATCGTCAAGGTCGAAGGCGATACAGTGCGGCTGCTGAGGCCGGGCGGCATTGCCGCCGCCGACATCGAGGCGGCCGTCGGCACCAAGTTGTTGCGCGGCGCCATATCAGGCATCGAGGCGCCAGGCATGCTGGCGTCGCACTATGCGCCGGGCGCATCGGTGCGGCTCAATGCGCAAAGCGTGGCCGAAGGCGAGGCCTTGCTGGCCTTTGGCGGTGACCGCGCCGAGGGCTGGCAAGCGGCCGTCGCCTTGCGCAACCTGTCCGCGTCAGGCGACCTGCGCGAAGCCGCAAGCAATCTCTTCGCGCATCTGCAGGAGCTCGACCGCAGTGGTGCGGCGACGATCGCCGTCGAGCCGATCCCGGTCGATGGGCTGGGCGAGGCGATCAACGATCGGCTGTTTCGTGCCGCTGCCCCACGTGACAAGGTCGCCCCGTGACAAGCTTGAATGAGCGCCATAGTTTCTGCCCATGAACGACGCACCCTTCGATCTCGACCCCGCCCTCATCGACCGCTTCGCCGCAATCGTCGGCGACAAATATGCGCTCCGCGACCAGGCCGATATCGCGCCCTACCTTACCGAGCGGCGCGGGCTGTGGCACGGCAGGACCGGGCTGGTGCTGCGGCCCGGCAGCGTCGACGAGGTGAGCCAGATCATGCGGCTGGCGAGCGAGACGGGAACGCCCGTCGTGCCGCAGAGCGGCAACACCGGGCTGGTCGGCGCCCAGGTGCCGGACGCGTCCGGCCGCGAGATCGTGCTGTCGCTGTCGAGGCTGAACCGCATCCGCGAGATCGACGTGTTCTCCAACACGGTGACCGTCGAGGCCGGCGTCATCCTGCAGACGCTGCAAGAAGCGGCCGACGCCGCCGATCGTCTGTTTCCGCTGTCGCTTGCCGCGCAAGGGTCCTGCCAGATCGGCGGCAATCTCTCGTCCAATGCCGGCGGCACCGGGGTGCTTGCCTATGGCAATGCGCGCGAACTTTGCCTCGGCATTGAAGTGGTGCTGCCGACCGGCGAGGTGTTCGACGATCTGCGCAAATTGAAGAAGGACAACACCGGCTACGATCTGAAGAACCTGTTCGTCGGCGCCGAAGGCACTCTCGGCATCATCACCGCGGCGGTGCTGAAACTGTTTCCCAAGCCGAAAGGCCGCGAGGTGGCTTTTGCCGGCCTGTCGTCGCCGGAGGCGGCGCTTTCATTGTTCAGCCTGGCCATGGACCGGGCAGGGGCCGCGCTGACCGCCTTCGAACTGATCGGCCAGCGCCCTTATGATTTCACGCTGCGCCACGCGCAGGGCGTCACCCGGCCGCTGGCCGAGGACTGGCCCTGGTATGTGCTGATGCAGGTCTCATCGGGCCGCTCGGCCGAGGACGCCAGGGGGCTGATCGAGGAGGTGCTGTCGGAAGGCCTCGAGCAAGGCATCGCCGGTGATGCGGTGATCGCTGCAAGCCTGGCGCAGGGCGACGCCTTCTGGAATTTTCGCGAGGTGCTGCCGGATTCGCAAAAGCCCGAAGGGGCTTCGATCAAGCATGACATTTCGGTACCGGTGGCTTCCATACCGGCGTTCATCGCCAAGGCTGCCGGCGCTGTCGCCTCGGTCAGCCCGCAGGCGCGCGTCGTCTGCTTCGGCCACATGGGCGACGGCAATCTCCACTACAACATCTCCCGGCCGGAGGGAGGTGACGACGAAGCGTTTCTCGGCCTCTATCACGCCATGAACCATGCCGTGCACGATGTCGTGCGTTCCTTCCACGGCTCGATCTCGGCCGAGCACGGCATCGGCCAGTTGAAGCGTGATGAGCTGATCGCCACCGCACCGCCAATGGCGATCGAACTGATGCGCCGGGTGAAGAAAGCCTTCGACCCGGCCGGGATCATGAATCCAGGTAAGGTTATCTGATCCTTTCAGCATCTTGTGGCTGGTCTCATTCCGATAACCATCCCCTGAGATCAGCAAAATTTAACCGACTTTCTTAAGCGCAGCGGTAAGAAGCCGGCGCTACTGTTTCGCATAACGAGGCCGGGAAAACTGGCCCGGTGGGATCCGTGAAAACGGGCTCTCAGGAGAAACACAGGAAGGCAGTAGATGAACAGTGTACTGAAGCCCGTCTGGGCCGGGCGCAACATGCGTCTTGACCCATTCCGCCTGCCGCAAGTGGTGAGTTATGCCACGCGCGACGACTATGGCGACGTTACCTTCACCATCGACCAACGAGGCGCCGTCATTCGCCGCACGCTCGAGATGAGCGGCGTGCCGGCGATCATCGCACTGCCCGCCAATGCGTTTCGCGGCGTCGCCGCCCGCGCGATGGAGGATCCGGAAGGCAATGTCACGGTAACCCTGGAACTCCTGCACAACGACCCGATGCTGTCGGTGCCGCTGCTGGTGGCCGACGATCTCGACGACGTCGCCGCCGACTGGCGCGCCTGGGCCGATGCCTACCGGCTGCAGATGCTGCTGATCGAATCCGACGGCATTGCCCGCACACTCGAAGAATCGCTCGGCGCCGCCATCAAGGCGCTGCCGGCCAAGGATCGCCGCAAGGGCCGGGTCTCGACCACGCGCCGTCCGCGCTTCCTCGCCCGCCGCAGGGCCGGCGATCTCGGGCTGAGGCTGGTGATTGATGGCGAAGAGATCATTTCGAGAGAGTAGGCTGACGCCCCTTCCTTCCCCCCTTGTGGGGGAAGGTGGATTGCCGCGAAGCGGCAAGACGGATGAGGGGTGTTCCAGGGAACGCCAACGTCTCACTCCGTCCAGCACCCCTCAACCGTCTCGGCGCTGCGCGCCGATCCACCTTCTCCCACAGGGGGAGAAGGAAAAAAGGTGCTAAACCAGCGGCTTCAGCGCCACCCACAACGATCCGCCGATCAGGCCCAGGAAGATCAGCCAGCCGACCTGGTTGTTCGATTTGAACAGCCGCAGGCACTGGTCGGGATCGTTGATATCCAGAACCGCAATCTGCCGCGCCATATGCGCGCCGGCGGCGATCAGCCCGGCCAGCGCCACCACCGGCGCCTGCGCCGCGGCAAAGGCGATGGCGAAGCAGACCAGCGTGCCGCCATAAAGCCCGACCAGCCAGGTCTTGGTGTTGTCGCCGAACAGCCGCGCCGTCGAGCGTACGCCGACAATGGCGTCGTCTTCCTTGTCCTGGTGCGCGTAGATCGTGTCGTAGCCGATCACCCAGAGGATCGAGCCGATATAGAGCATGATGGCCGGGCCATCGAGATCGCCGAACTCGACCGCCCAGCCCATCAGTGCGCCCCAGGAGAAGGCCAGCCCAAGCACGAATTGCGGCCAGTTGGTGAAGCGCTTCATGAAAGGATAGATGGCGACGATCACCAGCGAGAGGATGCCGAGCGGAATGGCGAAGTCGTTGAACTGCAACAGCACGACGAGGCCCAGCAACGCCTGGATGACCAGGAACGCCCAGGCCTGGCGGCGCGTCACCTTGCCGGCCGGCAGCGGCCGCGAGCGCGTGCGCTCGACCTTGTTGTCGATGTCCTGGTCGACAATGTCGTTATAGGTGCAGCCGGCGCCACGCATGGCGACGGCGCCGACAAAGAACAGGAACAGGGACCACGGCGACGGCAGCAGCGTCAGCAGCGGGTCGGTGGGGTGCGGATAGGCGCTGGCCGCAAGCGCTGCCGACCACCAGCAGGGCCACAGCAGCAATTGCCAGCCGATCGGCCGGTCCCAGCGGGCAAGCTGCGCATAGGGCCACAGCCAGCGCGGCAATATCTTGTAGACCCAATGGCCGCTCGGCGCGTCGGCGACGCGGCCCTGGGCGGCTTTCGACTGGATGGTTTCCATCGTGCTGGAGTGGCAGCAGCAGCGAGCGCCGTCAAGCGGCCGCATTGTCGCTCAGGCGGTGAAAACATCGTGGCTGGCAAACCATTCCTTCGCCACCTCGATGAAGGCCAGTGCCGCCTTCGGCAGCCTTTGCCTTGTGTCATGGGTGAGGATGATGCGCTGCATCGGCAGCGGATCCGACAGCGGCTTGCAGACCAGCGGCCGGCCGTCATAACTCCTGTCGCCATATGGCCTTGTGTAGCTCACTGCGACGCCGAAGCCGTTGGCCACCATGCTGCGCTGCAGTTCGAACGAACTCGTCGTCGACTGCGAGACCGGCGACAGGCCGAGGCTGAGGAACAGGTCCAGCATATGCTGCCAGCTGTGCGGCTGGTCGGTGGTAACAAGTGGATGGGCCGCCAGTTCGGCGAGGCTGACGCTGGCCTGGCTGGCCAGCGCGTGGCCTTGCGGCAAAAGCGCATGCGGCCGCAGCTCATGCAGCAGGATGCGGGCGAAGTGCGAGGGCAGGCCGAGATCGTAGGTCAGGCCGAGATCGATGGCGGAATCGCCGAGCCGCCGGCCCAGCGTCTCGAAGGTCTCGTCGCGCACGATGACAGCGACCGCCGGGCAGCGTTGCGAAAACGCGCGGATCAGCGCCGGCGCGAAATAGGGCGCCAAATCCTCGAAACAGCCGAGCACCAGCTCGCCGCCGACATCGGCGTCACGCGTCCCCAGCCCAACCAGTTCGTCCGCCTCGGCCAGAACCTGCTTTGCCTTGGTCACTGCGCTGCGGCCGAACGAGGTCAGCGCGATGCCGCTGCCGCGCTGGCGCACGAACAGTTTCTGGCCGAGCGTCGCTTCGACATTGTCGATCGCCACCGAAATAGAAGGCTGTGAGACGTTCAGCATGCGAGCGGCAGCGGTGACGCTGCCGTGGCGGGCGACGGCAACGAGATAGCGCAGCTGAGTGAGAGTTAGGTTCATAGGCCAGAACTATAAGTGAGATGAGAAGTTATTATTTTACGCGATGTGCGGCGGCTGCGATAGTTGGTCATCCAAACAGGGGAGACATGAGATGGCCGCCAGATACATCGATGCCGCAGCAATTGCCGATTACCAGCGCGACGGCGCTGTCTGCGTCCGCGGTGTCTTCAAAGACTGGGTCGGCACCATTGCCGCCGGCATCGAGCGCAACATGCAGAACCGCAGCGCCGCGGCGTCTGACATCGCCAACGGCAAGGGCAGCTTCTTCGACGATTATTGCAACTGGGAGCGCATCCCCGAATTCGTCGATGTGGTGCGCAATTCGCCGGCTGCGGAACTGGCGGCGGCGGCGATGCAGTCGCGCAGCGCCCAGTTCTTCCATGACCATGTGCTGGTCAAGGAGCCCGGCACGCAGAAGCCGACGCCCTGGCACCAGGACATCCCGTATTACTTCGTCGACGGCAGCCAGACCGTCAGCTTCTGGATCCCGATCGACCCGGTCAAGGAAGCGACGCTGCGGCTGATCGCCGGCTCGCACAAATGGGAAAAGATGGTTCTGCCGGTGCGCTGGCTGAACGATGACAATTTCTACGCCGGCGAGGGCGACTATCTGCCGGTGCCCGACCCCGACAAGGACCCGTCGCTGAAGGTGCTGGAGTGGGAGATGGAGCCGGGCGACGCCATATTGTTCGACTTCCGCACCGCGCATGGCGCGCGCGGCAATCCGACCACGGCACGGCGCCGGGCGCTGTCGCTGCGCTGGGTCGGCGATGACGCGCGCTATGTCGAGCGCCCCGGCCGCACCTCGCCGCCCTATCCCGGCCATGACATGAAGCCCGGCCAGAAACTGCGTGAGGATTGGTTCCCCGTCATCTACCAGAGCTGATCCGGCCGGAAACGTTGTGCCTCCGCGCGACGTTCCCGTGCGCAACCGGCATCGCGCAAGGTAAAACTCTTGACCCGCTGCGCTTGGCGCAATAGCGCAGTCCCTGTCGTGAAATGACAAGGGACATCGGCATGCGCGTTTTGTTGATCGGCTCCGGCGGCCGCGAACATGCCTTGGCCTGGAAGCTCGCGGCCTCGCCGCTGTTGACCAAGCTCTATGCCTTGCCGGGCAATCCGGGCATTGCCCGCGAGGCCGAACTGGTCAAGCTCGACATCGCCGATCATGCCGCTGTCGCTGCCTTCTGCAACAACAACGCGATCGACCTCGTCGTCGTCGGGCCGGAAGGGCCGCTGGTCGCCGGCATTGCCGATGATCTGCGCGATCAGGGCATCCGCGTCTTCGGCCCGTCGAAGCGGGCCGCAAGGCTCGAAGGCTCGAAAGGCTTCACCAAGGACCTCTGCGCGAAATACGATATCCCGACCGCCGCCTATGGCCGCTTCACCGATCTGACCGCAGCCAAGGCCTATGTCGAAAAGGTCGGTGCGCCGATCGTCATCAAGGCCGATGGGCTCGCCGCCGGCAAGGGCGTCACCATCGCCATGACGCTGGACGAGGCCCGCGCCGCGCTCGATGCCTGTTTTGACGGCGCCTTTGGCGATGCCGGCGCCGAAGTGGTGGTCGAGGAATTCATGACCGGCGAAGAAGCGAGTTTCTTCTGCCTGTGCGATGGCACCACAGCATTGCCCTTCGGCACCGCGCAGGACCACAAGCGCGTCGGCGACGGCGACATCGGCCCCAACACCGGCGGGATGGGCGCCTATTCGCCGGCGCCGGTGATGACGCCTGAGATGGTCGAGCGCACCATGCGCGAGATCGTCGGGCCGACCATGCGGGGCATGGCCGAGCTTGGTGCGCCGTTTGCCGGCATTCTCTTCGCCGGGCTGATGATCACCGACAAAGGGCCGAAGCTGATCGAATACAACACCCGCTTCGGCGATCCCGAATGCCAGGTGCTGATGATGCGGCTGAAGGACGACCTTTTGGTGCTGCTCAACGCCGCCGTCGACGGCCAGCTTGCACACAGCTCGGTGCGCTGGCGCGACGAGGCGGCGCTGACCGTGGTGATGGCGGCGCGGGGTTATCCAGGCACGCCGGAGAAAGGTTCGGTCATCCGTGGCCTCGACGAAGCCGCCGGCGATGGCGTCCAGATTTTCCATGCTGGCACCGCCATCAATGGCGGCGCGCTGGTCGCCAATGGCGGCCGCGTGCTCAACATCACCGCGTCAGGCAAGACGGTCGGCGAAGCGCAAAGCCGCGCCTACGCCGCGCTCGACCGCATCGACTGGCCGCAAGGCTTTTGCCGCCGCGACATAGGCTGGCAGGCAGTGGCGCGCGAGAAGGCCGGGGCTAGCTAAGCAATTCCAGGAAAAGTGTGAAGCGGTTTTCCCGGGAAAAGCGCATAGCGCGCTTTCCCTGAGGAATTGCGTAAAACAAAGACCTCAGCGCTCGCGAACGAGTTCGGTCGAGGCGGTGCTGACCGGGTCGGCAGCCTGGGAGAAGGCGGCCTCGAGCAGGGTCTCCGCGCGATACGCGGTGCGCTTCCAGGCGACATACTCGGCAATGCCGAAGCGCGCGCGTCGCGGCACCGTCTTGACCACCGGCATGCGGAAGGCGGCGCGGAATGTCTGCCAGCGCGCGCCCAGCACCGCCACCATCTCCTCGACAGTCGGCGGCGTCGCCACATCGGCATAGGTGATGGTGACTTTGCCGGCCAGCCCCGCCGCGCGCGAAACCGGCACCGGGATCGAGGCGAGATAGTCCGGCGGCACGTTGATCAGGCCGCCGAACGGCCATTGCTGGCGCAGCGTGGCTGCATCCATCGGCGCGACGTTGACATCGATGTCGTTGGGCGTGCCGGCGACCCGGTACGGGCAGCGCAGGCGGCCGCAATTGGCCTGCGCCGAAAACTGCCACAGCGCATAGCTTTGCCAGTTGCCCATCGGAAAATGCACGTCGATGTCGGGCTTGTAGCGCGCATACCAGAGCGGCAGCCGCGACAGCAGACGGTACTGATAGCGGTTGTCGGCGATGAACTGGGCGGTCTTGCCATTGGCGTAGAGTATCGGGAAACGGCCGATACGCCGATGCACCTGGCGCACGAATTCCTCGGCATCCTCCAGCGACATCCACTGTGTCGGATCATTGCCTTCGAGGTCGAGGGCCAAGAGATCGTCCGGCGTCGGTTCGGCGAAATCGATGAAATTGTTCGCCTGCTCGACCGGATTGCCGGGGCGGGCAAGATGATAGGCGCCCCATTTCAGGCCGAGCGCCTTGGCCACCACCTTGCGCGTCTGGAACAGCTCGCGCGTCACCGCATAGCGTTTCCACAGTGTCTTGCAGAGTTTGACCGTAGTTTCGTCGCCATAGCAGAAATAGGGCGGCGGCAGCCCGTCGGAGGCCTTGTTGATGAAGCCGACGATGCGCTTGTCGGTGGCAAGCTCACCCCAGTCGATGGAATTATATTCATAGGCGTCGATGACGAGCGCGCGGTCGCCGTCCCGCCAGGGCTCGGAAAAGTCCGAGGCTTTTGCCGCCGATCCCAGCGCCATCATCGCCGCGAGAGCGATCGCTGAGCGGCGAAGAAGATGCGCCGGCGTTTTCAAACAGGGAGTCCCCGCTGACCAAACACCGATGGTGAACTGCTATGGTTAAGGAAATGCTTTCGGGATTGTATTGGCGAAAACGGACGTGACATCCGATCTCCCCCCTTGTGGGGGAGATGTCCGGCAGGACAGAGGGGGCGCTGTCCCTCTGTCCTCTCAATCGATCGCGGTTGCGACCAGACGCTTGTGTCCGATTGGTTGGGAAGTGAACGGGGTTGGCGTTCCGTCACGCCCCCCTCTGCCCTGCCGGGCATCTCCCCCACGAGGGGGGAGATTGCCAGCTCCGCAGTTCAGCGACGCGTGATCGGCTGCACCTCTAACGGATCGGGCGCCGGCGCCTGCCGCAGCGTGCCTTCGGCGGCGCGCTTGCGGTGATGGGCGAGCGAGCATTGCGGCGAGCACAATATGCCGCGATCGGTCCAATAGGCGGGGCCTCTTTCGACCTCGCCATGATAATACCAGAAGCCGTTTGCCTGATACGGCAGGCCGCATTCGATGCAACGGTATGTCTCGGGTCTGGCAAGCATGTTGCCCGGTCCAATCTGTCTATGATCTGCCCGGAAAGATCATAACAGCAGGATGTCACTCCTTGCTGCAGAAATTTTGATGCGTAATACCGGTCTTGAAAATTGGCGAATGCCCTCGCGATTTTGTCATCCACGGGCGGAGCGGAAGCGAAGCGGACGCGCAGACCCGAGGATCCATGCCGCGACCTCGCGCGCAGGGTGCGGCGGTGCAGAATTCTGGGCCGTTGCAACGCTTCGAAGTCGCGGCATGGATTCTATGGTCTGCGCCGCGTCGCTTCGCTCCTTGCTCCGCCATAGAATGACGAAGTCGCGAAAGCTTCAGCCAAGGTGACAAAGTCGCTGCAAAATCCGCGTGACAAAGTTTGACGTTTACGTAAAAAGAAGGCCGAAGGCCGCCCAAAGGCGGATGGTTTTGCGTCGTCCCGGGTCCTAGGATCGAGGGGGCGGACAGCGGAGGAGAAAGCGGCATGTACAAGGCGCCGGTCGAGGATATTTCGTTCACGCTGAAGCATGTTGCCGGCCTCAAACCGGCGCTCGACATCGGCGCCTTCGGCGATCTCGGCGAAGACCTTGTCGATGCCATCCTGGCCGAGGCCGGCCGCTTCGCCAGCGAGGAGGTGGCGCCACTCTACAAGATCGGCGACGAGCACGGCGCGGTGCTGAAAGATGCCACCGTCACCACGCCGCCCGGCTGGAGGGCGCTTTACCGCAACTGGATCGACGGCGGCTGGAGCGCGCTGTCGGGGCCGGAAGAATTCGGCGGCCAAAGCCTGCCGACCATGCTCGGCGTCGCGGCGCTCGAAATGTGGAACTCCGCCGCCATGGCCTTCGGCATCGGCCCGACGCTGACCATGGGCGCGGTCGAGGCGCTGGACAAGCACGCTTCCGAGGCGCTGAAGGCCAAATATCTGGCAAAGCTCGTCTCCGGCGAGTGGATGGGAACGATGAACCTGACCGAGCCGCAGGCCGGTTCCGATCTCGCCGCCTTGCGTACCCGCGCCGAACCTGCCGGCGACGGCACCTACCGCATCTTCGGCCAAAAAATCTTCATCACCTATGGCGAGCACGATTTCACCGACAACATCATCCATCTGGTGCTGGCGCGGCTGCCCGACGCACCGGCCGGCACGCGCGGCATTTCGTTGTTCCTGGTGCCGAAATTCCTCGTCAATGATGACGGGTCGCTCGGCGCGCGCAACGACGTCTTCTGTTCGGGCCTCGAGCACAAGCTCGGCATCCATGCCTCGCCGACCTGCACCATGATCTATGGCGACGGTTTTGGGGGCACGACGCCGGGCGCCATCGGCTGGCTGATCGGCGAGGAGAACAAGGGGCTCGCCTGCATGTTCACCATGATGAACAACGCCAGGCTGTGCGTCGGCATGCAGGGCGTGGCGGTGGCGGAAGCCGCGACGCAGAAGGCGATCGCCTATGCCAATGAACGCCGCCAGGGCAAGGCGTCGGGCTATGCCGGCGCCGGCATGGCGCCGATCGTCCATCACCCGGACGTGCAGCGCAATCTTCTCACCATGAAGGCGCTGACCCAGATCGCCCGCGCCATCTCCTATTCCTGCGCCCACGCCATCGACCTGGCGCGGGTTTCGGCCGGCGATCAGGCCTCGCATTGGCGCGACCGCGCCAATCTCCTGACGCCGCTGGCCAAGGCCTTCTCCACCGATGTCGGCGTCGACGTCGCCTCGCTCGGTGTCCAGGTGCATGGCGGCATGGGCTTCATCGAGGAGACGGGGGCGGCAGCGCTCTATCGCGATGCCCGCATCGCGCCGATCTACGAGGGCACCAACGGCATCCAGGCGATCGACCTGGTAGCGCGCAAACTGCCGCTCGGCGGCGGCGAGCATGTGCATGGCTACATCGGCGAACTGAAGACCATCGCCGATGAGGTGCGGACCTCGAACCTGCAAGGGTTCGGCCGCACCGCCGAGACCCTCGACCGGGCGCTGGACGATCTGACCGAAGCGACGCGCTTCCTGCAGAAGCTGCTGGCCGACGGCCGTCTCGACGAAGCGCAGGCCGGCGCGACGCCCTATCTCAGGCTGATCTCGCTTGCCGCCGGCGGCGCCTATCTGGCGCGTGGCGGACTTGCCGAGCAAAACCGCATCGCCCTTTGCCGCTTCTTTGCCGAAAACCTGCTTGGCGAAGTCAGCGCTTTGAAGGACCGCGTCATCGATGGCGCCGAAAGCCTCGCTGCCGCCGGCAAGACGCTGATATCAGTCTGAATACCAAAAGCGCTCACCAGGGAAAAATGACCGTGACAGACCATATTCTCGTCGAGCGCCAGGGCGCCATTCAGATCATCCGCATGAACCGCCCGGACAAGAAGAACGCGCTGACGCGCGCCATGTACGCGACAATGTCCAGGGCGCTGGCCGAAGGCGACGCCGATCCGGCGGTCCGCGTCCACGTCTTCCTCGGCGTGCCGGGCGCCTTCTCGGCCGGCAACGACCTCGCCGACTTCCTGGTCATCGCCACCGGCGGCGAGGGCGGCAACGAAGTCTGGGACTTCCTGATGGCGCTGGCCAAAACCGAAAAGCCGATGGTCTCGGGCGTCGATGGCATTGCGGTCGGCATCGGCACCACGCTCAATCTGCATTGCGACCTGACCTTTGCCACGCCGCGCACCGTGTTCCGCACGCCCTTCGTCGATCTCGGCCTTGTGCCGGAGGCCGGCTCCAGCCTGCTCGCGCCGCTCATCCTCGGCCGCCAGGGCGCCTTCGCGCTGCTCGGGCTGGGCGAAGGCTTTTCCGCCGAGCGCGCCAAGACTGCCGGCCTGATCTACGAGGTGGTCGAGGAGAGCGCGCTGGAAACCGCGGTGCTGGCTGCGGCCGGCGCAATCGCCGCCAAGCCGCCGGAAGCGCTGAAGATCGCGCGTGACCTGATGCGCGCGCCGCGCGACGAACTTCTCGCCCGCATCAAGGTGGAGAGCGCGCATTTCCGCGATCGGCTGAAATCCGACGAAGCGCGCGCTGCGCTGACCGCATTCATGACACGCAAGAAAGCAAGCTGATCAACCTGCCGCAGATGGTGGCATAGTCATAGGCGTCTGATGCCGCCTGGACGGATGAGCCGCTACCGGTGTTCGGCCGCGATGCGGATGCCCAAGCCGATCAGCACAATTCCGGTTACGCCTTCGATGGAGCGGCGGATCGATGGCCGGCGCAGGAAATCCCCGGCTTTGGCCACAACCGTTGCATAGAGCGCCAGCCAGGTGAAGGTCATGATGGCGAACACCACGCCGAGACCGAGCAGCGCCGCGAAGCTTTCCCCGCCGGGCGGTACGAATTGCGGCAGTAGGCTGGCGAAGAACACTGCCATTTTGGGATTGCCGAGATCGCTGATCAGTCCCTGGCGGTAGGCGGCCGCCGCCGTCAGCCGCCGTGCCGGCCTCGTGACTTCAGCCATGTCCTGCTGACGGGAGGGCCATAGTGCCTCCTGCAGCGCCTTGCAGCCGAGATAGACGAGATAGGCGGCACCCGCATATTTGACCGCAAGGAACAGCGGCTCCGAGGCGACCAGCAGGGCGACGATACCAGCGCTGGTGGCCAGCGCCCAGATCGTTTGGCCGCTGGAGATGCCGAGCGCGGTGAAGACGCCGGCCGCACGCCCGCCAAGCAGCGTGTTGCGGATGGTGATGGCGGTGTCGGGACCGGGCGTCGCAAGCACGATGAAAGAGACACCGAGAAAGGCCAGGAACAGGCTCATTGGATTCTCCCTTTGCAGCCAGATCAGCTTAGGATCACCGCGCCATTTCACAAGCGTCAGGGGTAAAGCCGCGTCTTGTCCCAGCCGCCTTCGGCGTTGCGCGAAAAGAGCAGGCGGTCGTGCAGCCGGAACGGCCGGTCGTGCCAGAACTCGATCGCCTGTGGCACGATGCGGAAGCCCGACCAGTGCTTTGGCCGTGGAATTTCGCCGATCGGGTAGCGCGCGGTGTATTCGGCCACCGCTTTCTCCAGCGCGAAGCGGCTTTCCAGCGGCCGCGACTGTTTCGAAGCCCAGGCGCCGATGCGGCTGCCGCGCGGCCGCGTCGCGTAATAGGCGTCCGCCTCGGCGTCGCTGACGATCTCCACCGGCCCGCGTAAGCGCACCTGGCGCCGCAGCGATTTCCAGTGAAAGCACATCGCCGCCTTCATGCTGCCAAGAATCTCGCGGCCCTTGGCGCTCTCGAAATTCGTGTAGAAGACAAAACCGCTTTCATCGAACCCCTTGAGCAGCACCATACGCACATCCGGCATGCCGTTGGCATCGACGGTTGCCAGCGCGACGCCGTTGGCGTCGTTGATTTCGCTCTTTGTGGCGTCCTCCAGCCAGGCGGCAAAGAGCCGGAACGGCTCGGCGGCCTCGGTAAAGTCACCAGTTGTTAACTCGGTGTCACTCATAGTTTTTCTCAAATTGTCTCGAATCTCAGGAGGTTGCCGATTGTCGCGTATCGCGCAAGCTTTTGACAGCGGGCAATGGAGCGCTATCGCTTCGGCCAGTTCGAAAGCCGTGATCGTGATCGTCGCCTTGCCGCTTGCCGCCTGCGGCGCCGGCGGCTTCAGCCTGGAGAAAGCCGAGGTCGACCGTTCCATCGTCACCTCGAGTGCGCCGGCGCAGGCGACATCGGCGGACGCCGATAACGCTTCCGACCAGACCACGATCGGCAATGCGGTCTCTTCAGCCGACATAGAGGAGCTTCGCGGCCAGGCCGTGCCGTGGGCGAATGCTGGCACCGGCTCGCGCGGCTCCATCACGGAACTCGCCGAGTTGCAGGACAACGGCCAGACCTGCCGCAGTTTTACCGCCTCGCGTGAAAGCTTCGATGGCGTCGCTTTGTTCAAGGGTGAATTGTGCATGGCCGGCGCCGGCGGCTGGCACATGCAGGATTTCAAGGCGCTTTAAGTAGACCGCATGTTTGGCCCACATCGATGGGCGACTATACGCCAAGAGCCGACCTCAAGTGGCCTCGACATCAATGTCTGCTTTCCGAAGGCCTGAGCGAGTCATTGGCTGTCCGTTCGGCTCGCCCAAATCCCAGTAAAGTCCTGCCATCAGCCCCAACCCTTCTCGGGCAATGGCAACCGGCAGATGCTCATTGGGCGCGTGCTGCGAACACCCGGGATAAGAATGCGGGACCCAAATGGTAGGCATTTCAAGAATTTCGGAGAAGATGTCGTTCGGGAGCGACCCGCCGAGGCTCGGCAGAATAGCGGGTTTCTTTCCCGTCGTGCGGGCGATCGAATCGACCACCCAACTGACCCATGGGTGCCTCGTATCCAGTCGCGTCGCGTGAAAAACTTCATCGCGTGCTTTCGCAATCTGCACGGTCGAAAATCCGTTGCGGTCCAGATGGCGGCGCAAGGCAGGGAGGACGTCCTGCACGTCCACCCCGATGACGAAGCGAAGCTGGCAACGCGCCCAGGCTCGGGGCGGGATGGCACCAACAGGCATCCTCGGATTCCCCGCCTCCAAGGCCAGCACCGAAAATGAGCTCCACGCAAAAACCTTCTCCGCGGAGGTCAGGCCAGGCTCGCCCCAGTCGGGATCGATCTTGGGCTCCTCCGTACCGCTCTCCACCTCACAGTCAGCAAGAACGTGTCGCACATCGTCGGGAATGCTTGTCGGAAGCCACTCCGGAATCCGAATTTTTCCGGTCGGTTCGGTGAGGCTCACAATAGCATGGGCAAGTTGAATGGCTGGATCCGAGAGCAGACCGCCCCAGTTTCCCGAATGATGGCCGCCCTTGCGTGCATCGATCCAGATGTCGAAGGAGATAGAGCCGCGCGAACCCAAAAACACGGTCGGCCTTTCCACGGAGAGGCGGGGACCATCGGAGGCGATCAGCACGTCCGATCGGAATAATTCCTTGTGGGTCATGGCCAGTTCCCGCAGGCCAGGCGAGACCCGTTCTTCCCCCATTTCGATCAGATACTTGGCGTTGAAGCCGAGCCTTCCGCGCGTCTCGATCACGGCTCGAAGAGCGCCGACATTTATCGAATGCTGACCCTTGTTGTCGGCGACGCCGCGTCCGTACCATTTGTTGTCACGTTCGGTCAGACGCCACGGGGAAAGTCCCTCGTCCCACTCGTCATCCAACCCGCGAATCACGTCGCCGTGGCCGTAGCCAAGTACCGTCGGACGTGCCGCGTCCTCTGTGCGTTCGGCGAAAAAGAATGGCCAGCCGTCCTGGTTAAGCGTTCGGCAGGCAAAGCCAAGCACTTCGAATGCCGGCCTTATCTCAGCCTCGATATATTCAATCAGCACATGTTCGCGATCAGGGTTCTGACTTTCTGTCGGCATGCCAACCCGACGGGCCAAATCCTCCCGAAAGGCGCCGGAATCGAAGTATGCCTCCGACCGGGCTATCGCAGCCTCACGCGTCATGCCTTCAGCCTAGCATCGATGGTCTTGGACGGCCAGTGTCCATCCCGCCGCGCCATACGTCCGTCGCCAAATCCCACTTGTCTCAAACCATCGCCCGCTCAATGATCTCATCGGGCTCTAATTCCGCCGTCAATATGGCCGTGCAGCACTGGAATTTCTTCCTATGCGAGCGCATATAGGAGGCAACTGTAGATTCACCCATTCTTGCAGGCAGGAAGCATGCGCGACCCCTATGAGGTGCTGGGCGTTGCCAAGAACGCATCGGCCAAGGACATAAAATCGGCCTACCGCAAACTCGCCAAGAAGCATCATCCGGACCAGAATCCGAATGATCCCAAGGCGAAGGACCGGTTTGCCGCTGCCGAGTGCGCCGGCGCAGGCGACATCGGCGGACGCCGATAACGCTTCCGACCAGACCACGATCGGCAATGCGGTCTCTTCAGCCGACATAGAGGAGCTTCGCGGCCAGGCCGTGCCGTGGGCGAATGCCGGCACCGGCTCGCGCGGCTCCATCACGGAACTCGCCGAGTTGCAGGACAACGGCCAGACCTGCCGCAGTTTTACCGCCTCGCGTGAAAGCTTCGACGGCGTCGCTTTGTTCAAGGGTGAATTGTGCATGGCCGGCGCCGGCGGCTGGCGCATGCAGGATTTCAAGGCGCTCTAGGCGGTTATGACAAGTTGGCCGGGAGCTTTCTATCCCTGAGGCCTCAATGAGCGAATTTCCGGTAGAAGCGACCCGCAAATATGAGGCCCTCAAAAGCAAGGTCGGCCATGCCTTTTCGGCTTGAGCTGAATACCATGACAACTCCCAAGAAGATCCCATATGACGCGACGAGAGAGATGAATAGCGCCCCGAAATTACCCGGCAATGATGCTTTCAGGCCATACTCTGAAACGCCGGTTATTATCGCCGCAAAAAAGTACGGCCACAGTGTCCCCAGAAGCTGCCTGTAGGTAAGCGGGCCTCTTCTTGTTGCCCCCCACCACAGGACAGGGCCCTGGATGGTGCCCACGCATATGTAAAAAGCGGCTACGCCGGTAATTCCCCAAGGCAATCCACAAACGAATGAAGCGACGAACAAGGTGGAGCTCAAGGCCCCCCAGTTTCGCATTTCCTTGGTCCGGTCCTGACTGATGAAGAGCCAACCGGTGCTGCTGCTGATCGGTGCGAAAATTGCGCCAAAAGCAAGAACCGAAAACACCTGCGAAACCTCCGCCCATTTCTGCCCCAGCAAAGTGACGATGAGCAATTCGCTGTTTATGATGGCAAATATGACTACGGGATACGTCGCAAGAATAATCAATTCCAACATTCTGAAGTAAAAGCGGCGGTACGTGTCGGGATCATTCCGCGTTCTAGCCAAAGACGGGAGGGCGACCTTGGCTATCGGTGTGGTTATCTGGCTCAGTGGCATCAGTAGAAGTTTGTATGCCCGGTCGTATATTCCGAGTGGAGATTGACCTAAATATCGGCCGATTAGTATGTTGTCAAAATTTCTAGCGAAAAAGTTCAAGAAATTAAATGACGTTATGTTGGCGCCAAAATTCAAAAGCTTGAAATTTTCGCTATTGAGGACGGGTTTGCTGGGAATCCATCTGATAAGGATCCAAGTCAGCAAGAGAGTGCTCAGCGACACGGCGATTTGGCTGTAGACCAACGCCCAGTAGCCAGATCCATGCCAAGCGAAAAGGAGGCCTGTCGCCGCTCCAACCGAAAAACTCCCCAGTTCAACCAAAGCGATTTTTGAAAAAAGCAGTTGACGATTTAGCAAGGCCATATGCTGTGCGCAGAGCCCGCCGACTACGAAGGTTGCGCTGAGAGCCAATATGATCGGCACAAGGCGGGGCTCTTTGAAAAAAGCGCCTGCTGCCGGAGCGAGAGCTGTCACAGCTAAACAGACGGCCGCACTCAGCCCGACGTTAATCCAGAAAATGAAGCTTAGCTGGTCCTGGGTAATCTCGGCCCGTTGGACTGTAGCCTGCGTCAAACCAAAATCCGTAAACAGAGCTGCGAACGCAAACAATGGCGCCGCCATCGCCACGATGCCAAAGTCCTCAGGCAGGAGAAGTCGAGCAATAAGAATTTGATAGCAGAATTGCATCAAGAACTTGAGTCCCTGAGACACGAAGTTTACGGCCGCCCCGTTTACCGAGGCGACCTTCAGCTCCGTTCGGGACATGCGACTTTCTGAAAACGAAAATTTTTTGCGAGCCGCCATTTCAATTCGCTTGAGCCATCGTAACCTTGCCTTTGGCTTTTTTCAGGATAGACGCGGCGATCCGCCAATCCGTTATCCCTGCGATCGCAAGGGGCACCAGTTTGCGCTCCCTTATCAGAGTTTGAGCCTTGTATTCCGCCGAGAGGCGCTTCATCGCGCTAATGCGCTCCTTCAGCAGCGAAACGAGTTTCAGATTGCCCGACAGGCGTCGATCGAGCAAAAGCCTGTGCGATTGGTCGACCTGGCCATCGTAGTTTACCTTGGTCCTGCTCCAACCCGATCGGCGGTGGGTGTATATGTAACCAGGCGCGTTATCAGCCACATATCTTGCACCTTCCAGAAGGGCGTCCGTCACGAAGAGAAAATCCTCTCCGTGGCGAGAATAGGACGGGTAGCGCAGTGATCGATCGGTCAGGAACTTCCGCTTGAAGATAGGCTTGAGCAGTCCCCAGTCCGTATCCATGCCGAAGGGCCTCGCGTGAGCCAAAAAGGTCTCAATGTCTATCAGTGTTACGTCTTTAGTAAATCCGATGGTCGCGGGCCAGGACGTGTCGCTCGCCGGATCGTAATACGCGAACTTGTCGGTTACGATATCAGCTTCCTGTGAGGCAGCCATATCAACAAGTCGTTCAACCCGTCCCGGCGCGTATGCGTCATCTGCATCCAGAATTGCCACCCAGTCTCCTCGCGCGGCTTCCAGGCCGGCATTCCGGGCTTCTGCGGGTCCTCCATTTTTCGGCAAGCGAACAACGACGACGCGTTTGTCTTTCCGCGACAGCGCTCCGGCAACCTCGTGGGTGGCGTCTGTCGAGCAATCGTCGATGATTAAGATTTCGAGGACTAAATCACCCTGCGCCAGGGCGGAATTGACGGCGCGCTCCAGAAACGGAGTCGCGTTGTAGGCGGCGATCAGGACGGACACAGTTGGTCGCATGGGATGCTCTCGCGTGATCCAGGGGGTATTGGATCAGGCGTACCAGCCGTCGCTGAGAGCACGATTAGGCTGCGATGAAGCGAAACTGAAATCGAAGCGTCGCGCCGTGCATGACGGGCAGGGCCGCGACTTCAGGCTTGCGGCAACGTCACCGCGATGTGCAGGCCACCACCGGGCGAAGGCTGGCTAAGCTCGAGATGCGCGGAAAGACGCTCGACGATACCCGAAACGATGGCTAGACCCAGTCCGGTTCCCTCCACCTCAGGCGTATTCGCGCGATAAAACCGCTGGAACACCGCCTCCCGATGCTGAGCAGCGATGCCTGGACCATTGTCGATGATCGAGAGCCCCCAAGCGCCGGGTTCGGGAGAGATCGAAACTTTGATCTTACCGCCGGCGGGCGTGTACTTGATGGCATTGTCGATCAAATTGCCTATCAACAGGCGAAGCATGGCTTCGTCCGCATTGACCTCGGCCAACTCGTCGCCGTCGAGCGAAACATCGTGCCGCTTGAGCGTAATGAGCGCACCGAACTCGGCCATGACCGAGGCGGTGACTTCATAGAGCCGCACCGCTTTCAACTCGACCGGCTGATGGCTGATGCGCGCCGCCTGGAGCATCTGCTCGATGAGGCGGGTAGCCTTGTCGTTGCTGGCCATCAGGTTAGCAAGGATCGTCTCCCGTTCGGTGTCGCTGTCGCTATGGCGTAGTATCTGCAGCAGCAGCTTTATGCCGGCATGTGGTGTTCGCAACTGATGCGCTGCCTGGTCGGCGAAGCGCCTTTCCGCCGTCAGCGATCGGTCAAGCTTGGTGAGCAACTGGTTCACCGACATGCCCAGCGGGTAGAGGTCGCGCGGCAACTTATCCATCGGAATGACGGAGAGGTCGTCGGGCGAGCGACTGCGGATTTGACGGACCAGGCCGTGAATGGGCCCCAAACCGTTGTTTATTCCATACCAGACCAAAAGCCCGATGACTGGCACGAGCACCAACAGAGGGAAGAAGAGGTTGAGCATAATATTCGATACAAGCGTGTCGCGCAGGGTTCGCTTTTCTCCCACCTCGACAACGATCCCGGTATTCGGGATCGGAAGCGAATAGACCAGCCACGCCTCATTTGCATATTTCAGGTCGGTGAAGCCGGCCCTTTGGATAGGGATGCTCGCGGGGAAGGCCCCGTTGGAAAATATCCGGATTTGTCCGTCTTTCCACAGGCGGAATATGTGCGCGTCGGCGTAGTCGTCCGCCTGATCGTTTATGGCGAGTTGATTGCCCATCGAAAAGTCCATGTCTTTGACCTGGATAGGCGGCTGGCTGCCGGGTTTTTCGATCTGATGTTCCAGCAGCGTCCAAAGCACGTTGGCGTCATTGATCAGCTTTGCATCGTAGATATTGTCGATCTCCCGCCTGGCGCTGCGGAAAGCAAAAATCCCAATGACGGCGATGGCGATGAGGATCGTCGGCGTTATCCGGAGAAAGAGTTTCCAGGTCAGGGGCCAGCGCTTCATGGCTCGATCATATAGCCGACGCCCCGGATGGACCGGATGAACTCGGCGCCAAGCTTTCTGCGCAGATTGTAGATTATCACTTCGGTCGTGTTGCTCTCAACGGCACTGTCCGCGCTGTAGAGTGCGTATTCGATGTCGCTTTTGGTGACGTATTTGCCTGCCCGCTCCATCAGTAGCTTAAGCAGCCGGAATTCCTTGGCGGTCATCGTGATCTGGCCTTCGGCGCCGCGTACCACCATTGCCGCCGGATCCATTTCGACATCGCCGCTTTTCAGAATGATGTCGGTGCGGCCCTCCCGCCGGCGCATGAGGGCGCGCAGCCGTGCCAGCAATTCATCCAGATCGAACGGCTTTACCAGATAGTCGTCGGCTCCGTTGTCGAGCCCTTCGACCTTTTGAAGAGATGTATCGCGGGCGGTGAGCATGAGGATCGGTACGGCGTTGCGTTTTCTTCGCACCGACCGCAAGACCTCTATCCCGTTGACCTCGGGCAGGTTGATGTCGAGCACGACCACCTCGAAGACGAGATTTTCAAGGGCCGCGATCGCGGCCTCGCCATCCTGAATCCAGTCAACGCCATAGGCATGCTTTTCGAGGGCCTTCTTCAGCGAAGAGCCGAGGATCATGTCGTCCTCAACCAGAAGCAGGCGCATGGTTTGCTATGCCCTTCCGTCAGCTGAACCGGCTGCCCTCCGGTTGCAGACCAATGGCCGCCATCGCGGCTTTTTGCGGGCAAAATCAGCTTATGGTCGGGGTGTCTCGTCACGATTGCGAGAGATCGCAAACGCACTCGGACGAGTGGCTCAAAACGACGCCGGTGGTATTCTGGTTGGATAGGCGGCCCGCCACTGGAATTTCTTCCTATGCGAGCGCATATAGGGGGCAACATGGATTCACTCTTTTTCCAGAGCAGGACGAATGCGCGACCCCTATGAGGTGCTGGGCGTTGCCAAGAACGCATCGGCCAAGGACATAAAATCGGCCTACCGCAAACTCGCCAAGAAGCATCATCCGGACCAGAACCCGAATGATCCCAAGGCGAAGGACCGGTTTGCCGCCGCCAACCAGGCCTATGAGGTCATTGGCGACGAGAAGACCCGTGCGGCGTTCGACCGCGGCGAGATCGACGCCGACGGCAAGCCGAAATTCCAGGGTTTTGAGGGCGCTGCCGGTGGCGGCGATCCGTTTGGCGGCTTTCGCCGCCAGCAGGGCGCCGGCGGCTCGCGCTTCGAATTCCGCTCGGGCCGTCCGGGTGGCGATCCGTTCGACGGCAACAGCGACATTTTCAGCCAGATCTTCGGCGACGCTTTTTCCGGCGCGCGCGGCGCCGGCGACCGCCGTCAGCCGGTGCAGGCAGCGGACCTCAACGTGACGCTCGACGTCACCATCGAGGAGATGGCGACCGCCGAAAAGGTGACGGCTATGTTCCCAGACGGCCGCAAGATCGCGGTCAAGCTGCCGGCCTATGTCGAGGAGGGCCAGACCATCCGGCTGAAGGGCCAGGGCGAGCAAGGACCGGGGCAGCCGGGCGATGCACTGGTCAAGATCCACATCCGCAGGCATCCGCGCTACCGCATCGAAGGTCGCGACCTGCATGCCGATCTGGAGGTAGCGTTGGCCGATGCGGTGCTGGGCGCCAAGGTGCCGGTCGACACGCCGACCGGCAGGCTGGCGGTCAATGTCCCGGCCTGGTCGAGTTCGGACAAGGTTCTGCGGCTGAAGGGCAGGGGCTTGCCGGAAAAGACCGGCGGCCATGGCGATCTCTACGCCCATGTCCGCATCATGCTGCCGGAAGGTGGCGACAGCGAGCTCGAAGCGCTGATGCGCGGCCGCAAGGGCTGACGCGGCTGCATTTCGCCTGCCAGGGCAATTCCAGGATCCGGCACCCGATCTATGTCGGCTTTCTCCTGGCCTTCTGGGCGACGCCGTCCATGACATGGGGCCATCTTCTGTTTGCTGCAGGCAGCACCGGCTACATCCTGCTCGGCATCTTCCTCTAGGAACGCGATCTCGTCGCGATTTTCGGCGATCAGTACCGCCTCTACCGCAAGCAGGTGGGAATGCTCATTCCCTGCCGCAAAGTCGCGGAATAGGGTCGCATCCGGTACCGACCAGCCGATTCGGCTGGTCGGTGGCGGGCCCGGGCCGTCGAGGCGCGCTGGCCTGAGCCATTTGAAGCTCACAAACACGTTACACACCCCCAATCGTTGTTTGCCGAGTGTCTGAATTGAACGCGCGGCCCGTCTGCGCTTGATGCGCCTTTCTGCCTGTGCGATAGGCACTCCAAAGCAGAAAATCTTTCGGAGAGCGCTGACATGGCGGGTGGACAGGGCCTTATGGCCGGCAAGCGCGGGCTTATACTGGGCGTCGCCAACAACAGATCGATCGCCTACGGCATCGCCAAGGCCTGCGTCGACCACGGCGCCGAGATCGCGCTGACCTATCAGGGCGAAGCGTTCAAGAAGCGCGTCGAGCCGCTTGCGGCGGAATTGGGCGCCTTTGTCGCCGGCCATTGCGATGTCACCGACCCGGCGAGCCTCGACGAGGTCTTCGCCAATGTCGCCAAGCATTGGGGTGGCAAGCTCGACTTCCTCGTCCATGCCATCGCTTTTTCCGACAAGGACGAGCTGACCGGCCGCTATGTCGAGACGACTCGCGACAACTTCCTGCGCACCATGGACATTTCGGTGTTTTCCTTCACCACCATCGCCAAGCGTGCCGAGGCGCTGATGACCGATGGCGGCTCGCTGCTGACGCTGACCTATTACGGCGCCGAAAAAGTGATGCCGCATTACAACGTCATGGGTGTTGCCAAGGCCGCGCTCGAAGCCAGCGTGCGCTATCTCGCCGTCGATCTCGGCGGCAAGAAGATCCGGGTCAACGCCATCTCGGCCGGGCCGATCAAGACCTTGGCTGCTTCGGGTATTGGCGATTTCCGCTACATCCTGAAGTGGAACGAATACAATTCACCGCTGAAGCAGACCGTCACCCAGGAAGAGGTCGGCGATTCCGGCGTCTATTTCCTGTCCGACCTGTCCCGTGGCGTCACCGGCGAAGTGCACCATGTCGATTCCGGCTACCACGTCGTCGGCATGAAGGCGGTCGACGCGCCGGATATTTCGACCGTCAAGGACTAGTCCTGCCGCAATCTCTGCCCGTCTGTCCTGCTTTCTGGAAGACCTGATGGTTCCGCTCGTCTACATCGTGCGCCACGGCCAGACGCAGTGGAATGCCGAGTTCCGGCTGCAAGGGCAGGCCGACACCGACCTCAATGAACTCGGCCGCGAGCAGGCGACCCGCAACGGACAACGCCTGGCCGAACTGATCCGGAAGCCCGAAGATTTCGACTTTGTCGCCAGCCCGATGAAGCGGACGCGCGAGACGATGCAGCGGCTACGCTTGGCAATGCAGCTCGATCCCGACGCCTTTCGCACCGACCCGCGCCTGGTCGAGGTGCATTTCGGCGACTGGCAGGGGTACACCTTTGCCGAACTCGAGGCGCGCAGCCCAGGCTCGGTCAAGCCGCGCCGCCGCGACAAATGGAATTTTCAGCCGCCGGGCGAGGGCGCCGAAAGCTACCAGATGCTGCTCGAACGGGTGAAGCCGTGGTTCGAAGCGCTGGATCGCCAGACGGTCTGCGTCACGCATGGCGGCGTCGTACGGACCCTGTTTCGGATGGTGGAAGGCGTTTCCGAAGACGAAGCGGCAAGGCTGGAGGTGCCGCAGGACCGCGTGCTCAGGCTGCAGGACGGGCGGCTGGAGTGGCTTTAGGCTAAGCAATTCCAGGAAAAGTGTGAAACGGTTTTCCGTCCGGAATTGCGTGAATCAAAGAGATAGCCGGAGCATCGAGCGGCGAACAAACAGGACGTCTGTCCTGTTTTTGTCCGCAGGGCGAAAAACCCTGTTCGATGCTGGTCCTATTCGGTGTCGGCCCTACTCGGTGCCGGCCTTACTCGGTATCAGGCAGTTCCATGTCGGTGACGACGTTCTCGCCATTCGTCACGTCATAGGCGATCACGATATCCATGCCGGGCTTCAGCGAGTCGAGATCGGTCTCGGCGTTGAGCTTGTAGGACTTTCCGTCCTCCAGCGTCAGCGTCAGCGCGTCCTTGTCGACCTTCTTGATCAGGCCTTCGGTCTGGCCGGCATAGGCGGCGGTGGAAATCAGCAACATGGCGGCAGCAGCGCCGATCAGGGTACGCATCGTCGTCCTCTTTGTCATTGCGCCTGCACGGGTGGCGGCGAGCTTTCAACGGGCGGATGGAAGAGAGCAGAAACCAACCGAATGTGTCAAAACTAAAACCGCCGGATCACAGTTTGACCGCTGTGGAAAACGCCAATAGAAGGCACCCTTGATCCGGTTCCGCTGCCGGGCAGGGCAAAATTCCATGTCTCACAACACGTTCGGCCATCTCTTCCGCGTCACCACCTGGGGCGAAAGCCATGGCCCGTCGCTCGGCTGCGTCGTCGACGGCTGCCCGCCCGGCATCCGCTTCACGCGGGCCGAAATCCAGGCTGAACTCGACAAGCGCCGTCCCGGCCAGTCACGTTTTGTGACGCAGCGCCGCGAACCGGATGAAGTCAAGGTGCTGTCAGGCTTCATCCTCGACGAGGATGGCGAGACGATGATCACCACCGGCACGCCGGTCTCGATGCTGATCGAGAATGTCGACCAGCGCTCCAAGGACTATGGCGAGATCGCCCGCCAGTACCGTCCCGGCCACGCTGACTACACCTATGACGTCAAATACGGCGTGCGCGACCATCGTGGCGGCGGCCGCTCCTCGGCGCGTGAGACGGCAGCGCGCGTGGCTGCCGGCGCGCTTGCCCGCAAGGTGGTGCCCGGCATGGTGGTGCGCGGCGCGCTGGTCTCGATGGGCGAGAAATCCATCGACCGCGCCAACTGGAACTGGAATTTCGTCAGTGATGCCGAAAACCCGTTCTTCACTCCGGATCCAGCGTCCGTTCCGGTCTTCACGCAGTATCTCGACGGCATCCGCAAATCCGGCTCCTCGGTCGGAGCGGTGATCGAAATCGTTGCCGACGGCGTGCCGGCCGGCCTCGGCGCGCCGATCTACGCCAAGCTCGACCAGGACATTGCGTCCGGTCTGATGTCGATCAACGCCGTCAAGGGCGTCGAGATCGGCAATGGTTTCGAAGCCGCCCGCATCACCGGCGAACAGAATGCCGACGAGATGCGCATGGGCAATGACGGCAAGCCTGTCTTCCTGTCCAACAATGCCGGCGGCATTTTGGGCGGCATCTCGACCGGCCAGGCGATTATCGCCCGTTTCGCCGTCAAGCCGACCTCGTCGATCCTGACGCCGCGCAAATCCATCGACAAGGACGGCAACGATGTCGATGTCATGACCAAGGGCCGCCACGACCCCTGCGTCGGCATCCGCGCCGTGCCGATCGGCGAGGCCATGGTTGCCTGCGCGATCGCCGATCACTATCTGCGGCATCGAGGACAGACGGGAAAGGGAGTAGGCAGTAGGGATTAGGCAATTGGCAACAGGCCAGCCCGACCTTCCTCCCCTAATCCCTACCGCCCAACCCCTATTCCCTGCGAGCGAAGCGAGCCAATGCCTTACGACCAGAAGAAAATCGTCGAAGCCCTCCGCGCTTTCGAACGCGGCGAAATCGTCGTCGTCATGGACGATGACGGACGTGAGAATGAGGGCGACCTGATCGTTGCCGCCGTGCATTGCACGCCGGAAAAGATGGCCTTCATCATCCGCCACACCTCCGGCATCGTCTGCACGCCGATGCCGCGCGAGGAGGCGAAGCGCCTGAACCTGTCGCCGATGGTCGCCGACAATGATTCCGCCCACACCACCGCCTTTACCGTCAGCGTCGATTTCAAGCATGGCACCACGACCGGCATTTCAGCCGACGACCGCACGCTGACCGTGCGCAACCTCGCCAACGGCAATGTCGGCGGTTCGGATTTCGTCCGTCCGGGCCATATCTTTCCGCTGATCGCCCGCGAAGGCGGCGTGCTGATGCGCTCGGGCCATACCGAAGCCGCGGTCGACCTGTGCAAGCTCGCCGGCCTGCCGCCGGTTGGCGTGATCTCGGAACTGGTCAACGACGACGGCACCGTCAAGCGCGGGCCGCAGGTGGCAAGCTTTGCTGAGGAGCACGGCCTCAAGCAGGTTTCGGTCGCCGACCTCATCGCCTACCGGCAGCGCAAGGAAACGCTGGTCGAGCGCGTCGCCTGTTCGGACATCGACACGCTGGGCGGCAAGGCGCAGGTCTTCACCTACACGCTGCCCTGGGATTCCATGCACCATGTAGCGATCGTCTTCGGCGATATAAGGGATGGCGAGGACGTGCCGGTGCGGTTGCATTCCGAGGACGTGGTGACCGACGTCTTCGGCACCAGCCATCGGCTCGATGGCATCATGAAGGCGATGGGCGAGCGCAAGCGCGGCGTCATCGTCTATCTCCGGGAGGGCTCCGTCGGCGTCGCCCACCAGGAGCGCAAGCGGCCGCAGAGCGGCGACCGCGAGGACCACGAAGAGGCGCGCCGCCGCGAGAACGAATGGCGCGAAATCGGCCTCGGCGCGCAAATCCTGAAGGATCTCGGCATTTCGTCGATCAACCTGATCGCCTCGCGCGAACGCCACTATGTCGGCCTCGAAGGCTTTGGCATTCACATCGCCAAAACCGAAATTATCTAGGGTGGTGGGGCAATCGGATGAGCTTCGAGGCATACCTCAATTACTTTGAAGGCGGCGAAGAGAGCTACTTCCCCACTTCGATCATCGAGGAAGCCTTCGCGCCGTTCATCACCAGGCGTGAAGCTGAATTCTCATGCTGGGTCGTCACCTATGACGTTGCTTCGTCGGCCGACCTCTATCTCAATCTGGACCCCGATGACGCCTCGCAATGTTCCGGCTTCACCATCGCGCGGCCGCCAGACGATCCGCGCCTCTACGATGCGTTGTGGAAAATCGTGCGCGTCACCAGTTCGGTCGTTTATTGCGCTGGAGAATGCCCGCCCTTGGTCGGGCGCGCTGAAACAATACCCCATCTGAACCCGGATATGGTCGAGACACTGGGAAGTCCCGTCGTCGTTGTTGATGGGGACGAGATTCGCAACAGGTTTGAACAGTCCTAGGAAGCCCGGCTTCTTCAAGGTGAACGGCGTCCGGTCCGTGAGCTGAACCGGACGCTTGTGCTCCTATTCCGCGGGAACGGCGGCAGCCTCGCATCCGTCCAGCTCGCATTCATGGGTGGCCAGGCTGCGCTGTCCGGCCAGCACCGTGACCAGTGCGATAGTGCCGGCCGCGACCGAGACCCAGAACCCGTTCCGGGCGCCGAACTCGTCCACCACCGCGCCGGCGGCAAACGAGCCCAGCGCCATGCCGATGCCGATCCCGGTCATCACCCAGGTGATGCCCTCGGTCAGCATCGCTTCCGGCACGTGCCGCTCGATCAGGCCGAAGGCGGTGATGAAGGTCGGCGAAATCGCCACGCCGCTGACGAACACGGTCAGCGCCAGCACCGGCACGGTGCCGGCCGTCAGGGGGAGCAAAGTGCCGAGCGCGACAAGAGCGACCGCGATGGCCAGTTGGCGCTGCAGCGGTGCCTTCAGATTGAGCGCGCCGACAACGAGGCCGAGCACGAACGATCCCAGCGCATAGACGCCGATGACGAGGCTGGCGGCGCCCGGCTGGCCGAGTTCCTTGGTGATCGCCACCGTGCTCACTTCCGTCGTCGCGAAGGTGGCGCCGACGAAGATCAGGGCGAAGGTGATGATCTGCACTGGGCGCAGCCGGATTGCCGAGCCGCTTGTGACACGATCCACCGGCCGCACTTGCGGCTCGGTCGAGCGCTGCAGGATGAAAGCTGTCGAGCCGATGGCGAGGAACAGCGTGCTCACCAGAACACCAGCTTCCGGGAAGAGCGCGGCGCTCAAGCCCACCGACAGCGATGCGCCGGCGATGTAGACGAGTTCGTCCGCAGCCGACTCGAAGGCGAAAGCGGTGTTCATCTGCGGCCGGCCGCGGAAAATCTCGGTCCAGCGCGCGCGCACCATGGCCGGCATGCTGGGCATGGCGGCAGCCGCCAATGCCGACACGAACAATGTCCATATGGGCCAATCCTGATTGGCTGCCGCAATCAGCACCGCGAAGGCGAGTACGGTGACGATGGTGGTGGGAACCACGATCCGCGTCTGGCCGAGGCGGTCGACCAGCCGTGAGATTTGCGGTGCCACGAAAGCGTTGCTCAGCGCGAAGGCCGCCGCGACGGCGCCGGCCAGCCAGTATTCGCCATGCGTTTGCGACAGCATTGCCACGATTCCGATCGGCGCCATGGCGATCGGCAGGCGCGCCAGGAAGCCGGCGCTGGCAAAGCCCTTGGCTCCGGGGGCACGAAAGATTTCGGCGTAGGGGTTTTGCATTGCGGGCTCCTCGACAAAGGCCAATTCAACAATTACATACGATGCGTATGATTTTAAGATAGTGCATACGCGGCGTATGTCAATTGGCATACGATGCGTATGTGAATAGGGCCAGAACCATGCACAGACCCCGCAAGGAGATGATCGCCGAAACGCGCGCCAAGCTGATCACGGCGGCCCGCCATGCCTTCGGCACGATCGGCTATGCCGAGGCCTCGATGGACGATTTCACCGCCTCGGCCGGGCTGACGCGCGGCGCGCTCTACCATCATTTCGGCGACAAGAAGGGGCTGCTGCAGGCGGTCATCGCCGAGATCGACGGCGAGATGGCGGTTCGCATAAATGAGATCGCGTCGAAAGCGCCGACCCGCTGGCAGCATTTCGTCGACGAATGCACGACCTATATCGAAATGGCGCTGGAGCCCGAAATCCAGCGCATCATGTTCAGGGATGGCCCGGCCGTGCTGGGGGATCCAGCACTTTGGCCGAATGCCAATGCCTGCGTCGGTTCAATGACCGATCATCTGACCAGTCTGCAGCAGGAGGGGGTGGTCGTGCCCGGCGTCGACCCCGAAACCGCTGCGCGGCTGATCAACGGCGCCAGCAGCCAGGCGGCGCAGCGCATAGCCAATTCGAGCGACCCCGAAGCGACGTCGAAGACCGTGGTTGCGGCCTTCAAGCAGTTGCTAGAGGGGCTGCTCAAGAAGCAGGGTCCGCAGCCGGTCTGAAATCTCACCGGCCGAGGCCCGGCATTTGCCGAGATTGACAATTTTCGACCCAGGCTCATCCTCCCCAGCCATCTCTGAGGGGAGATTCGGGCGCATGTGGGATTTCGATATCGGCAGGTCGGTGTCCATCATGATCAGGACATGGCCATTCATCGTCTTTCGCATGATCGTCTATTTCGGCATCACGCTCGCCTACATCGTGGCGACCGGTAGCGGCGCCTCCGTCGGCTATGGCGTTGGCCATATCTCCACCGATCCCGACGGGCCGCTGTCGTTTGCGCTGTGGGGCGGCATCGTCGGCATCGGCGTCGTTTCGATCGCGCTTTATTGGGTCCGCGAATACATCCTCTACGTCGTCAAGGCCGGGCATATCGTCGTCATGGTGCATCTGATCGACGGCCGCGACATCCCCAATGGCCAGGACCAGATCGCCTATGCCAAGGATGTGGTGAAGGAGCGTTTCGCCGAGGCCAACATCCTTTTCGTACTCGATCAGCTGGTCAAGGGCGCCATCCGCGCCATCACCGGCCTGATCGGCGGCATCGCCGCCTTCCTGCCCATTCCGGGTCTGGGCGGCCTGGTCGCCTTCATCAACACGGTCATCCGCCTGTCGCTGACCTATGTCGACGAGATCATCCTGGGCTACAACATCCGCATCAACTCGTCCTCGCCCTTCGAGACGGCGCGGCAAGGCGTCGTGCTCTATGCCCAGAACGGCAAGACCATGGTCAAGAACGCGGTCTGGCTGGCGGTGATCATGTGGGGCGTGTCCTTCGTCATCTTCCTGCTGATGCTGGCGCCGGCCGCCGCCATCATGTGGTTCATTCCGGGGCAGCTCGGCGGCTGGGCCTTCGTGCTGGCGATCCTGCTGGCCTGGGCCTTCAAGGCGGCATTCATCGAACCCTTCGCCATCGCCTGCCTGATGCAGGTCTATTTCAAGACCATTGAAGGCCAGGTGCCGAACGCCGAGTGGGACCAGCGGCTGGCCGAGGCGTCGTCCAAGTTCCGGGAGCTCAGGGACAAGGCGCTGGCCTCATTCGGCGGCTCGCGCTGGACGCAGCCGAGCACCTAAACCCTGTTGAACGTCGAGGCGACGCGGCGTCAAACCATGGTCAAAGCGGCCGGGCGCGCCTATATCGGGTCATGGTCACAAGGCTCTACACCCATCCGATCTTCCTCGAACATCTGACGCCGCCCGGTCATCCGGAGCGGCCCGACCGCTTGCGCGCCATCGAGCGCGTGCTCGACGACGAGGCCTTTGCGGCGCTCGACCGGGTCACGGCGCCGCAAGGCGACGAGGCCACCATTCTCTATGCCCACCCCGAGGATTTCGTCGCCCGCGTCCGCGCCGCGATCCCCGAGAGTGGCATTGCCCCGATCGACGCCGACACCAGCGCCAGCCCGAAAAGCTGGCAAGCGGTGGTCACCGCCATCGGTGCGGCCAATGCCGCCGTCGACGATGTCTTCGAGGGCCGTATTGCCAACGCCTTCGTCGCCGCGCGTCCGCCCGGCCACCACGCCGAAAAGACCACCGCCATGGGCTTTTGCCTGTTCAACACCGCGGCGATCGCTGCGCGCTATGCGCAGAAGAAACATGGCGCCGAACGCGTCGCCATCGTCGACTGGGACGTGCACCACGGCAACGGCACGCAGGACATTTTCTGGGACGATCCGTCGGTGCTTTACTGCTCTACGCACCAGATGCCGCTCTATCCCGGCACGGGCGCCAAGACCGAAATCGGCGCCGGCAATATCGTCAACGCGCCGCTGGCGCCACAGACCGGCTCGGACATGTTCCGCGATGCCTTGCTGTCGCGTGTCCTGCCGGCGCTCGACAATTTTGCGCCTGACCTGATCATTATTTCCGCCGGCTTCGACGCCCACCATCGCGACCCGCTGGCCGAGATCAACCTCAGCGAGGACGATTTCGACTGGGCGACCGGCCAGTTGCTGGAACGCGCCGGGCGCCACAGCGGCAACCGGCTCGTCAGCCTGCTCGAGGGCGGCTACGATCTGCAGGGATTGGCATTTTCGGTCGCCGCCCATGTCGGGCGGCTGATGAAGGGATAGACTATGGCTGGCGAAGCAAATGAAGACGTCAAGGCGATGAGCTTCGAGCAGGCACTCGACGCGCTCGAAAAGATCGTCGATGATCTCGAACGCGGCGACGTGCCGCTCGATCAGTCGATCAGGATCTATGAACGCGGCGAGGCGCTGAAGGCCCATTGCGACCGGCTGCTGAAGTCGGCCGAAGACAAGGTCGAGAAGATCAGGCTGTCGCGTGACGGCAAGCCGGTGGGAACCGAGCCGCTCGACGCGGAGTAATTTGTCAAACGGGGCGGGCAGAGAAAGCAGGTAAGGAGTTCAAGCATGTGCAGAAACATCAAGACCCTGTTCAATTTCGATCCGCCGGCGACCCATGACGAGATCCGCGACGCCGCCCTTCAGTTCGTGCGCAAATTGAGCGGAACGACGCGCCCCTCGCAACGCAATCAGGCCGCCTTCGATCGCGCCGTCGAGGCGATCGCTGCATCGGCGCATGAATTGCTGCATTCGCTGGAAACCACACACCATCCGCGCAATCGCGAAGAGGTGGCAGCCAAGGCAAAAGCCAAATCGGCGCTGCGCTTCGCCTGAGGATATCCAGATGAGTTTTTTCCCCGGCCGGGACCCTGAGCCTGGCGACGCCTTCGCCAGCGACCAGATTGAGCTGATGGTCATTCCGAACGCCAAGGACATTGACGGTTTTCAGGTTCGCCGCGCTCTGCCGACGGCAAGGCGGCGCCTGGTCGGTCCCTTCATCTTCTTCGATCGCATGGGTCCGGCCATATTGCGCGCCGGCCAGGCGCTCGATGTCCGGCCACACCCGCATATCGGGCTTTCCACCGTCACCTATCTGTTCGACGGCAAGATCAGGCACCGCGACTCGCTCGGCACCGAGATGGTCATCCAGCCCGGCGACGTGAATTTGATGACCGCCGGCCGCGGCATCGTTCATTCCGAGCGCACACCCGAAGAATTGCGCGGCGCGCCGATGTCGGTCTCCGGCCTGCAGACCTGGCTGGCGCTGCCCGACGGCAAGGAGGAGGTGGCGCCGGTGTTCGAGAACACCGCGGCGCTGCATCTGCCCGAAATCGACGCCGAAGGCGTCAGCGGTCGCGTTGTGATCGGCGATTTCCAGGGTTTGCGCTCGCCGGTAAGAGCCGACACCGAGACGCTCTACGCCGATCTGCGCCTGGCGCCCGGCGCCAGTGTGAAAATTCCCGCCGACGCCGAGGAACGCGCCATCTACACGCTGGACGGCGATGTCTCGATATCGGGGGACCGCTTTCCGGCCGAGCGTCTGCTGGTGTTCCGGCCCGGCGACGAACTCGTCGTCTCATCCGAACGCGGCGCCCATTTCATGCTGTTTGGTGGGGCATCGCTCGGCTCTCCACGCCACATCTGGTGGAATTTCGTCTCGTCGTCGAAGGAGCGTATCGAACAGGCCAAGCAGGAATGGAAGACGGGCCGCTTCGATATCGTTCCTGGAGATGAGGAAGAGTTCATTCCGTTACCGGACAATTAACGTCAGCAACACCCGCGTCACTGACACGCATTTACATTCGGCGGGCGGAGGCATATTTCGCCCATGATCAACGCGCATGAACGAAAATAGCTGGGCAGGCTCCTAAACAGTGAACGCAACGCTGCACACGCCGCTTCTCGACAAGGTCCGCATTCCAGCCGATCTGAAGAAGCTTGACGAAAGCGAGCTGCCGCAGCTGGCCTCGGAGCTGCGCGCCGAGCTGATCGATGCCGTCTCGCATACGGGCGGGCATCTCGGCGCCGGCCTCGGTGTCGTCGAACTGACCGTGGCGCTGCACTATGTCTTCAACACGCCGGAAGACCGCGTGATCTGGGATGTCGGCCACCAGGCCTATCCGCACAAGATCCTGACCGGTCGCCGCGACCGCATCCGCACGCTGCGCCAGGAGGGCGGCCTGTCCGGCTTCACCCGCCGCGCCGAGAGCGAATACGACCCGTTCGGCGCCGCCCACTCCTCCACCTCGATTTCCGCCGGCCTCGGCATGGCCATGGCGCGCGACCTCTCGGGCGGCCACAACAATGTCATTGCCGTCATCGGCGATGGCGCCATGTCGGCCGGCATGGCATTTGAAGCATTGAACAATGCCGGCGCGCTCGATGCCCGCCTGATCGTCATCCTCAACGACAACGACATGTCGATCGCCCCGCCGACCGGCGCCATGAGCGCCTATCTGGCGCGGCTCGCCTCAGGCAAGACCTATCTCGGCCTGCGCGATTTCGGCAAGAAACTGACCTCCTATCTGGGCAAGCGAGCCGATCGCGCCATCACGCGGGCGGTCGAACATGCGCGCGGCTACGTCACCGGCGGCACGCTGTTCGAGGAGCTTGGCTTCTACCATATCGGCCCGATAGACGGGCACAATCTCGAACATCTGATCCCGGTCTTGAAAAATGTCCGTGATAATGCCGACGGCCCGGTGCTGATCCATGTCGTGACCCAGAAGGGCAAGGGTTACGGCCCGGCCGAGGCCGCGCCCGACAAATATCATGGCGTCAACAAGTTCGACGTCATCACCGGCGCGCAGACCAAGGCGCCGGCCAATGCGCCGGCCTACACCAAGGTGTTCGCCGAAAGCCTGATCCAGGAAGCGCACGCCGACGACCGCATCGTCGCCGTCACCGCCGCCATGCCGAACGGCACCGGCCTGGACCTGTTCGGCGAAGTGTTTCCGACCCGGACCTTCGATGTCGGCATCGCCGAGCAACATGCGGTGACCTTTGCCGCCGGCCTCGCCACCGAAGGCTACAAGCCCTTCGCCGCCATCTACTCGACCTTCCTGCAGCGCGCCTATGACCAAGTCGTCCACGACGTGGCGATCCAGAAACTGCCGGTGCGTTTCCCGATCGACCGCGCCGGCTTTGTCGGTGCCGACGGCGCCACCCATTGCGGCGCCTTCGACACCACCTTCCTGGCGACGCTTCCGGGCTTTGTGGTGATGGCGGCTGCCGATGAGGCGGAGCTTCGCCACATGGTGCGCACCGCCGCCTATTACGACGAAGGCCCCATTGCCTTCCGTTATCCGCGTGGCAACGGTGTCGGCGTCGACATGCCGGAGCGCGGCTCGGTGCTCGAAATCGGCAAGGGCCGCATCGTCAGGGAAGGCACCAAGGTGGCGCTGCTCTCCTTCGGCACACGGCTGCAGGACTGCCTAATCGCCGCCGAGGAACTCGGCGCTGCCGGGCTTTCGACGACGGTTGCCGACGCCCGCTTTGCCAAGCCGCTCGATGAGGATCTGATCCGCCGTCTCGCCCGTTCGCACGAAGTGCTGGTGACGGTGGAAGAGGGCGCTGTCGGCGGGTTCGCCAGCCATGTGCTGCAGTTCCTCGCCCATGAAGGCCTGCTCGAAAGCGGCCTGAAAGTGCGGCCGCTGGTGCTGCCGGACGAGTTCACCGACCACGCCAAGCCGGAAAAAATGTATGCCGACGCCGGGCTAGACGCCGCAGGCATCGTGCGCACCGTGTTCGTTGCGCTTGGCCATTCCGCGCGCGCGCAACGCGCCTGACAAATCTCGCGCAACGCGCCTGAATCAAAATCTCACACCTCTGATGCATTTTGCCGCTTGCCGGCATAACGCTCTGTTAACGCTGCCCTTTGGCGTTTCGCTTACCGTGTCTTTTGGCCGTTTTTCAACGCCGCCCTGCTAGAACCCGACCAAGGCAGGGAGTTAAAAAACAATGCGAATGCTTCTGTGCGGCGCGGCCCTTTTGGCTGTCATCGCCGCGCCGGCCGTGGCCGAAACCCGCTATGACCGCAAGCTCGAACAGGCGGTGGTCGAGATCGTCGCCGGCAAGATGGGCAACATCAGGGGCGGCTTTTCCTACAAGCATGTGCCGCAGCTCGTCGTCGTGCCGGACGTATCGGCTGCGTCCGTCGAGAGCTCGCCCAAGCAGGCTTTCGGCGACGCCGGTGACGGGCTGACGCCCGCCGTCGAGCGTGAGGTTTCGCGCACCATTTTCTAGAACCACATATCGCGCACGCAGCGCCCATCGCGCGGTAGATCGTCAAAAGTGTCCAGCCCGTCGAAATGATCGATCGGTAGGTCCGCGACCGCCTCGGGCGGCGCCAGCCTGACATTCACGGCAATCCGCGTGCGGCCGCTGTCGCTGCTGCGCAAGCCGCGCCAGGCAAGCACGCAGGCACAGGTCGGGCAGAACAGGATTTCGAAAGACGGCGTCTCCTTGCCGGCCCGCGTATAGGAAAGCAGAGGTCCCGCAACGCGGATGCGCTCGTCGACAAAATCATAGGCCCACAGCGTGCCGTAGCGGCGGCAAAGCGTGCAGTTGCAAGCGGTGATCGGGCCGGGGTCGCCCTCCAGGGTCCAGTGGGCGGCGCCTCAATGGCAGGTTCCCTTCAGCATTCAGCCTCCTAGGCATTGCCTCGTCCATCCGCCTGGGCATTCCTTCAACTGGGCATGTTCTCGAACTGGGGGAGGTCAAGTGGCTTTACCCATCCGAGACGACGCCTGGTGAACATCTCGAGTTTCGGCGCGATCAACTCGGGGCGGTCGAGACTTCCGAGCTGGACGAACACCGTGCCGGGGAACCCTTCGAGATGGTCCGTGAATACCCGCGCGGCGCATTCCGGGCAGTAATTCCGGTCGAGCCCATTGCCCGAATTGGCGATATAGTGAAACGCTTTCGGTTTGCCGCTGATCAGCGTGAAATCATCCTCTGGCACGGCGAAAAACGTCGCAGCTTCGCCGCCGGAAGCCTTCTTGCAGTCGAGGCAGTGACAAATTGCAATGAAAGTGGGATCGGTATCAAACTCGAACTTGACGGCGCCGCAGGCGCACTTCGCAGTATACTTCTTGGCCATGACTTGTCCCCTCTATCGCAATGACGGTGGTTTAACGTGCGCGCACGGCATTGCATGAAGTGTCGTTAGGGATCGCCTCCAAACGTCCAGCGCGCGGGCGCCGCAATGGCAGGTTCACATCAGCATTCGTACTTCGCATGCCTCGTCCACCCGCCTGGCCATCTTGCCGGACTTTGCGCGATAATCAACCGGCGGCGGGCGGCCAGCTTTTCTCACCTCCCATCCCAATGTCCTTGCCTTCGCGACCGGCTTTCGCCATGAAGGCCGATGAACTCCCCTCTGCCAGCCAGCACACGCCAGCGGCTCGACGAATTGCTCGTCCAGCGCGGCCTGTTTGCAAGCCGCTCGCGCGCCCGCGACGCGGTCGAGCGTGGAACTGTCTCAGTCGACGGCGTGGTCGCCCGCAAGCCCGGCCAGACCGTCCTGCCGCAATGCCTCATCGTCATCGACGATCCCGCGCAGGGCTATGTCTCGCGCGCGGCGCTGAAGCTGATTGCGGGGCTCGACCATTTCAGTCTTGATCCCTCGGGCTCGGAAGCCCTTGATATCGGCGCCTCGACCGGCGGCTTCACGCAGGTGCTGCTGGAACGCGGTGCGGTCCACGTTACGGCAATCGATGTCGGCCACGCCCAGATGCATCCCGATGTCTCGTCCGACCCGCGCGTCACCGTGATCGAGGGTTTGAACGCCCGCGAGCTCACGGCCGCTGATCTCGGCGGCCGTATCCCGGATTTCATCGTTTCCGACGTCAGCTTCATTTCGCTGAAACTGGCGATGCCGCCGGCGCTTGCCATCGCCAGGCCGGGAGCGCGAGCGGTGTTTCTGGTCAAGCCGCAATTCGAGGCCGGCCGCGAGGCGATCGGCAAGGGTGGCCTGCTGAAAGACCCCTATGACGCCGCCCGCGTTGCCGGCCTGCTGCAGGAATGGCTCGAAGGCGTCCCTGGCTGGCGTACACTGGGTCTGCACATGTCGCCGATCGAAGGCGGCGACGGCAACCGCGAATTCCTGCTCGGTGGGATCAAGGACCGATGAGCACGCGCTTCACCATCAAGAGATTGGGCTCGCAAGGCGATGGCGTCGCCGAGACGGAAACCGGCGAGCTGTTCATTCCCTTCACGCTGCCGGGCGAAACTGTCACCGCGGCGCGCGAAAGGGATCGCGCCACTCTGATGGCGGTGCTGGAAGCCTCGCCGCTGCGTATCGACCCGGCCTGCCGGCATTTCACAGAATGCGGCGGCTGCGCCGTCCAGCATCTGCAAGCCGACGCCTACCACCAGTGGAAACGCGACAAGGTGGTGCATGCCTTGAAGGGCATTGCCAGCGACATCGGCGCCTTGGTGCCGTGTGCACCCCACACACGCCGCCGCGTCGTGCTTGCCGCCCGGCGCGCCGACACCGGTATGCTGCTTGGCTTCCATCGCCATCTGTCGCCGGAAATCATCCCGATCGAGGAATGCCCGATCTCGCTGCCGGAGATCGTCGCAGCACTCGATCGCTTGCGATCGGTCGCCGACCTGGTTTGCGCCACCACCAAGTCGTTCCGCATGGTGGTCACGGTGACGGGTTCGGGCCTCGACGTCGCGGTCTATGAGTCAGGCAAACTGGGCGAGAACCAGCGCCGGGTCGCCTCCAACTTCGTCATGGCCAATGGATTTGCCCGGCTTTCGATCGACGACGAGATCGTCATCGAGCCGAAAAAGCCGGTGGTCATGTTCGGAACCGTCGCTGTCGCAGTGCCGCCCGGCGCCTTTCTGCAGGCCACCGAAGCCGCCGAACAGACGATGGCCGACATTGTTGGCGGACATCTGAAACGCGCCAAGAAAGTCGCGGATCTCTTCGCCGGCTGCGGCAGCTTTGCGCTTCGGCTGGCGGCGAAATCCGAGGTCCACGCGGTCGAAGGCGACGCACCCGCCCTTTCGGCGCTCGACCGCGGATCACGCTTCGCCACGGGCCTGAAGCGCGTAACCGGCGAACGCCGCGACCTGTTCCGGCGCCCGCTGACGTTCAAGGAACTGAACGCCTTCGACGGTGTCGTCTTCGACCCGCCGCGCGCCGGCGCCGAAGACCAGTCGAAGCAGATCGCCCGCTCCGACGTGCCCTTCGTCGCCGCCGTCTCCTGCAACCCGGTGACGCTGGCCCGGGATTTACGCATCCTCATGGATGGCGGCTACGTGCTGAAAAGCGTCACGCCGATCGACCAGTTCCTCTGGTCGCCGCATGTCGAGGCGGTGGCGCTGCTGGAGAAGCCAAAGAGACGGCGGTAGCCGCAGCCTAGCTTGGCGACATCCGTTTCGGCGTGCCGCCGCGTTGGTTGATCGACACCCAATTGTTTGGGTTCTGCTGCGACTGGCGTTTCAGGAAATAATAGCCCGTCGCGTTCCAGGGCCTGATCTCATCGACCAGATTGTCGAGGACAAGATCGCCCTTGTCGGTCTTCACCGTCAGGATGGTGTGGCCTTCATTGTTGAGGTCGCGCACCACCGTCATCAACAGCGCCTGCCGGGGGAAACCTGCCTGCAGAAGCAGCTTGCGCTTGTAGAGCGCGTAGATCTTGCAGTCCCCCTTGCCGTCCACAGGATAGTCCCAGTGGTCTTCCATGGTGCCCCAGTGATCGAAGTTGCTGACGGGCTTGATGGATCTGTTCGCCTTCTGATTGACCCGCTTGAGGATGCTCAGCTTCTGCGCGGTCAGCTTGACATCGGCGGCCGGCAGAGCGGGCACCTTGCACTCTTTTGGCCGGCGATGGCAGAAATCGACCCAGCCGTAGGGAACGCTGGTGCTTCCGCCGACAGCGGCAGCGGATTGCGTCGACCGCGCCTTAAACCATGTCGATTGTGCCGCCGCCGGACCGGCTTGCAGCGCTGTCGCGCCAATCAAGGAAACGAAGCCAAGGAGGAGAGCCAGGACGCCGGGCCGCATTGCCATCACCAACACCGCAACGAGAAGCTGGGTACGGCGTTTGTGCGCAAACGGCAGCCCAGGCAGTTCAACAGTTACTAATTTCCTAATGTGAATTGTGTTCGCTTCAAGGTGCCGGCTGAGATTTGAAGTTGGAAAACAGCCTGCGCATTCGGGGTGACGTCGAATGGCAGGCCGCTACCGGCGCGCCTCTTTGCTATGCTTCCTGCACGCCATCATGTCCGGCCGCCTTTGCAGCCTTCAGGAAACTGCGGTCAAAGGTTGCAAAGCTAGCACAATGAGCTGCTTTCCCCAGATGCAGCGCATCTGCAAAATCCATTCCCGCTTCGGACAGATCGAGCGCAGAGGAGACAATCGCAGCGTCTTCCAGTTCAACCGTGGGCAACCCGCCGAACCGTCGCAGCGCGCCCACGACCGCGGCTTGGCCATAGCCATAGGCACTGCGCAGCACCCATTCGGCCTCCAGGACTACCGTGACGGCGACAAAGACGGGTTGACCATCGATCAGCCGCCGGGCTCGCGGGGACTGCTCCGGATCGTCGTTCGTCAAATACCTGACGATAACGTTGGTATCAATCGCGAGCATTGCGCCGCCGGGCTTCCGCAAGGACGGCCGCGTCCATCTCCTCCAGAGTCTTCGGCCTGCCACTGTGCGGTAGGACACCGAAGACATCTTCTGGTCGCGTCGGGGCAAAGGCCGGCGCCAATTTCAAAAGCACTCCGTCCGGCGTATCTTCGACCTGCAGGCGTGTGCCCGCACCCCAATCTTTGCGCTTCCGGATCGCACTGGGCAGGATTACCTGTCCCTTGGTGGAGACGGTCGTTGTAAGCTTTTCTGTAGCAGCCATCGCGCACGCCTTTGTGTAAGACAAAGGTAAGATATCCTTATTGCGTCAGCTATTCAAGCCTGGCGGGTTGGCACCTCAAACCCTGGTGCCGCCCACCGTCATCTGGTTCATCCTGAGATGCGGCTGGCCGACGCCGACCGGCACGCCCTGGCCGGCCTTGCCGCACATGCCGATGCCGTTGTCGAGCTTCATGTCGTTGCCGATCATCGACACGCGGTGCATGGCGTCCGGCCCGTTGCCGATCAGCATGGCGCCCTTGATCGGCTGCGTCACCTTGCCGTTCTCGATCATGTAGGCCTCGGTGCAGCCGAACACGAACTTGCCCGAGGTGATGTCGACCTGGCCGCCGCCGAAGGAGACGGCATAGATGCCGTTCTTGACCGAGGCGATGATCTCGTCCGGCTCCATGTCGCCCGCCGTCATGTAGGTGTTGGTCATGCGCGGCATCGGCTGGTGCGCATAGCCTTCGCGCCGGCCATTGCCGGTCGCCTTCATGCCCATCAGCCGGGCGTTCTGGCGGTCCTGCATGTAGCCGACCAGTCTGCCGTCATCGATCAGCACGTTGCGGGCCGATGGCGTGCCTTCATCGTCGACGGTCAGCGAACCGCGCCGCTCGGGCATGGTGCCGTCATCGACGACGGTGACGCCCTTGGCCGCCACCTGCTGGCCGAGCAGGCCGGCGAAGGCCGACGTCTTCTTGCGGTTGAAATCGCCTTCCAGCCCGTGGCCGACGGCCTCGTGCAGCATGACGCCCGGCCAGCCGCTGGACAGCACGATGTCGAACGTGCCGGCCGGGGCCGGGATCGCTTCGAGATTGACCAGCGCCTGCCTGAGCGCTTCCTTGGCCGCATGCTTCCAACTGTCCTCGACCAGGAACTCGCCGAACGCCTTGCGCCCGCCCATGCCGTAGGAGCCGCTTTCCTGGCGGTCGCCATCGCCGACCACGACGGAGACGTTGATGCGGACCAGCGGGCGGATATCGCGCACCATCTGGCCGTCGGCGCGCACGATCTCGACATGCTGCCAGGACGCGGCGAGCGAGGCCGTCACCTGGCGCACGCGCGGATCCTCGGCCCGCAGCCAGGCGTCGATTTCCTGCAACAGCTTGGCCTTGACCTCGAAGGAAGGCGAGGGGATCGGGTTCTCGTCGCCGTAGAGATGGCGGTTGGTGCGGACAGGGGCGGCGGCAAGCGTGCCGGAATAGCCGCCCTTGACGGTCGACACCGCGTCCGCCGCGCGCAGCAGCGACGCTTCGGAAAGATCGCTGGAATGGGCGTAGCCGCTCGCCTCGCCGGCCACCGCACGCAGGCCAAAACCCTGGTCGGTGTTGAAATTGGCGGTCTTCAGTTTGCCATTGTCGAACATCAGCGCTTCGCTCTCGCTGTATTCGAGGAACAGCTCACCGTCATCGGCGCCGTTAAGGGTGTCGGCGACGATCCGCTTGATGCGATCGTCTGAAATGTCGAATTGGCCGATCAGGCTGTTCATGGTGGATCCTTCAACAACGGTTTCACCGCATGTAGGCGCCGGGGCGCTGTTCGGCAATCTCCGCGACGGAAACACAGAAGCCCCTAAGTCAGCCGCCGCGCCATCATGATTTCGTCAATCTCCCGGCCTTCGTAAAGAAAGCCGGCGGGGATGCGGCCGATTTCATGAAAACCTTCGCGTTGATAAAATCGCGTTGCCGCCGGATTTTCCGCGCTTACCGCCAGTTCGACCTGCCTGATACCCAATCTCCGGGCATGGTCGAGCAAAAAATCGAGCATCGCAACGGCACGCCCGCCGCCGCGCTCTGTGTCGCGCACATAAACCATGATGATGGTGGCGCGGTGCGCCATCTTGCTGGCCTGCTGCCGCATCAGGCCCATTATGCCGACGGGTTCATCGCCGCTGAGGCTGACGACAACCGGGTTGTTCGTCAGGCGCTGCCGCCATTCCTCATCCGGCAGACTTTCCCAATCCGCAAGCCTGCTGGCGAAGGCTTCGGGGCAAACACGCAAAGCCTCCAGGCGAATTCGCTTGAAGGTCTCGAAATCGTCGGGAGCGAGCAGCTTCAGGGCCACGGACAATTGGGCTCACGGCAGGGCGGCAAAACCGTCGGCGAAGCCTTTGAGGTCGACGGGGATGCCGATGCCTTCTTCCGGCGTCTGGAAGACGATGAAGGTGGCCGACGTCCCGGTCTTCAGCGTGTCGAGCAGCGGCTTTTCAAGAATGACCTCGGCATAGCAGCCATCCTGGAAGCAGCGCACGAAATAGGCGCGGCCGATATCCTTGCCGTCGACATTGAGGCCGAGCCCGTTGGGCAGCAGCACGCCGAGCGGCGCCAGCACGCGCAGGATCTCGGCCTTGTTGTCGGCGGTGCGCAGCACCACGACCGAAAGTCCCATTTCCGGGCGATCCTCGGCGACAACGTTTTGCATCATCACGCACTGTTCCGAAGTGGCGCCGGCCGGCGTGTCGCAGATGATCGACCACGCGCCATGCGTCGACTTGACCGTGCCGCTCGGCTGCGCTGCATTGGCAGTGCCGGTTGCGGACGAGCCGATACCGATCAGGGCGGCGAGAAAGATGACCTTCGCCCCGCTTCTCGAAAGCCAGGAGTTTCTCGAAAGCCAAGAGGTCATGACGGCTCCATTAGCGAATCACGGCACTTTAAGCCGCGCCAAGGCCAAGTAAAGGATAGGGCGACCGCCGGTCAGCCCCGGCAAGCGCAATAATGCGCTTTTCCCTAGCAAATTCGCCCGAATTGCGACCGTCGGGCGCATTCCGGCCACAAGCCCGCATAGCCTATCTGTCGACGATCCGCGCAAGCCGCGAGGCCGTTGAAACGGCGCGCTCGCGCTTGCGCGCAAAAATGCCGCACGGTTTTGCCCGCTCCTTTCTTGCGGAGGGAAATAGAGTATGGTTTGAACCAGCCTTGGGACTGTCCGGGATTCCCATCCCGGCGATGTACGATATTCCTGCGCCACGACGGCAGGGAACCGGGAGATGATGACGGCGATGAGAAAATTCCCAACAAGCGCCAAATTGATGGCAACAGCAGCTGCTGCCGCCGCATTTTTCGCCGGTGCCTCCGCTCATGCGGCCCAGCCGCAGCCATGGGAGATGAGTTTTCAGCCGCCGGCGACCGACATGATGCGGCAGATCGAGTGGTTCGGGAACTACACGATGTGGTTCGTCGTCCCGATCACCGTGCTGGTTCTGGCTCTGCTTGCCTGGTGCATCTTCAGGTTCCGCGCCAGCGCGAACCCGGTTCCGTCCAGGACCAGCCACAACACGCTGATCGAGATTATCTGGACCGTCGGGCCGGTCGTGATCCTGCTCTTCATCGCCATTCCCTCGTTCCAACTCCTGACCGCGCAGTACACGCCGCCGGAAGAGGCCAAGCTGACCGTCAAGGCGACGGGCAATCAGTGGAACTGGGACTATGAGTATCAGACCGAGAACACGCTCTCCTTCAACTCGGCCATCCTTCAGGATGCCGATCGCGCGGCGATCGGCAAGGAAGACCGCAAGGTCTATCCGCGCCTGCTGGCGGTCGATAACGAGCTGGTGGTGCCGGTCAACACCATGACCCGTGTCCTAGTCACCGCCACCGACGTCATCCACTCCTTCGCCATGCCGGCCTTCGGCATCAAGATGGACGCGGTTCCCGGCCGCACCAACGAGACCTGGTTCAAGGCGGAAAAGGAAGGCCTCTATTACGGCCAGTGCTCGCAGCTCTGCGGCAAGGACCACGCCTTCATGCCGATCGCCATCCGCGTCGTCTCCGACGCGCAATACAAGACCTGGCTGGCAGCAGCCAAGACCGACCTTCCCGGCGCCAACAAGGCGCTGATGGCCGAGGTCGACGGTACCAACAAGGTAGCGGCCGCCGGCAATTGATGCCGCGGGTTAGCAAGAATTAGGGAACGGAGCCGACCATGGCAGAAGCTGCAGCTCACGACGACCACGACCACAAGCCCTATCATGGCTGGGTCCGGTGGGTGTACTCCACCAACCACAAGGACATCGGCACGCTCTATCTGATCTTCGCGATCTTCGCGGGCATCGTCGGCGGCGCGCTTTCGGTCGTCATCCGCATGGAGCTGCAGGAGCCCGGCATCCAGATCTTCACCGGTCTGGCGCAGATGGTCTACGGCATGAACGGCGACGCCGCCATCGATGGCGGCAAGAGCATGTACAACGCCTTCGGCACCGCGCACGCGCTGATCATGATCTTCTTCATGGTCATGCCGGCGCTGATCGGCGGCTTCGCCAACTGGATGGTGCCGATCATGATCGGCGCGCCCGATATGGCTTTCCCGCGCATGAACAACATCTCGTTCTGGCTGCTGCCGCCGGCCTTCATCCTGCTCATCGCCTCGGCCTTCATGCCGAGCGCGCCCGGCGCCTACGGCGTCGGTGGCGGCTGGACGCTTTATCCGCCGCTGTCGACCTCCGGCCAGCCCGGACCGGCCATGGATCTGGCGATCCTGTCGATCCACATTGCCGGCGCCTCGTCGATCCTCGGCGCCATCAACTTCATCACCACCATCTTCAACATGCGCGCGCCGGGCATGACGCTGCACAAGATGCCGCTGTTTGCCTGGTCGGTGCTGATCACCGCCTTCCTGCTGCTGTTGTCGCTTCCGGTTCTGGCCGGCGGCATCACCATGCTGCTCACGGACCGCAATTTCGGCACCACCTTCTTCACCCCGGACGGCGGCGGCGACCCGCTGCTGTTCCAGCACCTGTTCTGGTTCTTCGGTCACCCCGAGGTGTACATCCTGATCCTGCCGGGCTTCGGCATCATCAGCCATATCGTCTCGACCTTCTCGAAGAAGCCGGTGTTCGGCTATCTCGGCATGGCCTACGCCATGGTCGCGATCGGCGCCGTCGGCTTCATCGTCTGGGCGCACCACATGTACACGACCGGCCTGTCGCTCGACACGCAGCGCTACTTCGTCTTCGCCACCATGGTCATCGCGGTGCCGACGGGCGTGAAGATCTTCTCCTGGATCGCGACGATGTGGGGCGGGTCGATCTCGTTCAAGACGCCGATGCTGTGGGCGCTCGGCTTCATCTTCCTGTTCACGGTCGGCGGCGTCACCGGCGTCCAGCTCGCCAATGCCGGCCTCGACCGCTCGCTGCATGACACCTATTTCGTCATCGCTCACTTCCACTACGTGCTTTCGCTGGGCGCGGTGTTCGCCATCTTCGCCGGCTGGTACTACTGGTTCCCGAAGATGACCGGCTACATGTACTCGCCGGTGATCGCCAACACCCACTTCTGGGTCACCTTCGTCGGCGTCAATTTGATCTTCTTCCCGCAGCATTTCCTCGGCCTCGCCGGCATGCCGCGCCGCACCATCGACTATCCCGACGCGTTTGCCGGCTGGAACATGGTGTCGTCCTACGGTTCCTATATCTCGGCCGTCGGCGTGGTGATCTTCCTCTATGGCGTCTTCGAAGCCTTCCAGAAGAAGCGGGTGGCCGGCGCCAATCCATGGGGCGAGGGTGCAACGACGCTCGAATGGCAGTTGCCTTCGCCGCCGCCCTTCCACCAGTGGGAACAGCTGCCGAAGATCAAGTAAGGCAGCCCGAATACGAAACCGCCGGCCCGCCGGCGGTTTCGGCCAACGGAATGATTGGACTCAACTACGCATGGCCCTGGTCGACGACCCATTGATTGACGAAGCGGGCTTTCGAATTTCGGAAGCCACTGCGGGCGACTTTTTCGCCCTCTTGAAGCCGCGCGTCATGTCGCTGGTGGTGTTCACGGCCTTTGTCGGCATGGTGGCGGCGCCCGTGACCGTCAACCCGCTGATAGCGATGGTCGCAATCCTGGCGATCGCCATTGGCGCCGGCGCCTCGGGCGCGCTCAACATGTGGTACGACGCCGACATCGATGCCGTAATGAGCCGGACCGCCGGCCGGCCGGTCCCGTCCGGCCGCATCCTGCCCGGCGAGGCCTTGAGTTTCGGCCTTGTGCTGTCGGCGCTGTCGGTGATGACGCTTGGCGTGCTGGTCAACTGGCTGTCGGCGGCGCTGCTCGCCTTCACCATCTTCTTCTACGCCGTCGTCTATACGATGTGGCTGAAGCGCTCGACACCGCAGAACATCGTCATTGGCGGTGCCGCCGGCGCCATTCCGCCGGTGATCGGCTGGGCGGCAGTGACCGGAACGGTCAGCTTCGAAAGCCTCGTCCTGTTCCTGATCATCTTCCTGTGGACGCCGCCGCATTTCTGGGCGCTGGCGCTGTTCAAGTCCGACGACTACGCCAAGGCCGGCATCCCGATGATGCCTGTTATCGCCGGCCAGGCCTCGACCCGCCGCCAGATTTTTGCCTATGCGCTGATCCTCGCGCCGATCGGCGTGCTGCCCTGGGTGCTCGGTTTCACCACCGCGGGCTACGGTATCGCTTCGCTGGCGCTCGGCGCCGGCTTTGTCTGGTATGCCTGGAAAGTGCTGCGTATGACCGATGACGACCGCGTCATGAAGCCGGCCAAGGCGCTGTTTGCCTATTCGCTGCTCTACCTGTTTGCGATCTTCGCCATCTATCTGGCCGACTGCGTCGTCGGTCGCGCTCTGGCCATCGGTGGAGCATGACCATGATCGACAAGAAGCTTGAACTGGTCACGCTGACCGAGCGCCAGCAGAAGGCGCGGCGCAACCGTTCGGCCGCGATCGGCCTGGCGCTGGCGGCGCTGGTTGTCGTTTTCTACGTCATCACCATCGTCAAATTCGGCCATACCGGATCGATGTGAGGCCGACGATGACCCGCCAGACCATGACCGACCCCGGGAAGAAAAACACCAACCGCGTTGTCGCCGCCGTCTGCGTCGCCTTCTTCGGCGGCATGATCGGCATGGCCTACGCCGCGGTGCCGCTCTACAAGATGTTCTGCCAGGCCACCGGCTATGGCGGCACCACGCAGCGCGCCGAGAAGCAATATGCCGGCCGCATCCTCGACCGCGACATCACCGTGCGCTTCGACGCCAACACCAATGGCATTCCCTGGCAGTTCCAGCCGGTCGCCCGCTCGGTCACCATCAAGATCGGCGAGACCACACAGGCGCATTACAGCGCCACCAACAAGTTCGACCGCGCCGTCACCGGCCGCGCCACCTTCAACGTGCAGCCGGAGCTGGCAGGCCCTTACTTCAACAAGGTCGAGTGTTTCTGCTTCACCGACACGACACTGAAGCCCGGCGAGACGCTGGACATGCCGGTCGTGTTCTATGTGGATCCAGACATCGTCAACGTGCCGGAACTGAAGGACTTGAAGACGATCACCCTGTCCTACACCATGTTCCCGGTCGAAAAGAACAAACCGGTCGCTTCATCGGCGCCGGACAGCACCACCAAAGTTTCAGATACCGAAGCAAATCTCGGGGGTTGATATGGCAGACGCGCACGCAAAACCACAACACGACTACCATCTCGTCAACCCGAGCCCGTGGCCCTTCCTGGGCTCTATCGGCGCGCTGGTCACCGCCGTTGGCGGCGTCGCCCTGATGCAGTATCTCAAGAATGGCGATTTCCCGGTCTTCGGCCACAACATCGCCAATCCATGGCTGTTCTTCATCGGCCTGGTCATCGTCCTCTACACCATGTTCGCCTGGTGGTCGGACACGATCAAGGAAGCGCATGAAGGGCATCACACGCGTGTCGTGTCGCTGCATCTGCGCTACGGCATGATCATGTTCATCGCTTCGGAAGTGATGTTCTTCGTCGCCTGGTTCTGGGCTTATTTCGATGCCAGCCTGTTTCCGGGCGAGGTGCAGCAATATGCCCGCACCGCCTTTACCGGCGGCGTCTGGCCGCCGAAGGGTCTCGAGGTCCTCGATCCCTTCCATCTGCCGCTTTACAACACCATCATCCTGCTTTTGTCGGGCACGACGGTGACCTGGGCGCACCACTCGCTGATCCATGGCGACCGCAAAGGCCTGATCAACGGCCTGGTGCTGACCGTCGGCCTCGGCATGCTGTTCACCATGGTGCAGGCTTACGAGTACATTCACGCGCCGTTCGGCTTCAAGGATTCCATCTATGGCGCCACCTTCTTCATGGCGACCGGCTTCCACGGCTTCCATGTGATCATCGGCACCATCTTCCTGCTGGTCTGCCTGATCCGCGCCATGAAGGGTGACTTCACGCCGAAGCAGCATTTCGGCTTCGAGGCGGCTGCCTGGTACTGGCACTTCGTCGACGTGGTCTGGCTGTTCCTGTTCAGCGCGATCTATGTCTGGGGATCGGCCGGCGCGCTGATCGAAGGCCACTGACGGCTTTCATCGGGGAGTTAACCCCAAGGAATCAGAGAGGCGGCCGCGGCAATGCGGCCGCCTTTCTTCTTTTTGCGCCCATCATGGTCTACTGCTTCGGTTGGCTGGGCTGGCTGCTTCAATTGGTCGACTGGACCGATGGCTGCATTGGGGGTACCGACTCCGACATGGATGAAATCTGGGCTATGGTGCCGGATGGAACGCCGATCGAAATTGAGCCGTAGAACATGAGCGAAGACACTATCCGTGAGTGAAGATAGGGCGATCTGGCCACCCATCGAGCCGATTTCGGCCGGCCTGCACGGCCGGTGTCCGCGTTGCGGCGAAGGGCGGCTGTTCTCCGGCTTCCTGACCGTCGGCAAGCGCTGCATGAATTGCGGCCTCGACTATTCCTATGCCGATGCCGGCGATGGCCCGGCCGTGTTCGTCATCCTGATCATCGGCTTCATCATCGTCGGGTTGGCGCTGTGGGTGGAGGTGACGCTGAGCCCGCCGCTCTGGCTGCATTTCATCATCTGGATACCGCTGGCGGTGGCGCTGTGTCTGACGGCGCTGAGGCTGATCAAAGGCGTGCTGCTGACGCTACAATACACCAACAAGGCTGCTGAAGGCCGGCTGGACCACGAGCAATGAGCGAGGCGCTGGCCAAAACCACCGGCCGTTCGCGGCCGAAGACGGCGTTGCTGCTCGGCCTCGGCCTGGTGCTGTTCGTCATCCTGCTGGGGCTAGGCACCTGGCAGGTGCAGCGCCTGCACTGGAAGGAAGGCCTGCTGGCGACCATCGACCAGCGCACCCACTCGGCGCCACGGCCACTGGCGGACGTCGAGAAGGAATTCGCCGCCACCGGCGATGTCGACTACACGCCGGTCACCGTCAGCGGGAGGTTCCTGCATTCCGGAGAGCGGCACTTCTACGCCACCTGGGACGGTGACGCCGGCTTCAATGTCTACACGCCGCTGGCGCTCGACGATGGCCGCTTCGTGCTGATCAACCGCGGCTTCGTGCCCTACGATCTCAAGGACGCCGCCAAACGCCCGCAAGGGCAGGTGACGGGCAAGGTGACGGTCACCGGCTTGGCGCGCAATCCGCTGCCGGCAAAGCCGTCGATGATGCTGCCCGACAATGATGTGGCCAAGAACATCTTCTACTGGAAGGACCGCGACGTCATGGCGGCAAGTGCGGGCATGCCCGCGGGTGCCGTGCTGGTGCCGATCTTCATCGACGCCGACAAGACGCCGAACCCCGGTGGGCTGCCGGTCGGCGGCATCACCATCATCGATCTGCCGAACTCGCATTTGCAATATGCGTTCACCTGGTATGGCCTTGCCGCCGCCCTTGCCGCGGTTCTGATCATCAGGTTGCGCCGCCCGGCAAAGCCTGAATGATGCCAGCCGCCCTTGACAGGGCAGGGGTGCACACCTCATTTCGCCTCACGATACGATCAACCGATCCGGAATCATGCTGCAGACCGCCACAAAACCTCCTCTGACGATCCGGCTCTGCCAGCCGCGCGGCTTTTGCGCCGGCGTCGACCGCGCCATCCAGATCGTCGTGCTGGCGCTGAAGAAATATGGCGCGCCGGTCTATGTCCGCCACGAGATCGTGCATAACCGCTATGTCGTCGAAGGCCTGCAAAGCCTGGGCGCGGTGTTCATCGAGGAACTGTCGGAGATCCCGCCCGAGCATCGCAAGTCGCCTGTAGTGTTTTCGGCCCATGGCGTGCCGAAATCGGTGCCGGCCGACGCCCAGGCGCGCGAACTCTTCTATCTCGACGCCACCTGTCCGCTGGTGTCGAAGGTGCACAAGCAGGCGATGCGCCACCAGCGGCTCGGCCGCCATGTGCTTCTGATCGGCCATGCCGGCCATCCCGAGGTGATCGGCACGATGGGCCAGTTGGCGGAAGGCGCCGTGACGCTGATCGAGACCGAAGCCGACGCCGCTACCTTTGCGCCGGTCAACCCTGAGGCGCTCGGCTTCGTCACCCAGACGACGCTGTCGGTCGAAGACACCGCCGGCATCATCCGGGCGCTGCAGGAGCGCTTCCCTCAATTGCATGCGCCGGCCGCCGAATCGATTTGCTACGCCACCACCAACCGCCAGGAAGCGGTCAAGGACACCGCTGCCGGCGCCGATCTCTATCTGATTGTCGGCGCGCCGAATTCTTCCAATTCGCGCCGACTTGTCGAAGTGGCGGAGCGCGCCGGCGCCACCATGTCGCTTCTCGTACAGCGCGCTTCCGAAATTCCGTGGAATGACATCACTGACATTTCGACGCTCGGCCTGTCGGCCGGCGCGTCGGCGCCGGAGATCATCGTCGACGAGATCATCGACGCTTTCCGCCAGCGCTTCGAGGTGACCATCGATCTTGCGATCACCGCGACCGAAACGGAGGATTTTCCAGTCATGCGGGTTCTGCGCGATGTCGAACTGACGCGGGCCGACATGGCCTTCGTCAACGGAGCCGCGTGAACAGCCCATGGCGGTCTACACCGATGTCAACGAGGGCGAACTCGGCGCGTTCCTCAGGGCTTATCCGGTCGGCGACCTCTTGTCCTACAAGGGGATTGCCGAGGGCACCGAGAATTCGAATTTTCTGCTGCACACATCGAGCGGCTCCTACATCCTCACGCTCTACGAAAAGCGCGTCGACAAGGCCGACCTGCCGTTCTTCCTCGGTCTGATGGGGCATCTCGCCCGCAAAGGGATTTCCTGCCCGCTGCCGGTAACCGCGCATGACGGCACTGTCATCGGCACGCTGGCCGGCCGCCCGGCGGTCATCATCACCTTCCTCGAAGGCCTGTCGCTGCGGCGGCCGACAGCGGCGCATTGCGGCGAAGTCGGCAAAGCGCTGGCCGCCCTGCATCTCGCCGGCCAGGATTTTGCGATGACCCGCGACAACGCGCTGGGCATCGACGGCTGGCGCAAGCTCTGGAACGCCTCACGCGAGCGCGCCGATGAGGTCGAGCCGGGACTGGCCGCCGAGGTCGACGCCGATTTCACCGATCTCGAACGCCATTGGCCGCAGGGCCTGCCGGCGGGCATCATCCATGCCGACCTGTTCCCGGACAATGTCTTCTTCCTCGGCGAAAAACTGTCGGGCCTGATCGACTTCTATTTCGCCTGCAACGACCTCTACGCCTATGACGTCGCCACCTGCCTCAACGCCTGGTGTTTCGAGAAGGATTTCTCCTTCAATCTGACCAAGGGCACGGCGCTGCTGGCCGGCTATCAGAGCGTGCGGCCCTTGAGTGACGGTGAGAAGGCGGCGCTGCCGATGCTGGCGCGCGGCTCGGCGCTGCGCTTCATGCTGACCCGGCTCTATGACTGGCTGACCGTTCCCGATGGCGGGCTGGTCATGAAGCGCGATCCGACCGAATATATCCGCCGCATGCGCTTCCACCGCGCCATCAGCTCCCCTTCGGAATATGGACTGACATGACCAAGCAGGTTGAAATCTTCACCGACGGCGCCTGCTCGGGCAATCCCGGTCCCGGCGGCTGGGGCGCCATCCTGCGCTTCAACGGCAAGACCAAGGAATTGTCGGGCGGCGAGGCTGAGACCACCAACAACCGCATGGAACTGCTGGCCGCCATTTCGGCGCTGAATGCGCTGAAGGAGCCGTGCGCCGTCGAGCTTCACACCGACAGCAAATATGTCATGGACGGCATCTCGAAGTGGATCCATGGCTGGAAGAAGAACGGCTGGAAGACCGCCGACAAGAAGCCGGTCAAGAACGGTGAGCTCTGGCAGGCGCTGGACGAGGCCAACCGGCGTCACAAGGTGACCTGGAACTGGGTCAAGGGCCATGCCGGCCACACCGAGAACGAACGCGCCGACGAACTCGCAAGGGAAGGCATGGCGCCGTTCAAGAAGGGCTCGGCCGCATCTGCAACCCCGAAGCCTGCAGCCGCGCTGAAGCCGGCCGCGCCGGCCAAGCAGCCGGCAACCCCGAGAGCGCGGCGCTCGACCCAGAGCTATTGAGTTTAGGCTTCCCGGCAGGAAACCTCACCCGTGCCGATTGCATACTACATCACCCATCCCCAGGTTCAGATCGACGCCAACGTTCCCGTGCCGGAATGGGGACTGTCCGAGATCGGACGGGCGAGGGCGTTGGCCATGCTCGAGAAGCCATGGGTCGGCTCGATCCGGCGTGTCGTCTCGTCGGCGGAGCGCAAGGCGATAGAAACCGCTGAGATACTGGCCAGGCAGCTTGGCCTCACGGTCGAGGTGCGCGAACGCATGCATGAGAACGACCGCTCGGCAACCGGCTTCCTGCCACCGCCGGAGTTTGAGGCAGTCGCCGACCGGTTCTTCGCCAATCCGCACAAAAGCATTCGCGGTTGGGAGCGCGCCATCGATGCCCAGCAGCGCATTGTGAGCGAGGTCGAGGCTGTACTAGACGCCGCCGTTGGCGGCGATATTGCTTTCGTCGGCCATGGTGGCGTCGGAACGCTGCTGCTGCTTTCACTCAGCAATCGCGAGATCAGCCGCGAGGCGGATCAGCCGGCCGGCGGCGGCAACTATTTCGCCTATGACATCGGCGCGCGCAGCATCCTCCACGGATGGCGACCGATCGACGGCCGCTGATGCGGCCAGAAGCGGCAGTCCGCAGTGCAGCAATCGGATTGTTGGAGAGGAGCAAAAGGAGTATTATTTACTACCTTAGAGCAAGAGTAAGATCCTATGGCAAACGTGGAAAAGATAAGCGTGGCCGTGACGCCGCAACAGGCGGCGACCATGCGCGAGGCAGTGGAAGCGGGTGAATACGCCACCACGAGTGAGATCGTGCGCGAGGCGATGCGTGATTGGCTCACCAAGCGCGAGCTTCGACAAGAGGACGTGCGCCGGCTGCGTCAGCTATGGGATGAAGGCAAGGCAAGCGGGAAGCCGGAGCCTGTAGACTTTGACGCGCTGAGAAAGGAAGCTCGGCAGCGGCTGGTGAAAGCCTCGTCGAATGGCCGCTAGGGTAGTCTGGTCGCCAGCGGCCAGAGCTGACCTGATTGACATCTATCTGACAATAGGCGGCGAAAGCCTTCGAGCAGCCGACCGCTATTACGACCGGCTGGAGTCGCGGGCCATGCAATTGGCCGATCAGCCACGCATGGGCGTGAGGCGACCCGACATCCGTCCCTCAACCCGAATGCTGGTCGAGGCGCCGTTCCTGCTGCTTTACGAAACGATCCCGGACACAGACGACGGCTTAGTCGAGTGCGTCGAGATAGTACGCGTCGTGGACGGGCGAAGAGACTTGCGCCATCTGTTCTGACCAGAAGCCAGCAATTCTAGGCTTTGCGTTAAAGTCGATTTCATCCCTGGGTAATAGAACGGCGCAATCGACCTTGGCGATGAGGCGCGGCGATGTTCGGACGCAGGACTTTCGGCAAGCAGCAGCGCAGCTTTGCCGATCTCAAGAAAATGATGCGTCCGACGCCGGATGCCGATGGCGTGAGGCGCGTTTTCTCGAAGGAACTCTGGGACGATCCGAAGATCGGCGCCTTCCTGCGCGAGGCCGGCTTCGCGTCGGACGATCAGCGCAACATCATGCGCACGGCGGACGACTACATCGCTCTTTTCGCCGCGGCCAGGTACCGGCTTCAGGTGCGCACCGAGACCTTCAACAGCGAGATGGCAGCGCGCCATGGCTATTGCCGCGCCATGCCCTTTCTGGTCATCGACCAGCCGATCTGGGACGGTGAGCATGGCGCGTTCCTCTATGCCCAGATGGATCTCATCGGCTTCGACGATTGGAACGTCGTCATGCTGGCGGCGGATGCGCGGACCACGCAATCCTGCGGCCTGCCGGCGCATCCCGGCTCGGTGCCGGCGCTCACCCATGCGATGACCGGGCACGTGATCCGATGGAAGGCGCGCCATGAATCCGTGCTGGAGGAATTCGGCGTCACCGCCACCGGCGGGCGCAGCATCACGCGGGAACAATTCGAGGCGGAGAAAGATGCGCTGCGTCAGGAAATCATCGACACTGTCGCCGCGATGAAGCCACGCACCGTCAGCGAATAGGGTTAGCGGATCAGCAGGGCCGTGCCGTAGAGGCCGAGCGCGAACACCGTGTGCGAAATCACGTTGAAGGCGCGGATCTGCATCGGATTGGGGCGCTTTGAAGCCGCCCAGCCGGCGCCCATGCCGGGCGCCAGCAGGAACCAGCCGGCACCAATAGTGACCATGCCGAGAATGAAGGCCGGCAGGAAGGTCGGTGCGTCCAGCCACGCCTTGCCCACCAGCGCCACCAGGATGATGCCGTAGACGATGCCGGTGAAATAGTGGAACGCCCAGCCCAGCGCCGTCTCATGCGCGTAGGGCGCGGCGTGGGCGATGTCGTCATGGAAAACCTTGCCGTCCCGGAGATGCCAGACCCAGCGGCCGGGCGGCCCCCAGTTCGGCCGTGGCTGACTGAGCGCCAGATGCAGGAACAGCGCCCACAGGTCTATCAGCACCGTGGCGCCGATGCCGATCGCAACACTGCGCCAGATGATGTCAAACATCGTCGAGGTCCCCCAAAAGCAGACCATCGCGCCAGGCAGGCGCGATCGCCAGGTTATGGCAATCCGGGATTACAGCTGGCTCAGAATGTGAGCCGCACCCGACGTGTCGACACCGGGCTTGGTCTCGACATTGAGCGCGGTTACCTTGCCATTGTCGACGATCATCGAAAAGCGTCTCGCTCGCAGCCCCATATCGTTGCTTACGAAATCGAGGCCGACCGACTTGGCGAAGTCGCCAGTCCCATCGGCCAGATAAAGGATCTTGCCTTCACCACCGGTGAAATTGGCCCAGGCGCCCATCACATGGACGTCGTTGACCGAGACGACGGCGATGGTGTCGACGCCGCGCGCCAGGATGGCGTCGTGGTTCTCGAGATAGCCCGGCAGATGGTTGTTGCTGCAGGTCGGCGTGAAGGCGCCGGGAACGCCGAACAGCACCACCTTCTTGCCCGCAAAAATCTCGGCCGAGGTGATCACCTTGGCGCCGTCGGCGGTCATTTCCTTGAAGGTCGCATCGGGCAGTTTGTCGCCAACGGCAATGGTCATGATGGTCCTCGTGTGAAAGCAGGGAAGGTTTCTTGCGATAGCGAAATCAGGCATCTCCCGCAACCGCCGACAAGGCCTGGATCAAGGGAAAGCCTGGATCGGGGCTTGTATCAGGGGAACGGCAGAACGCCCTCGACCGCGCCTTCCGCACTTGTCAGGGTGTAATACAACCCGCCATCGGTCGGTGTCGCCGACGGTCGGTCGAGGATCGGTATGGTAAACACCAGCCGGCCGTCCTTTTCGCTGCGCGCAGGCGCCCCGAACATGTAGTCGCGCTCGCCGGCGACGAAGAAATCCGCCGCCTCCGGATCGCCGGGAAAAGTCGCCTCGACAACCAGCGTCTCGTGGTCGCCGGGCAGGATCTTGATGCCGAAATCGGCTTTGGCAGGGGCGGGCAAGGTGGCAAGGGCCGCCTTCACCAGAGCCGCATCCTCGGCATTGTCGGGATCGGCGGCGGGATCGACGCTCAACCGCGTCTGCACCGGAATGCAGATCGTCTCGCAAATGCCGAGAAAAATGTCGGCATCGATGACGGCCGCATCCCCAGGCGATGACAGGGTGAATGTCACCGGCAGCGAAACCGGATGGTTGTAGCCGGCCCATTTGCCGTAGCCGTCGTCATGGCGCTGCGGCGGCGGGAAGGAAAACGCCGCATCGGTGATGTTGGTGCTGGCCGAGACATCGATCTGCGGTGGCACGCCGGCATCGCCCGGGTCGCGCCAATAGGTCTTCCAGCCGGGCTTGAGCGCAATGTCGAGCACGCCATGGATGCGGCCGGCGCCGTCGGCCTTGCCTGATGTCACCAGCCGCACCTTGCCGCCTTCGCTGTTGTACCAGTCCGAAGAGGAAGCCGCGGCGGGAAGGGCTGCTCCGCATCCGATGGCGACGCCGAGCAGCAGGATTTTCAAGCTTTGCATGGCGGTGATTTGATCGTCAGTTCATGGCCGCGCAATGTTTTCATGGCGCTCTGCGTATCATATTTGCGTGACTTTTGGGCGAGGGACAGTCGAGTTCAAGCATTCCGTCGGGGGAACATGGTAGTCAGGAATCCGTTGTTCCAGCTATTGGGCTTTGGGCGAATCGCGCGCGGCGCACCTTTTCGGCGCTCAGGAAACGCGTTACGCTCCGCTCCATGGACTTGTTGCGCCACAAAAAGACGGCCGGCGGACGCGGCTTTCTCGACGACCAGTTCCTGATTGCCATGCCCGGCATGAAGGACGACCGCTTCACGCGCTCGGTCATCTATATCTGCGCGCACAGCGACGAAGGCGCCATGGGCCTGATCATCAACCAGACGCAGCAAATGCTGTTTCCCGACCTCCTGGTGCAGCTCGGCATCATGAACGAGCAGGAGGCGATCCGGCTGCCGGCGCAGGCGCGCGACTTCGTCGTGCGCAATGGCGGCCCGGTCGACCGCAGCCGCGGCTTCGTGCTGCACTCGGGCGACTACCGGGTGGAATCCTCGCTCACAGTCTCCGACGACATCTGCCTCACCGCCACCGTCGACATCTTGCGCGCCATCTCGTCCGGTCGCGGCCCGCGGCGCGCGCTGATGGCTCTCGGCTATTCCGGCTGGGGCGCCGGCCAGCTGGAAACCGAGATCGCCGAGAATGGCTGGCTGACCTGCCCAGCCACGCCGGAGCTTCTGTTCGACGCCGACATCGAACGCAAATACGACCGCATCCTCGCCTCGATCGGCATCGACCTGGCGCATTTGAGCCTGGCGGCCGGGCACGCCTGACCTGGCAGCCACCCAGAGGCCAAACGGCCTCTAAGCCTGCGTCATCGGGTACTGCTCTTTCAGCGCCTTCAACACCTGGTCGCCGGGCATCGGCGCGCCGAACATGAAGCTCTGGACGTATTCGCAGCCCATCTGGCGCAGTTCCAGCGCATCGCTTTCGTCGGAAATGCCCTCGGCCACCACTGACAGGCCGAGCTCGTGCGCCATATTGACCATGGATTTGAGCAGCACAGCGCGTTTCGGCGTCGCGTCATCGACAAAACTCTTGTCGATCTTGATGGTGTCGAAGGGGAAGCGCGTCAGATAGGCGAGCGACGAATAGCCAGTGCCGAAATCGTCGAGCGACAGGCCGATGCCGAGCTGCTTCAGCTTGGTCAGCACATGCGAGGTCTGCTCGGGATTGTCCATCACCAGCGATTCGGTGAGTTCGAGCCGGAAGCAGCGCGGCTTGAGATTGGCGCGCGCGATGACCGAGCGGACATCGCTGACCAAGTCGCGGCGGATCAATTGGCGGCTGGACAGATTGACCGACACCGACAGCGGCGTGTCGCCGATCTGCTTTTGCCAGCCGGCGAGGTCTTCGGCCGCCTGCTGCATGGCAAACAGGCCAAGCTGCACGATCAGGCCACAGCTCTCGGCGACCGGAATGAAATCACCGGGCGGGATCATGCCGCGGCGCGGGTGGTCCCACCTGAGCAGCGCTTCGAAGCCGGCAATGCTGCCGTCCTCGAGCCGCACGATCGGCTGGTAGGCAAGGGTGAATTCGCGCCGCTCGATGGCGCGGCGCAGATCGGATTCGAACTGCAGACGGTCTGTGCCGACGGTGCGGAAGGCCGGCCGGAACGGCTCGATCCTGTCGCCGCCGAAGCGCTTGGCCTGGTGCATGGCAAGCTCGGCGTCCTTGACCATGTCCTCGGCCGAAGTCTGCGCCGAAGTCCAGGTGATCAGGCCGATCGAGGCAGTCAGCACGATCTCGCGCTTGGCGAAGGTGATCGGATTGTTGATCGCGTGCTTGATGGCGTCCGCCACCGCCGCGATGCGGGACGGGTCCTGTTCGGACAGCAGCATCAGCGCGAACTGGTCGCCGGCAAAGCGCGACAGCGAATCCTTCGGCTTCAGCAGCCGGTGCAGCCGGCGCGCTATGGTGAGCAGGATGGTGTCGCCGGCCGAGATGCCAAGCCCGTCATTGACCTGTTTGAACCGGTCGATGTCGATGACGAAGACGGTCGGCCGCACCTTCTCTTCGGTGCGCGCGATCGAGATGATGGCTTCAAGCCGGTTCATCAGAAGTTCGCGGTTGGGCAGGCCGGTCAGATTGTCGTGAACGGCGTCGTGCAGCAGCCTTTCCTCGGACTTTTTCTGCTCGGTGACGTCGACCATGGTGCCGACGCAGCGAATCACTTCGCCGTCCGAGCCGATCACCGGCCGCGCTCTCAGCAAGAACCAGTGGTAGTGGCCGTCGGCCCCGCGCAGGCGGAAATTCTGCGACACCCGGCCACGCCGGTGTTCCAGCACCACGTCGAGCGTGGTGCGGAACGTGTCGCGGTCGTCGGCATGCAGCACCGGCAGCCAGTTGCGGGCCGCACCCCCCAGGCTATTGGGCGCAAGGCCAAGCTGGATGCTGACATCGGGCTTGGTGACGACGCGGTCGCGCAGCACGTCCCAGTCCCACACCGTGTCGCCGGAGCCGGCCACCGCCAGCGCCTGGCGCTCGAGGTCGGAGAACAGGCCCTGATGCAGCGCGCCGCCGGCAAAGGCGTGCTGCATGACGGTGAAGCCGATCAAAAGGATGATCAGGATCAGCCCGCCGCCCAATGCCGGCTGGGCGATGTCGTTGTCGAGCATGCCGGTGATCGCCATCCACGATCCGCATAGCCAGAGCAGCACCATCACCCAACTCGGCACCAGCATGATCGCACGATCGTAACCACGAATACCGAGCAGGATGATCAGGCCAAGCCCGGTCAGTGCCGTGGCGGCGAAGGACAGCCTGGCAATGCCGGCGGCGACGGCCGGATCGACGATGGCGACACCGGCGATCAGCAACAGGCCGAGGATCCAGACCACCGCGCCATAGCTGAAATGGCCGTGCCATCGGTTAAGGTTGAGATAGGCGAACAGGAACACCACAAAGGTCGCTGCAAGCGCCACCTCCGTTCCCGCCCGCCACATCTGCTCATTGCCGGGCGATATCTCTATGATCTTGTTTAAAAAGCCGAAATCAACGCAGATATAGGCAAGTACCGCCCAGGCTAAGGCAGCTGTCGCCGGGAACATCGAGGTTCCCTTGACGACGAACAGGATGGTCAGGAACAACGCCAAAAGGCCGGCAATGCCGATGACGATGCCGCGAAACAGCGTATAGGAATTGACCGAGTCCTTGTAGGCTTCCGGCTCCCAGAGATAGACCTGCGGCAGCTTGGGCGAGGCGAGTTCGGCGATGAAGGTGATCACCGTTCCCGGGTTCAGCGTCACCCGGAACACGTCGGCGTCGGAGCTTGACTGGCGGTCGAGCGCGAAGCCCTCGCTGGGTGTGATCGCGGCGATGCGGGTGGCGCCGAGATCGGGCCAGAAGATGCCCGAATTCACCAGCCGGAAATGCGGCGCCACGATCAGGCGGTCGAGCTGCTGGTCGGTGGTGTTGGCGAGCGCAAACACCGCCCAGTCACCGCTTGAGCGCGCGTCATTGGCCTCGACCTCGATGCGCCGCACGATGCCGTCGGGGCCGGGCGCGGTCGACACCTGGAAGTTTTCGCCCTGATTGACGTAGATCTCGACGGCGCGCGACAGGTCGAGCGCGATATCGTCGCGGGCAATCTTGATCGGTTCGACAGCGAAGGCCGGGAGCGCCGCGCAGAGCGTGACGACAGCCGCCAGAACAAAGGCAAACAGCGACCCGTTTCGCAGGAAATTCGTCAAAATCAGTCCTTCGTTCCAGCGCCCGGCGGATCGTCCGCGATCCGGGCGTAGAGGTAATGGTCCTGCCAGATGCCGTTGATCCTGAGGTAGGATCGCAAAAGTCCTTCGCGCCGGAATCCGGCTTTTTCAAGCACGCGGATCGACCGGGCATTGTCGGGAATACAGGCAGCTTCGATCCGGTGCAACCTCAGCGTATCGAAGGCAAAGCGGCAGACCACCTTGACCGCGTCGGTCATCAGGCCGCGGCCGCCAAACCGCTCGCCGATCCAGTAGCCGACATGGCCGCTCTGCGAGACGCCGTGGCGGATGTTGCCCAGCGTAATGCCGCCGGCGAGCTTGCCGCTGGCCTTCTCGAAGATGAAGAAGGCGATGGCGGTGCCCTGCGCATAATCTTCGCGGTAGCGGCCGATGCGCAGCCGCCAGGCCGTGCGGTCGAGCTCATCGGGCGTCCAGCGCGGCTCCCACGGTTCGAGGAAGCCGCGGCTTTCGCCGCGCAGCGCCGACCATTCGCGATAGTCGTTGGTGTAGGGCACGCGCAACGTGACCCGGTCGCCCTTCAGTGCCGGCAGGTCTCGGCGAAAGAAAGGGAGCGCAAACACGGGGCGTGCCTTGAGGGGACTTAGACGGCGAGCTTGCGGGCCGTGGTGTGCGTGCCCGCAAGCGAATCGAGGATCGCCTCATAGGGCGCGAGCGTACCCACGGGGCCGACGGCGGTCAGCGTCGGCTTGGTCGAAAACAGCCGTGACGACAGGTCGGTCAGCCGCTCGACGGTCAGTGCCGACAGTCGTTCCATCAACTCCTCCTTGGCGATCGGCCGGCCGAACAAAAGCAGCTGCCTGGCGATCTGCGAGGCGCGGCTGGCCGGGCTTTCCGCAGACATGATCAGTCCGGCGCGGTATTGCGCGCGCGCCCGGTCGAGTTCTTCCTGCAGGATGTTTTCGCCGGCCTTCTGCAGTTCGTCGATGATGACGGGCACCAGTTCGGCAATGTCGCTCTGTCCGGTCGCGGCATGCACGCCGAAAACGCCGGTGTCGGAAAAGCCCCAGTGGAAGGCATAGACCGAATAGCACAGGCCGCGCTTTTCGCGCACCTCCTGGAACAGCCGGGACGACATGCCGCCGCCGAGGATCATCGACAGCACCTGCGAGGCGTAGAAGTCGCGCACATGATAGGCGCGGCCTTCGAAGCCGAGCACGATCTGCGCGTCCATCAGGTCGCGATCCTCCCGGAAATCGCCGCCAACATACTGCGCATATTGCGGCATCGTGCTGTCGGCCTTGCTGCGGAAGCTGCCGAGCTGCTTTTCCACCTCGCGCACGAAATTGTCATGCTTGATGTCGCCGGCCGCAACGACCACCATCCGCTCGGCGCCATATTGGCGCTCGATGAAATCGTGCAGCTGTTTGGAGGTGAAGGATTTGACGGTTTCCGGCGTGCCGAGGATCGAGCGGCCGATCGTCTGATGGCGGAACGCCGTCTCGGTGAAACGGTCGAAGACGATGTCGTCGGGCGTGTCGTGCGCGGCGCCGATCTCCTGCAGGATCACATGCTGCTCGCGCTCCAGCTCCTGCGGGTCGAACTCGGACTCCTGCAGGATGTCGGCAAGAATATCGACCGCCAGCGGCACGTCGTCGGACAGCACCCTGGCATAGTAGGATGTCGTCTCGACGCTGGTTGCGGCGTTGATCTCGCCGCCGACATCCTCGATTTCCGAGGCGATTTCGAAGGCACTACGCCTTTTCGTGCCCTTGAAGGCCATATGCTCGAGCAGATGGGCCATTCCGTGTTCTTCGTCACGCTCATTGCGAGCGCCCGACTTGACCCAGGCACCAAGGGCAACGGATTCGAGGCTTGGAAGGGTTTCGGTGGCGACTGTCAGGCCGTTCGACAGACGGCTTACCTCAACACCCATATGGCAAGTACTCCCTAACGCGCTGCCCTTGAGTGGCGGCTCACGTAATCTTCCACCATTTTCAGGTCGGATGGAAGTACCGTGTATTTTTCGTCGGCTGACATCAAGGACCCCAGCCATGCAGGCAGGGCCGGCGACACGGCGCAGGCGGCTTCGACAGCCGCCGGGAATTTGGCCGGATGGGCCGTGCCTAGAACCACCATCGGCACCGCGCCGTCAGCCTTGCCGGCGGCGACATGCACGGCCGCGGCGGTGTGCGGGTCGAGCAGGTAGTTGCTTGATTCCAGCGTCGAGCGGATGGTGGCGGCGACCTCATCCATATCAGCCCGGCCGGCATCGAATTCGGCCCGCATCCTGGCCATTTCAGCCGTTTCGATGGTGAAGGCGCCGGACTGTTTCAGTCCGGCCATATAGCGCCGCACCGTTTCGGCATTGCGGTCGGAGGCCTCGAACAACAGCCGCTCGAAATTCGACGACACCTGTATGTCCATCGATGGCGAGGTCGTCGCAAACACACCTTTGGTGCGGTATTCGCCGGTCGCGAAGGTGCGCGCCAATATGTCGTTGTCGTTGGTTGCGACGATCAGCCGCTCGATCGGCAGGCCCATCTTCTTGGCGGCGTAACCGGCGAAAATGTCGCCGAAGTTGCCTGTCGGCACGGTGAAGGAAACAGGCCTGTCTGGCGCGCCGAGCGAAAGCGCCGAGGAAAAATAATAGACGATCTGGGCCATGATGCGGGCCCAGTTGATCGAATTGACGCCCGACAGCGAGACACTATCGCGAAAGGCGTGGTCGTTGAACATGTCCTTCAGCAACCCTTGGCAATCGTCGAAATTGCCTTCGATGGCCAACGCCTGGACGTTGGCCGCCGTCGATGTCGTCATCTGCCGCTGCTGCACCGGCGAGACGCGGCCATGCGGGAACAAAACGAAGATATCGGTGCGGTCGCGGCCGGCAAAGGCGTCGATGGCTGCACCGCCGGTGTCGCCCGAGGTGGCGCCGACGATCGTGGCGCGCTGGCCGCGCTCAGCCAGCACATGGTCCATCAGCCGGGCAAGCAGCTGCATGGCGACGTCCTTGAAAGCCAGCGTCGGACCGTGGAAGAGCTCGAGGATGAAAGCGTTCGGACCGGTCTGCACCAGCGGGCAGACGGCCTGGTGGCGAAAGGTGGCATAGGCTTCGCGCACCAGGCGCTCAAAGACGGGGGCTGCGATCTCGCCGTCGAGGAACGGCGTCAGCACGCGGATGGCGAGGTCGGCATAGGGCAGGCCGCGCATGGCGCGAATCTCGGCTGCCGAAAATTGCGGCCACTCTCGCGGCACATAGAGCCCACCGTCGCGTGCCAGTCCGGCCAGCACCGCGTCGGAAAATCCCAGCGCGGGCGCTTCCCCGCGAGTACTCACATATTGCATGTCACAGACCCGTTGCCGCTTGGCGTTTCCGTTCACCACAGAGTGGTTAATTTCTGCGCTGGCTCAGTCGCATTTTTGCCGCGCCATTGCTATACGTCACCAGCTTTGCGAGAGGGAAGTGCAGTTTCATGGCGTTTTACAAGTTCGACCGTCGCGTTGTCGCGGGTCTGGCGCTCACCGGCTTTATGCTTGCCGCCGCCGGCTGCCAATCGAGCGACAATGGCATCCTCAACCTCGGATTGGGCAAGAAGACCGACCCGAATGCGCCGATACCGCCGCAGGATCCCAAGGTGCTCGCCAGCCAGTTGCAGGCCTATTGTCCGAAAGTGACTTTGCGTGACGGCACCGCCTATTTCAACACCTACGCCAAGGGCGCGTCGCAACCGAAAAAGAAAAAGGTCGACGCCGCGCAGGATGCCGAGGCCGCTGCCGCCGCGCAGACGGCGCCGGATGGCACCATCGTCGACCCGAACAAGGATCCGACCAAGATCATCTACCAGGCCTCGATCAGCGATGTGAGCCGCGATTGCAGCCGTGCCAACGGTCAGCTGACGATGAAGGTTGGCGTTGCCGGCAAGGTCGTGCCGGGACCGATGTTCACCCCCGGCACCATCACCATGCCTATCCGCATCGCCGTCATGCATGGCACCGACGTGCTTTATTCGCAGATCCACCCCTATCAGATCCAGGTCAGCGATCCCTCGACCGCCACCCAGTTCGTCTTCACCGATTCCAACGTCGTCGTGCCCGAGCCCTCTGCCAAGGACTACCAGGTATATGCCGGCTATGACGACACTGCGCCGGCGGCGGCGGACAAGAAGTCCGGCAAGAAGAAGCGAGCTCCCGCCACGAACTAAGCCGCACCTGGGCGTCGTCGCTGTTGCGGCGGTGGCTGTCAACTCTTTGAAAGATCAAACGATCTGACCATGACCCTGCAGGAATGCGTCTGCAGGTGGCTTGGCGTGTGCGCCTTGGAACCTGGTCCATTGCGCCGGCGCACTTGACTCATTCATATCTCGGCGGTTATACGTCAATCAATAGCTCGCAGGTTATTGATCCAGATGCCAGACGCCCACGACACTCTGTTCAGAACGCTTGCCGACCCGACCCGGCGGGCCATCTTCGAGCGCCTGTGCCGCCAGGGTGAGCAGACAGTGGGAGCGCTGACGGCGCAGTCCGGAGTCTCGCAGCCGGCGGTGTCGAAGCATCTGGGCGTCCTGAAGCAGGCCGGACTGGTGCTCGACCGCCACGCCGGAAGGCAGACCCATTACAGCGCGCAGCCCGGCGCGCTCGCTCCGTTGACCGACTGGACAGTTCAGATGACCGGGTTTTGGGAGAGCCGCTTCGACCATCTCGAGGATCTGCTGAAAAGGATGGACCAGTGAGCAAGCCGGAACTGCGCACCGTCGTCGTCGAACGCGAAATACCCTGGCCGGCGGAAAAGATCTGGCGCGCGTTGACGCAGCCGCATCTGATGGAGGAGTGGCTCATGAAGAACGATTTCAAGCCTGTCATCGGCCACAGTTTCAATCTTCGCGGCGACTGGGGCGGCGTGCTCGATTGCGAGGTGCTGGCCATCGAACCAAACAGGACGCTGTCCTACAGCTGGGATTTTGCGCATGAGGATGCGGCCTACAATCTGAAGAGCGTGGTGACGTTCACACTCACGCCCACGAGCACCGGGACCCATCTGCGCGTCGAGCAGTCCGGCTTCCGTCCCGATCAGAAACAGGCCTATGGCGGCGCCAGGGTCGGGTGGCAGCAGTTCCTCACCAAGCTGGAGCAGCTTCTGGCGAAGCCAGATTGAGGCCTGCCGGTACAAGTCGGCGCCATGCCCTGATTGCGGGCCCACCGAGCGCACAAAGGAGAAAATCATGAAGATCAAGCTGACCAGCGTCTACGTGGACAACCAGGACAACGCCCTGCGTTTTTACACCGACGTGCTGGGCTTTGCCGTGAAGGCCGATTTCAGCAATGGGCCTTTTCGCTGGCTGACCGTAACCTCACCCGATGAGCCCGAGGGAACCGAATTGCAACTCGCGCTCAACGACAATCCGGCCGCCAAAACCTACCAGCAGGCCATCTTCAAGCAGGGTCAGCCCGCGCTCATGCTGTTCACCGACGATATCAAGGGCGACTATGAGCGCATCAAGGGGCGCGGCGGTGCGTTCGCCATGGCGCCGACCGAAGTAACCGGCTCGACCATCGCCCAGCTCAACGACAGCTGCGGCAATCTCATCCAGATCACCCAGCTGGCACGCTGGTAAGCGCTCGTTTCAAGAGGAGGTGGCAATGAACTGGAACAAGTGGATAAGGCAAACCCACCGTTGGCTGTCGATCATCTTTACGGCGACCGTGGCAGCCAATTTCATCGCCATGGCATTCGGGCAGCCTCCGGCATGGGTGGTCTATTCGCCGCTACTGCCGCTCTTCCTGCTGCTGTTCAGCGGGCTCTATATGTTCGTGCTGCCCTATGTCGCCCGGCCGCACGGCGAGCAGCGCGCGCAAGGGTAGCGACGATGGCCAAGGCGCCCGGAAAATCGAAGGTCGCAAAGCCGGTCACGGCCAAGCCAACGTCCGGCCAGCCAGCGCTGCTTTCAGGCGGCAACCCGCAGATCGCCAAGGCCTATGGGGATGCCCCCGTGCAAGCCTATATCGCGGCCATGCCGGGCTGGAAAAGCGATGTCGGGCGCCGCCTCGACGCGCTCATCGTCGGCGCCGTTCCCAGCGTCTACAAGGCGGTGAAGTGGAACTCACCGTTCTATGGCATCGAGGGCGAGGGCTGGTTCCTCAGCCTGCATTGCTTCACCAGATACGTCAAAGTCGCCTTCTTCCGCGGCATGTTGCTGGATCCCATTCCTCCCGGCGGCTCCAGGCAGAAGGAAGTGCGCTATCTCGACATTCATGAAGGCGAAGAGATCGACGAGGCCAGGTTTGCCAGCTGGGTGAAGCAGGCCAGTAAATTGCCCGGCGAGAAGATGTGAACGGAGGAGACCATGAAGACCAGCGGTGCGTACAAGTCAGAGGCAGGACCCTCTGCCTCCGAGCGGATAGATGCCAGGATCCGCGAGCTGGATGACTGGCGCGGCAAAACACTCGCCAGCCTGCGCAAGACCATCCTCGATGCCGATCCTGAGATCATCGAGGAGTGGAAGTGGATGGGCAGCCCGGTATGGTCACGTGACGGCATGATCGCCGTCGGCAACGCCCACAAGGACAAGGTGAAGCTGACCTTTTCGCACGGCGCCAGCCTGCCGGACCCCGGCAAGCTGTTCAACAACGGCTTTGGCGGCAAGGTGTGGCGGGCGATCGACGTTTCCGAGTGCGACGAGATCGATGCGGATGCGCTGAAAGCGCTCGTCCGCGCCGCCATTGCCTATAACAGGGCAAAGAAGAAACCGGCGCGAGCCTAGTCCGCTAAGGCCAAGGACTGAGCTCTCAGGCGTCGGCCGACCACTCCGACAGCGCCGCAATCGTGCCGCCTAGCTCGGCCCAGCGGCGGATGACCGTTTCGGCGCCGGCCTCGGTCAGCGCGTCGGCTTGGCCGGGATAGCTGTGCGCGGCGCCGGTGAAACCGATCACGCGCATGCCCGCAGCCCTGGCGCCGGCGACGCCATGCACGGAATCCTCGATGACGAAGGTGTTTGCCGGATCGGCGTTGAGTTTCTCCGCTGCGACCAGGAACACGTCAGGCGCGGGCTTGGTCTTCTTGCTCGGTATCTCCAGGCCTGAAAAAATCCGACCGGCGAAGAACGGCAGCAGGCCCACCTTCTCCAGCATGAATTCGATCCGCTCCGAGCGTGAATTCGAGCAGACGCAGCGCGGCGCTGTTACCGCAGCCACAGCCTCGCGCGCACCGTCGATGGCGCGCACATCGCTGCGCAATTTGCGGTCGACCAGCTCTTCGGCGCGGTCGATCATCGATGCCTGGAACGGTATCGCCGACTTCGCCTCGACCCGCATCATGATGTCCTTGAAGGTCAGCCCGGCGTAGCTTTCCGCGATCTCCTCGGCCGATATTTCGAAGCCGGCCAGCGTCAGCAGCTCGGCCTCGACGCGGGCGGCGATGATTTCGGAATCGACGAGCACGCCGTCGCAATCGAAGATGACAAGATCTGGCTGGGGCATGGCAATCCGGAACGAGGGAGGGTGATGGAGGCCCGGCAGGGCTCAAGCGGCGCGACATACACCAACGGGCCGGGCTGCGCAAATTAACGACATCAGGGCTGCCGGGTCGGTTGCGTCCTTCACCGAATATTTACGCTGATCGGTAACCATAACGGGGAGTAAACAGTAACGCGTGCTTTGGGTGTAAAAATGTCTGCCGTGCGTCTTCTCGACGACCTTTCTCACGCTCCCCAGCAATCCGAGTGGCTGGACACCATCCTCAAGGGCGATTGCGTCGCCGCACTCGACCGGCTGCCGGAAAAATCCATCGACGTCATTTTCGCCGATCCGCCCTACAATCTGCAGCTCGACGGCGACCTGCACCGGCCCGACCAGTCCAAGGTCGATGCCGTCGACGACGATTGGGACCAGTTCGAGAGTTTCGAGGCCTATGACGCCTTCACCCGTGCCTGGCTGCTGGCGGCCCGCCGCGTGTTGAAGCCCAATGGCACCATCTGGGTCATCGGCTCCTATCACAACATTTTCCGCGTCGGCGCCAAGATGCAGGATCTCGGCTTCTGGATCCTCAACGATGTGGTCTGGCGCAAGACCAACCCGATGCCGAACTTCCGCGGCCGCCGCTTCCAGAATGCGCATGAGACCATGATCTGGGCTTCTCGCGACCAGAAGGGCAAGGGCTACACCTTCAACTACGAAGCCATGAAAGCCTCCAACGACGACATCCAGATGCGTTCCGACTGGCTGTTTCCGATCTGCACCGGCGGCGAGCGGCTGAAGAACGACAATGGCGACAAATTGCATCCGACGCAGAAGCCGGAAGCGCTGCTTGCCCGCATCATGATGGCCTCGACCAAGCCGGGCGACATCGTGCTCGACCCGTTCTTCGGTTCCGGCACCACCGGCGCCGTCGCCAAGCGCCTCGGTCGCCATTTCGTCGGCATCGAGCGCGAGCAGGCCTATATCGACGCCGCCAATGAGCGCATCGATGCTGTGCGGCCGCTGGAGGGCGCCGATCTCACCGTGCTCACCGGCAAGCGTGCCGAGCCGCGCGTCGCCTTTGTCAGCCTCCTCGACACCGGACTGATGCAGGCCGGCGCCACGCTTTATGACTCCAAGAAGCGCTGGGCCGCCAAGGTGCGCGCCGACGGCACGGTGGCGATCGGCGACAGCGCCGGCTCGATCCACAAGATCGGCGCCGAAGTGCAGGGGCTGGACGCCTGCAATGGCTGGACCTTCTGGCACTATGAGCGCTCTGGCGGCCTGACCCCGATCGACGAATTGCGCCGCATCGCCAGGCTCGGCATGGAGCGGGCAGGGGCCTGAGCCAGGCGCAAAAAGCCAAAGCCGTAATCGGCAATATACCACGCGTCAGCGCCGCCCCTCACCTGCCTGCCGGCATCCTCTCCCCGTATAGCGAGGGGGAGAGGGGCGCTGTCATCGGCGATTTCGCCAATTGCGACTGTTAGCAATGAAGGCGCCGGGGTTTCGGCTGCCCCTTTCTCCCCGTCACTATACGGGGAGAAATGTCCGGTGTCCGAACCGGATAGATGGGTAACAGAATGGACCGATTAGATGGGTGACAGTTTTCTCCCTCGCCGGGAGGACCGGCGATGGTTTGGCGAGAGACTGGCATCATGGATGAGCGGCTTCGGTTTGTGGTGGGGTGGCTGACCGGC
>NZ_JBWLUX010000090.1:0-1064 GCF_057784315.1 Mesorhizobium sp. CNPSo 4684 | reverse complement strand
GGCGGCAGAGCAATGCCGGCGGCCTCGACGTTGCAGCCGGTCCAGTCAGCTGGGGTTTTGATAGGGCACAGCAAGGAGCCTCTCTATTCCGAGGATGCTCGCCTTATTTCGGTGCTTGAGAAGGGCCTCCGCCACGGCAATGCCGCCAACCACACCGCCAACGGCTATGTATACTCTCTTCGCAGCTTCAGCCGCCGGCTCTTCGCAAATAAAAGAGATCCGATTGCTGCTCGGCTCGACGACCAGTCGCTGACCGATGATGCCCGCGAGGCCATCGAAAAGGGTCATAATAAACGACTCCTCTCGGCAATAAACTATCTCCGGACCTTCCAGTCGACGGGCGGATTCGTGCCGATCACAAGCCGGACTGATCTAAATCCTCACCCCCAGGACGTGGCTCTCATCAAAGAGTACAGAAACGACGCGGGATCGACCCGCAGGGTGTATGCAACTATTCTTCGCAAATTCAGTGACTACCTGCGTAAGAGCAACAAGCCAGGAATTGCTGGTCGGCTTTCGGGCACGTCGTTGGGCGGCGATGTCGAGCGCTATAGGAGAGACGTCGGCGGCAGTGGGAATATCGGTGCCGCACTGGCTAATCTGCGAAAATCGCAGGCAGGCGCTAAAGCGATGGGACTAGAGCGCCATATTCCCCTCGTTCCTGCTGCCGAAAACGCGGTCCGGATGGAGCCGATGCAGGAAGCGGACAGGTGGCCAGCGGAGCTGCCTCCCGTAGAAAGCTACGATCAGGATTTGCTTTGGGAGATGATGGACAAACCCGGTCCGTCGTTATCTCTCGAGCCAGCCGCGCGCCATGACCAGTCATCGGATCCCCGAGAGTCCGTTCGTCACTTGAACTGGGGCCACGACCGCCAGCAGTTCCCCGACAAGCCGATGGGTGCATTTGCCAGCAGCAACCTCCTGCCAAGCGGGGAGGTCCTCATCAACGATGAGCGTGACACAGCTGGGTTGGGGCCAGCGAAGAGGCCGAGGACCCTGGACAATCTACACGGTCTTGCCATTGAGCGGCAGCTGAGCGAGATCGCCAATTCAGGTGGAATTAG
>NZ_JBWLUX010000089.1:0-1138 GCF_057784315.1 Mesorhizobium sp. CNPSo 4684 | reverse complement strand
AGGATTGTTTGAGAAGGATCTGGTAGTTTGGCGGCCGGGACTGCAGGCCCATCACAGCCTGCAGCCCCGGCGGCAGGCGACCGTCCCTAGGACCGGGTAAACACCCGACGTCATCATGGTCCCTGCCGTCTTTGTCCGCCATCGCTTGGAGAGTTGATTGGCCGCTGGCTTGCGCCACGCCCGCAAACAATCCGAAGCCCGACAAGGATATCACCAGCATGGCCTTCTTGCATCAACAACCGCAGCAGTGCCTCGGCTTCGATATCGCCAAGGACACCATCACCGTCTCTGACGGCACCACCACCCGCACCATCGCCAATCAGCGCAGAGCGATCCGCGCCATCCTGAAGGGCTATAAACACATAGACCTTGTCGTGTGCGAGCCGACAGGCGGCCATGAAGGCCTGTTGCTCGAAGAGTGCCTGCGTGCCGGTATCGCCTGCCATCGCACCGATACGCTCAAGGTCAAAAGCTTCATCCGCTCCTACGGCACGCATGGCAAGAACGATGCCATCGATGCCGGGATGTTGAGCGGCTACGGCCGCGAACGCTGGGCAAAGCTGGACCTTTGGCAGGCTCCCGACCCTGATGAGACAGACTTGCGCGCATTGGTCCGCCGCCGCCAGGAACTCATCGCCATGAAGGTCGCGGAGAAGAACCGCGCCAAGGCGCCTGGCGGCCGCCGTCTTGCGATCTCCTTCGAGGCTGTGATCAAAGTCGTCGAGCGTCAGATACAAGCTATCGATGCCGCGATATGCGAGCTGATCGCCAACAGCAGCACCCTCAAGCACCGGGCAGCCGTCTGCACGGCCATAGACAGTTTAGGCCCGATCGTAGCGGCCAAGCTCCTGGCTATCCTGCCTGAACTCGGCTCCATGACACGCCGAAAGGCTGCAGTCCTTGCCGGCGTCGCGCCGCATCCAAATGACAGCGGTCAAAAACACGGCTACCGCAAAATCCGCGGTGGCCGGCCTGATGTCAGGACCGCGCTCTTCATGCCCGCTCTACGCGCTGCCGCCGGAAAGGGCGAGTTCGCTCTCTTCTACAAACGCCTCATCGCCAATGGCAAAAAGCCAATGGTGGCTATCGTCGCCGTCATGCGAAAGATCGTCGTCACCCTAAATGCGAGACTAAGAGA
>NZ_JBWLUX010000088.1:0-1146 GCF_057784315.1 Mesorhizobium sp. CNPSo 4684 | reverse complement strand
CAGTTTGCCCTTCGCATCTTGCTGGCGATAGGTTTGTCGAGCGGATGGGCAGCCAAGATGTTTTGCGCGAGCCTTCGGATGACAGCCAAGTTTTGTGGAGCGTTATCCTTTCGGGTGCGGGCGTCATCTTCATGGAAGACGACATCGAGGCTCCAGTGCAACTGGTTCTCGATCGTCCAGTGGGCACGTACGGTCTGGGCCAGCTTCCTGGGCGTCAGCAGCTTGGAGAGCACGATGTAGCGGACCGACGTAGCCGTCTTGTCGTCGGCCGTGCGCAGGGCCTCGATGCGGCCGATGGCCTTGAGGCCGGGGAACACGGGCAGATCCTTGAGTTTGGCAAGCGGCAAGATGCTGGCTCGACGCACTTCAGTGCGGCCGTGAGCCGTATCGCGCGTCTCGAAGCAGGCGATCTCGCCTGCCGCGGCAAAGTTTTTCTCAGCCGCGGCAAACAGACGGCCACGGTTGGCCTTCAGACCGAGAGCGTAATGCGCCTTCTGCGCAATCAACGCCTCGGCCGTGTCGGGACGGCAATGCAGGGCGTCGGCGGTGACCGTGCAGCCCTTGAGGTCCAAGCTCTTCAGCAGCGCCAGCGTCGCACCAACCTCGTCGGAGCCCAGCGCCCGCGTTGCCGCAATCGCCAGCCTCGTCTCGGCATCCCAGGCACTGACCATCAGCGGCGGCATGAAGGCACGCCCCTTCTCATAGCCGCGCCTGAGCGCCTTGCCGTCGATGGCCACCACGCCACGCGGCGAGCCAAGCCCAAGTTCGCGCCGCAATGCCGACATGAAGGCGCTCAGCACGCTCGACAATTCCTGCGGATCAAGAAGCCGGAACACCCGGCTGAAGGTGTCGTGGCTCGGACATCCATGCTTCAGGTCGACGATCTCTTTCAGCTCGTCTTCCCGCCCCTCCACGAATTCAGCAATGTCCACACAGCTTTTGGCACCGCACAGCGTCGCTGCAAGCGCCAGGAACAGAAGCTCCGCAAGATTATGCCGCGCATTGATATCGCGCGGATCTCGAACCTCTCGCAGGATAGACATAATCAACGGCACCGCGGCCTCCTCTGTAGCGAGAAAGCCTCTCAAGAATCCCTCTTTTCCTACTTGGCAAGAGCCAATCAACTTATCTGCGATTCCCCTGCCC
>NZ_JBWLUX010000087.1:0-1289 GCF_057784315.1 Mesorhizobium sp. CNPSo 4684 | reverse complement strand
GCCGTAAACGTCGCAAATCTTGACGTATTCAGCCGGTTCCGGCTCGGCGACGACGACGGCGTCGGCGGCGCGCGCACCGGAAACTGCGATCAGGGCCGCAGCGGAGCCGAGAAGAAGGCTCTTGATGTTCATTTTCTGACCTCCAGTCAGAATCGAGAGTGGAGATGGATAAAACTGAGCTCGTTTTCCGAGTAAGCTGCTGTTATTGCATTATTTATTTGGAGAACCGCGGAGCTTTTTCGCGAGCGTGAGCCATCACCACAGGCGTTTTTTAGCGAAAGCGTGCCCCGAACCGGATTTGAGATAACGCTCGAAGGAAGCGGCTTTGGCTGGATCCGAGAACGCAACGTAAGTGACTAACCGCCACGGTGGGAACTTGGAAGTATGGCTGGATTTTCCGGCATTGTGCTCGACAATCCGGCGCTTCAAGTCGGTCGTCACACCGATATAGCGCTCGCCTTCCGAAGTCGCGCTTTCAAGCAGGTACACGTACCAAACGAGCTGGCCCTCCTTCGCCAAGGCTTCGGAGGGCATCCTCTCCGCCATCCTGCTTCGCACGAACGGCTGCCGCTTTGTCCTGCGAAGCTCGAAGAGCGAAGCAGGATGGCGGAGAGGATGGGATTCGAACCCACGAGAAGCTTTTGACCTCTACTCCCTTAGCAGGGGAGCGCCTTCGACCACTCGGCCACCTCTCCGTTGCGCCGCTGGATAAAGAAAAGCGCCGGCACAATCAACAAGCCGGCGCCATTATCCGTGAAAAATCCGGATTCGGCCGCAGAAGCCCTTCGCATGCGGCGATTCTGCGGCAGCTCATTGGCCAGCGAGTCGGCAACGGAGCCGCAATTTCGGCCGGCCATCGCCGGATTCGGCCGTATTTCGAGGCCCAGGCAAGAGCTTCCGGACCCTTCGATGGTTAATGAGAGCTTTCTGACTGAGGCCAAATCGTGTCATTTGTGCAACAACGCCGGGGGATAGCGTCCGGTCAGCCCTTTTGCCGGTACGATCGTGGTTGAACGCCGCCGCCTCATGGGTAATGTCGAATTCGAAGGAGCGGCGCGGTGCGCATCTTTTTCGGTAGTGGGGATGGGGCAGGGAACGCTGTCCTTCAGCAAAGAATACCCAGACCCGTTTTTTAACTTTTGACTGGAGGTCAGAAAATGAACATCAAGAGCCTTCTTCTCGGCTCCGCTGCGGCCCTGATCGCAGTTTCCGGTGCGCGCGCCGCCGACGCCGTCGTCGTCGCCGAGCCGGAACCGGCTGAATACGTCAAGATTTGCGACGTTTACGGC
>NZ_JBWLUX010000086.1:0-1445 GCF_057784315.1 Mesorhizobium sp. CNPSo 4684 | reverse complement strand
AACTTGACCCCCCAGATAGTCGCTCTCCCCCACTTTGTGGGGGCGAGGAACCCAAGCTTTCGGAGGGCGCGACCTCAGAGATTAGCGTTTCCTCGCCCCCATGAAATGGGGGAGAGGTGGCAGCGTAGCGGACGGAGAGGGGGAGCGCCCTAGGCGATTTCACACCGCCGGCGGCTCCACCAGCGAAACACATTCAACCCCGCCGGCTTCTTGCCACGACCCGGTGGCGCCCCCTCCCACCGCGCTATTTCAGCGGCAGAAACAGCTCAAGCACTACCTCGCGCACCGGTCCGTTCGGGATGAACGAAAAGTGCCGCTGGCAATAGATCGGAAAATCGCGGGCCTCCTCGCCGCTGGCCGGAAGCCATTCACGATAGAGGTACAGTGCCGCTGGCTCGAGATTGTTGGTATTGCCGGGGTAGCGCAGCACCGCGCAGCGTCCGCCGGGGATCACGCCGGCCTTCATCTGCGCGTCGTTCGCCTCGATCGGCTGGTCGGTTCCGGCACAGATGTCCATGCTGTAATCGGCAGGATTCGCGGGCTCTCTTTCGGAGCGGAAGATGTTGAAGGTCGGGCTTGTCTCGGGCGACAGGCCGGCGGCCTTGCGCCAGGCGATGAAGCGCTGGATGGTGTCAGGAAGCGTCGCCCGGTCGCCGCGATGCTCCATGATCGCCACCGGCGTCGGCGGCACTTCGCGGATCATCACGTCGTCGGGTTCAAAAATTATCTGCATGAGCGTGGTCCTTGCTTTGTCGAGCGGCCCGAAGGCCATGAGCCACGACCCCCAGTCGGGAGATTTCCGGAACGACGAAGGCGATTGCCCGAACCGTTGCCGAAAGGCGCGGGCGAAGGCATCCGGCGCGTCGTAGCCGGCATCCATCGCAATGTCGGTGACGCTGTGAGCGTCGCTTTCGGCCAGCCTGTACGAAGCGCGCTTCATGCGGGCGAGCTGGACATAGCGGTGCACGGACACGCCGAACGTCGACGTGAACTGCCGGTGGAAATGGTATTTCGAGAACGCCGCGACGCCGCTTAACGCCTCCAGGCCGAGATCGTCGTCCAGATGCCGGTCTATGTGGTCCAGCACCCGCTGCATCCGGGCTTGGTAGTTTTCAAGTGGCGTCATCAAACGTCTCGTCCTGCGTGGCGACACCAGATAGGCGCCGCCTGATATGTCGCGCTCGACCGATCTTGCGGTTTGACATGGATGGATAGAGGTTCGCCAGTGGGGGCCTGCAGGCGAATGATCTGCGTAAAGCGCGTTCGTGCTGCCCTAGTCACAGATGTCAGCGCCAGCCCCCTCTCCGTCTCGGCTTCGCCGAGCCACCTTGTATCTACACGAGAGAGATTTCGTGGGATTGAAGCGATTGAGCCAAGGTCCGGGCGGCCGCCCGGACCTTGGCTTGGCGAAGTCGCCCGTACCACCTGAGGTTACAGCCGCGGGA
>NZ_JBWLUX010000085.1:0-1627 GCF_057784315.1 Mesorhizobium sp. CNPSo 4684 | reverse complement strand
GTGCGGGCAGGTGGCCAGAGGAGCTGCCTCCCGTAGAAAGCTACGAACAGGATTTGCTTTGGGAGCTGACGGGCGAACCCGGCCCGTCGCCATCTCTCGAGCCGGTTTTGATAGGGCGGAGAAAGCAGCCTCTTTATTCCGAGGACGCTCGCCTTATTTCGGGGCTTGAGAAGGCCCTCTTCGAGGACAATGCCGCCGATGGCACTGCCAACGCCTATGTATCTTCTCTTCGCAGCTTCGGGCGCTGGCTCTTCGCAAATAACAAAGATCCGATTGCTGCTCGGCTCGACGACCGGTCGCTGACCGATGATGTGCGCGAGGCCATCGAAACGGGTCATAATGGGAGACTCCGTCCGGCAATGGACCATCTGCGGACCTTCCAGTTGACGGGCGGAGTCATGCCGATCACAGGCCGCGCTAAGCTAACTCCTCACCCCCAGGACGTGGCTCTCATCAAAGAATACAAAAACGAAGCAAGGACATCGACTGGCAGGTTGTATGCAGCTCTTCTTCGCATTTTCAGTGACTACCTGCGTCAGAACAACAAGCCGGGCATTGCTGGTCGGCTTTCGGGCACGTCGTTGGACGGCGATGTCAAGAGCTATAGGAGAGACGTCGGCGGTAGTAGGAATGTCGGTGCCGCACTGACTGATCTGCGAAAATCGCAGGCAGGCGCTAAAGTGATGAGACTCGAGCGCTATATTCCCCTCGTTCCTGATCCCGGAAACGCGATCCGGATGGAGCCGATGTCCGTCGGCGCCGCTGTTCAGCACAGCGCGTCGCAGGGCGCGGGCAGATGGCCAGATGAGCTGCCTCCGGTGGAAGGCTACGATCAGGATTTGCTTTGGGAGATGATGGACAACCCCGGCCCGTCGTCATCTCTCGAGCCAGCCGCGCGCCAGGTCCCCGGCGAGCCGATCGGTACATTTGCCAGCAGCCACCTCCTGCCAAGCGAGGAGGTCCTCATCAACGATGAGCGTGACACAGCGGGGTTGCGGCCAGCGAAGAGGCCGAGGACCCTGGACAATCCAGACGGCCTTGCCATTGAGCGGCAGCTGGGCGAGATCGCCAATTCAGGTGGTCGCCTGATGTCGTCGGCGGACCCCGTCCATCAACTGGGTGCATTGCCATCGCAGGCGCAGGACATCGTCCAGGCCGGACGGCAAGAACCTGCCCGGTTCGCCTCAACCTGGTGGCCGCAGATGCCGCTCAACTTTGATTGGAGTATGTGGCCGAACCCGGAAGCAGCATCAGCGCCCGCTGCCAGCGCCCGCCCAGACACCTACCGGGATTTTCCATTGGTTGATCTGACTGCGGCCACGCCGTCTGAATCACGCGACGATAATTCCGTGCCGGCGTTTGCGAGCATGTCCTACGATGCTCAGGTCGGGGCTTTGGGTGCGACCGCCCCGTCTCACGGCCGCGGGCTGGTGCTCCAGGACATGGAATGGCTGGGCGACGAGCATGTCCTGAGGGACTACCAGCTCCTGACGCAAGAGTTGCAGGGGAACAATCCGGGTCTGGCCGCCCGGACGCGGTTCGTGGATCCCCTCATAACCCTTGGCAGCCTGCGCTTGGGCACCGAGAGCGACATGCTACGCGCATTCCAGCGCATCGTTCATGATCA
>NZ_JBWLUX010000084.1:0-1748 GCF_057784315.1 Mesorhizobium sp. CNPSo 4684 | reverse complement strand
GCGGCGTCTTTGTGGTGGACGGCACGCGCGAGCTGGTTAGGCGATTGGCGCAACCAGGGCAGCCAGTCCTGCTGGACCTCGACGGGCTCCGTGCCGATCGGCAGGCACTGCAAAACAGACTGCAGGGCTGACGTTCGCCATGGCGGGATGCCTTAAATTTAGACTGGAGCACCTCACCCCTACGGCTTGGGGCTCGGGTCCGATAGGTGGGAGGCGCACGCCCTGCGAAGGAGCATTCCCCGACGTGAAAAAGCAGCTGACTCATTTCTTGTGCGAGGAGAAGCAGTATTTGTCTCGGATCTCGATCTATGGGGTCTTGACGGCGAAGCGCGCGGGCACCTGCACAACGCTCGGGGCGCGTTGTCGTGATCAGCTTGTCGACAGCTTCCCCATTTAACAAAACAGACAGGGTTGGTCGCACTGGAAGAACATCGGCTGCCGATGCTCACGGTGCATGCCTGCCGAGGGCTGTTAAAGGGTAGTTTGTTCCTGATTTCCGGCACGTCAAATCCAGCCCAGCTTCGATGCCTATATTTTTGAAGGGAGGAACGGATGGATTTCGCCTCGACGAAGTGGGAGCAGGTAAAGTCGGACAGCGCGGGCCGGCAAGCGAGTTCACCCGCGGTGCCGTCCGCAGATGCGACGACCTTTGAGCGGCAGCTGAGCGAGATCGCCAATTCCCGTGGCGGCAGAGCAATGCCGGCGGCCTCGACGTTGCAGCCGGTCCAGTCAGCTGGGGTTTTGATAGGGCACAGCAAGGAGCCTCTTTATTCCGAGGATGCTCGCCTTATTTCGGGGCTTGAGAACGCGCTCCCCAAGGGCAAGGCCGCCAATCACACCGCCAACGGCTATATATACTCTCTTCGCAGCTTCAGCCGCCGGCTCTTCGCAAATAAAAAAGATACGATTGCTGCCCGGCTCAACGACCAGTCGCTGACCGATGATGCCCGCGAAGCCGTCGAAAAGGGTCATAACAAACGACTCCTCTCGGCAATAACCTATCTCTGGACCTTCCAGTCGACGGGCAAGGTGCCGATCACAAGCCGGACTGATCTAATTCCTCACCCCCAGGACGTGGCTCTCATCGAAGAGTACAGAAACGACGCGGAGACATCGACCCGCAAGGTGTATGCAACTGGTCTTCGCAATTTCAGTGACTACCTGCGTAAGAGCAACAAGCCAGGCATTGCTGGTCGGCTTTCGGGCACGTCGTTGGGCGGCGATGTCGAGCGCTATAGGAGAGACGTCGGCGGCAGTGGGAATATCGGTGCCGCACTGGCTGATCTGCGAAAATCGCAGGCAGGCGCTAAAGCGATGGGACTCGAGCGCCATATTCCCCTCGTTCCTGCTGCCGAAAACGCGGTCCGGATGGAGCCGATGCGGGAAGCGCACAGGTGGCCAGCGGAGCTGCCTCCCGTAGAAAGCTACGATCAGGATTTGCTTTGGGAGATGATGGACAAACCCGGTCCGTCGTCATCTCTCGAGCCAGCCGCGCGCCATGACCAGTCAACGGATCCCCGAGAGTCCGTTCGCCACTTGAACTGGGGCTACGACCGCCAGCAGTTCCCCGACAAGCCGATGGGTGCATTTGCCAGCAGTAACCTCCTGCCAAGCGGGGAGGTCCTCATCAACGATGAGCGTGACACAGCTGGGTTGGGGCCAGCGAAGAGGCCGAGGACCCTGGACAATCTACACGGTCTTGCCATTGAGCGGCAGCTGAGCGAGATCGCCAATTCAGGTGGAATTAG
>NZ_JBWLUX010000083.1:0-2393 GCF_057784315.1 Mesorhizobium sp. CNPSo 4684 | reverse complement strand
CAAGAACATCGCCGATCCGGTTCGCGCCTATCGGCTGCTGCTGGATCCCGCGGCATCGGGAAAGATCACAGCCGCGCCACACCGGCCGGGATCGCGCGTCATGATCCTGGCGAGTGTCGCGGCTCTGGCATTCGCCGTGCTTGCCGGCTCTTTCGCATGGCAGAAGTTCTCGATGCCATCGCGGCCATCGGTTGCCGTGCTGCCGTTTGCAAATCTCGGCGGCGATCCAGGCCAGGACTATTTCGCTGACGGCATCACCGAGGATTTGATCACCGACCTCACCAAACTTTCCGGTCTCGATGTCATCGCCCGCAATTCCGTCTTCGCCTACAAGAACAAGCCTGCAGCGTTGGCGGACGTCGCGCGCGACCTTGGCGTCCGCTACGTCGTCGAGGGGAGCGTCCGCCGCACCGGCGAGCAGATCCGCCTCAATGCCCAACTCATCGATACGGCAACGGGTGACAATCTGTGGGCCAACCGGTTCGACCGCGGCATGGCTGGCGTGTTTGCCGTCCAGGACGAGATGAGCGGGGAGATCGCCAAGGCACTTGGCATGCAACCTTCGTCAGCGGAAAGCGAGCGCATGGCGCGCCCGCCGACCGAAAACCTCGAAGCCTACGACTTCTACCTTCGCGCCGAGCAGGCAGCACGGACCGGCCGGCGCGACGGGCTGCGGGAGGCGCTTGCGCTCTACGACAAGGCGGAGGAGCTTGACCCCGCCTTTGCCGAAGCCTTCGCGGCTGATGCAAGCACAACAGTCTATATCTGGCGCGAATCGTTCCACGACATCATGCAGAGCGCGCCCGCGCGCAAGCGCGCCTATGAGAAGGCAAGCCGCGCGCTGCAACTCGATCCGGACCTTTCGTCGCCTTATGCGATTCTTGGCATCATGCAGGTCGTGGATCACCGTTACGAGGAAGCCATCGCTTCGGCCGAACGCGCCGTCGCGCTCGGCCCCGGCGATGCGGAGACGCAAATAGCTCTAGGATACGTGCAGCTGTTCGCCGGCAATCATGCCGAGGCAGCCGCAGCGGTCGAGACCGCGCTCAAGCTCGATCCCAACCTTTCACCTATCAACCGGCAAATTGCCGGTCTGGTCTTTCTCATTCAAGGTAGCAACGACAAGGCGATCGAGGCACTCGAACGCACCCGTGACGATGCGCCGTCGGTCGGAGATTTCACGATCACGCTTGGTGCCGCCTACGCCCGTGCCGGCCGCCTGCAGGATGCCAAGGCGGCGGTCGCCGAGGGACTGGGTGCCATGTCGACACCGGGGTTCGATTCATTGTCCGCATACCGGCTCAACGGTGCCCAGTACCGCAACCCGCAGGATTTGGCTCTCATTATCGATGCGTTGCAGCAGGCGGGCTTGCCCGAATGGCCGTTCGGCTTCACCGGCGACGAGCGCAATCGCTTGAAGGGCGAAGAGATCGCCTCGCTGGTGCTGGGCCATACGCTGCAGGGCCAGCTTGAACCAGGTCTCCAACAAGCCTTCCTCCAGATCGGGAGCGACGGCAAGGCAGCCTTCCGCTCCACCACGCGGCTGGTCACCGAGACCGTCCGTGTCGATGGCGACCTTTTGTGCGAGCTGAGCGAGAATATGTTCGGGCGCCCGGATTGCGGACCCGTCTATAGACGCCGTGACGATGGAGGCGGCGGCTATTCCTTCGTCAACTCAAGCAAGGTGTTTCACTTCACGGTGGTTCAGTAGACGCATGCGTCTCGGTCTCAGGACTCGCGGATGGGAAGGATCGGCGCGATGCACCGACTGAGCAACCCGACATCCCCCTGGAAAGCGGTCGCCCATGCTCGCGTCCGAGGCGGGACTGGAATAGGCTGCAGCGAAGCCGCGTGATCGGCCGGGAGGGCGCAGCAGGTATGGAGCGAAGGCTTACCGCAATCCTTGCTGCCGATGTGGTTGGCTACAGCCGCCTCATGGGTGAGGACGAGGTCGGCACGCTCGAGCGGTTGAAAAGTTGCCGTCGCGAACTGGTCGACCCAGCGATCAAGGAATTCCACGGCCGCATGATCAAACTCATGGGCGATGGGGCGCTGGTCGAATTCGCGAGCGTCGTCGATGCGGTCCAGTGTGCTGCCATGATCCAACGCCGGATGGCCGATCGCAATAAAGGCACCGCCGATGCCCGGCAGATCCGGTTTCGCATCGGCGTCAATCTCGGCGACGTCATCGTCGAGGAAAATGACATCTACGGCGATGGCGTCAACATCGCTGCTCGCCTGGAATCGATGGCCGAGCCAGGGGGTGTATGTATCTCGGGCACGGCGTTCGATCACGCGCTGCACAAGGTTGATGTCGGCTTTGCCAGTCTTGGCGAGCAGCGCCTCAAGAACATCGCCGATCCGGTTCGCGCCTATCGGCTGCTGCTGGATCC
>NZ_JBWLUX010000082.1:0-2413 GCF_057784315.1 Mesorhizobium sp. CNPSo 4684 | reverse complement strand
CAGCAACCTCCTGCCAAGCGAGGAGGTCCTCATCAACGATGAGCGTGACACAGCTGGGTTGCGGCCAGCGAAGAGGCCGAGGCCCCTGGACAATCCAGACGGCCTTGCCATTGAGCGGCAGCTGAGCGAGATCGTCAATTCACGTGGCGGCAGAGCAATGCCGGCGGCCTCGACGTTGCAGCCGATCCAGTCAGCTGGGGTTTTGATAGGGCACAGCAAGGAGCCTCTTTATTCCGAGGACGCTCGCCTTATTTCGGGGCTTAACAACGCGCTCCCCAAGGGCAAGGCCGCCAATGCCACCGCCAACGCCTATGTATACTGTCTTCGCACCTTCAGCCGCTGGCTCTTCGCAAATAAAAAAGATCCGATTGCTGCTCGGCTCAACGACCAATCGCTGACCGATGATGCGCGCGAGGCCATCAAAAAGGTTCATCACAGACGACTCCTTCCGGCAATAGACCATCTGCGGACGTTCCAGTCGACTGGCGGATTGGTGCCGATCACAGCCCGCGCTGAGCTAACTCCTCACCCCCAGGACGTGGCTCTCATCAAAGAGTACAAAAACGAAGCTGCGACGGGGACCCGCGGCCGGTATGCAGGTATTCTCCGCAGTTTCAGCGACTATCTGCGTGAGAACAACAAGCCGGGCATTGCTGGTCGGCTTTCCGGCACGTCGTTGGACGGCGATGTCGAGCGCTATAGGAAGGACGGTGAGGGCAATCGGAATATCGGTGCCGCACTGGCTGATCTGCGAAAATCGCAGGCAGGCGCTAAAGCGATGGAGCTCGAGCGCCATATTCCTGCTCCCGAAAACGCGATCCGGATGGAGCCGATGCCCGTCAGCGGCGCCGCTGCGCAGCACAGCGTGTCGCAGGAAGCGGACAGGTGGCCAGAGGAGCTGCCTCCTGTGGAAGGCTACGACCAGGATTTGCTTTGGGAGCTGACGGGCGAACCCGGCCCGTCGCCATCTCTCGAGCCGGTTTTGATAGGGCGGAGAAAGCAGCCTCTTTATTCCGAGGACGCTCGCCTTATTTCGGGGCTTGAGAAGGCCCTCTTCGAGGGCAATGCCGCCGATGCCACTGCCAACGCCTATGTATCTTCTCTTCGCAGCTTCGGGCGCTGGCTCTTTGCAAATAACAAAGATCCGTTTGCTGCTCGGCTCGACGACCAGTCGCTGACCGATGATGCGCGAGAGGCCATCGAAAAGGGTCATCACAGACGAGTCCTTCCGGCAATGGTCCATCTCCGGACCTTCCAGTCGACGGGCGGAGTCGTGCCGATCACAAGCCGCACCGAGCTAACTCCTCACCCCCAGGACGTGGCTCTCATTAAAGAGTACAAAAACGAAGCAGGGACATCGACTGGCAGGTTGTATGCAGCTGTTCTTCGCAGTTTCAGTGACTACCTGCGTGAAAACAACAAGCCGGGCATTGCTGCTCGGCTTTCCGGCACGTCATTGGACGGCGATGTCGAGCGTTATAGGAAGGACAGCGGGGGTAGTCAGCATATCGGTGTCGCACTGGCTGATCTGCGAAAATCGCAGGCAGGCGCTAAAGCGATGGAGCTCGAGCGCCACATCCTCCTCGTTCCTGATCCCGGAAACGCGATCCGGATGGAGCCGATGCCCGTCGGCGGCGCCGCTGTCCAGCACAGCGCGTCGCAGGGCGCGAGCAGATGGCCAGATGAGCTGCCTCCCATAGAAAGCTACGATCAGGATTTGCTTTGGGAGATGATGGACAAACCCGGCCCGTCGTCTCTCGAGCCGGCCGCGCGACAGGTCCCCGACAAGCCGATCGGTGCATTTGCCAGCAGCCACCTCCTGCCAAGCGAGGAGGTCCTCATCAACGATGAGCGTGACACAGCTGGGTTGCGGCCAGCGAAGAGGCCGAGGCCCCTGGACAATCTACACGGCCTTGCCGTTGAGCGGCAGCTGAGCGAGATCGCCAATTCAGGCGGTCGCCTGATGTCGTCGGCGGATCCCATCCGTCAACTGGGTGCATTGCCATCGCAGGCGCAGGACATAGTCCAGGCCGGACGGCAAGAACCTGCCCGGTTCGCCTCAACCTGGTGGCCGCAGATGCCGCTCAACTTTGATTGGAGTATGTGGCCGACCCTGGAAGCAGCGTCAGCGCCCGCTGCCAGCGCCCGCCCCGACACCTACCGCGATTTTCCATTGGTTGATCTGACTGCGGCCACGCCGTCTGAATCACGCGACGACGATAATTCCGTGCCGGCGTTTGCAAGCAAATCCGCCGATGCTCAGATCGGGGCTTTGGGTCCGACCGCCCCGTCTCACGGCCGCGGGCTGGTGCTCCAGGACATGGAATGGCTGGGCGACGAGCATGTCCTGAGGGACTACCAGCTCCTGACGCAAGAGTTGCAGGGGAACAATCCGGGTCTGGCCGCCCGGACG
>NZ_JBWLUX010000081.1:0-2437 GCF_057784315.1 Mesorhizobium sp. CNPSo 4684 | reverse complement strand
CTGACTTTCGTCGCCGGCCTTCTGCCGGTCATCGGCAATCTGATCTCCAACACGGTGATCGTGGTTGTCAGCCTCAGCATCTCCTTCCTTGCAGCGCTAGGCTCGCTTGCCTTTCTCATCGTCATTCACAAGCTCGAATACTTCGTAAACGCTAAGATTATCGGTTCGCGGATCAATGCGCGTGCCTGGGAGCTTCTTCTAGCGATGGTTTTCATGGAGGCCTGGTTCGGTATGCCGGGTCTTGTCGCTGCGCCGATCTATTATGCCTATCTGAAGGCTGAACTGACAATGCGCGGGCTGATCTAGGGTTAGAGCAGCTGGCGATTTGACGACGGAAGCAAGTGGGAAACCGCGCACCCTTGACTAGCGTGACATTGGCCTATTTTTGACAGGGCGGATTGCCTCGTTCTCTAACCTGCGGTGTGCTGAATGTCGAAGGACCTCTTTGTCCTGGCGCTCGCGGCTATGATTTCACGGAATTTGTCTTGCCCATGGACCTGACTTCGAACGAACCGTCGCCGCGGCTGGGAAGCCCGGATGGGCTCCGCTCTCTGCCGACGATTTCGCATCGCTGGGTGCGGTGGGTTCCGTAGACGCTATCCAGGGATAGGGAGCGATTGGCAACGATCTGCCGGCCAAAACCATGATCGCAGTGAGAAAAGTCCTCCGGGTCTACCATGACCATTGATTTTGCAACGAAAAAGTGCCCTTGTTGGAGCGATGACGGTACTTTTCGAAACTGCTTGGGCGCGTGGCCCAACGTCCCAAGTGAAAGAAAATTGCCCGATTGGTCCTGATAGTTGGTGAAACCTCAAAATATTTTTTGCGGCGATTTTCCCTTTAGAATCAGAAGCGTAACTTTTTGACGGTCTTGATGTCGGCATTTACGCGGCGCTGAAAAATATTTGCCAGTGATTTCAATTGGTTATATCCTATTTGTACAATCGAGTGGGAGTAGGGGTTAGCGTAGTCTGGAGTGCTCCGGCGTAGTTTTTCGCAGAAAAAGCAACGATTTGCGGTTCATTTTATTTACAATCGGACCTACATCGTCAGCTGAAGCCATCAACTACTTACGTCACTGATTCTTTTGACATCAAACCAGGGCCACGCTGGACGTGAAGACTAGCAGATTTATTTGACGGTACTTTTGACCGTACTTTTCATGCGCGGCTCAACGTCCGAGAGAAGTATCGTCACGGATTTTTCGGACCTGACGGTACTTTTTTCAAGTCAACATTTTGAAATATATAAAGAAATCGCCCGCGGATAACGTTTCCGCGCTGACGGTACTTTAGCATGTCCGGCATCGACCAAGGCCCATTTTGGTCGAGCCGAACGCCGATATCATGGGCGCGGTTCCTTCAACTATTAACTGTCTTGCAAACTGCTCGTTGACGCGTCCGCCCTGCTAGAGTTAATAATATGCTAATATAAGGGGCGCCTAAATCCGTGGCCAGCAACCACGAGTTGTAGGATGCAGTTGGGGTAGGGCGACGCAGCGCAGCGACCGGTGTCGTTGAGCGCACAAGAATCGAGTCAACATCCGTCCGTGAATGGCCAGCTTGAGGCGTGCCGTTCCGAGCGCGGCTGTGTGCCTGGATAACGGCGACAACCATGCCTCCCCGGACTCGCGCGACTATTCTTCGGCTGGAAGCAGCCGGTCTAACAGTACTGTCAATGAAACAGATGATTGGGCATCTGTTCTTAACTACTAGGGGGGTTGAAAATGGCTACTCAGGTCACCGGTGCCGGCGGCACCACGACGTCGTTCTCGAACACGCCGCAGGCGAAGGACGATCTTCTTGCCTTTTCGGAAGATGCCACTGGCGTCTTGATCCTGAATGTATTGGCGAACGATCTGGGAGGAACGGCCAAACAGCTGTATTCCATCGACAACGCAGACAGTCTTACGACAGCAACGAAGATATACGCGCCGGCAGATCTACTGGCGCGCGATATCACGTTCTCCAGTGATAGTGCAGCGCTCGCCGCGCTCCCCGCGACTGCCAATACGAGCCTTCTAGGCGCTCGCATCTGGATAAGCGCCGATGGTACGATCCACTACAACAAGGCAGATATCGACGCCCAGGTGCAGGCACTTGGGCAGGGGCAGGTTCTCACCGACAAAGTGACCTACGCCATTCAGCTCGGCAATGGCACGCTAAGCTGGGCCACGGCTACCATCCAGTTCACCGGCACCAACGACGCGGCGGTGATCACCGGCGCGAGCACGGCGAGCCTGACGGAAACCGACGCGGTTCTGACGGCGAGCGGCCAGCTGTCGGCGGCCGACGTTGACAGCTCGAACGCCTTTGTTGCGCAGAGCGCTGTTGCCGGCAGCCACGGCTACGGCACGTTCGCTGTCGATGCGACCGGCGCCTGGACCTACACGACCGATCCTTCGGCGCACAACGAGTTCGTGGGCGGCACCACCTAC
>NZ_JBWLUX010000009.1:0-186404 GCF_057784315.1 Mesorhizobium sp. CNPSo 4684 | reverse complement strand
CCCCACCCACTTGCCTCCACCCCCGCCTTTGGTGTAATCGCTCCCGCACACTCAACGTCTGTCTTGAAAGGAGGGCTGCGTGTTTATCGATCACCATCGTCAGCGTGGCCCGATTTCTGCCCTGCGAGCTAGCTTGCAGGGCTGACCAGGGACATCACGGGTTTTTCCCGCTTCGATTTTTGGTCTGCCCTTCGTGGTGCGCAACGCCTGGCCTGATGCCGGCAAGCGCACCGTCAAAGTGCACCCGGAGCTGTCTCCGGCTAGACCAGAGAAATCAAATGGCCCTGATCAGCCTCAAATCCCTCGGCGTCACCATGAGTGCGCCGCTGTTTTCCAATCTCGACCTCACCATCGGCACCGGCGACCGGCTTGGCATTGTTGCCGCCAATGGCCGCGGCAAGTCGACCTTGCTGAAATGCCTGACCGGCGGGACGGAGCCGAGTTCCGGCGACATCACCCGCACGCGCGGCCTGCGCGTCGGCCATGTCGAACAGTCGGTTCCCCCTGCCCTTCTCAGCCGCACTTTCCATCAGGTGGTGGCTGACGCATTGCCGGCCGAGCAGGCCGACAGCGAGCTGTGGCGGGTCGACGTGGTGCTGGATTCGCTCGACGTGCCGGAGCCGATGCGCGAGCGGCCAATGCAGGCGTTGAGCGGCGGCTGGCAGAGGCTGGCGCTGATCGCCCGTGTCTGGGTCACCGATCCCGACGTTCTGCTGCTCGACGAGCCGACCAACCATCTCGACCTCGCCAAGATCAGCCAGCTGGAGAGCTGGCTGAACGCGCTGCCGCGCGAGGTGCCGGTGGTGATCGCCAGCCATGACCGCGCCTTCCTCGACGCCGTCACCAACCGCACGCTGTTCCTGCGTCCGGAAGAATCGCCGGTGTTTGCACTGCCCTATTCGCGGGCAAGGCAGGCGCTGGACGAACTGGACGCGTCGATGGCGCGCCGGTTCGAGCGCGACATGAAGATGGCGCAGCAGCTGCGCAAACAGGCCGCCAAGCTCAACAACATCGGCATCAATTCCGGCAGCGACCTTTTGACGGTAAAGACCAAGCAGTTGAAGGAGCGTGCCGAGAAGCTCGAAGACGCCGCGATATCAGCGCATCGCGAGAAATCGGCCGGAGCGATCAGGCTGGCGAACCGCGGCACGCATGCCAAGGTGCTGATCACGCTTGACGACGCAGCGGTGGAAACGCCAGACGGTACGCTGCTGTTCAAGACCGGTAAGCGCCACATTTGCCAGGGCGACCGCATCGTGCTGCTCGGCCGCAACGGCGTCGGCAAGTCGCGCTTCGTCAACCTGATCCGCAACGCCATCGCCGAACCGGACACAGTGTCCAATGTCAAGGTGACCCCGTCGACGGTGCTCGGCTACAGCGACCAGGCGCTGGCCGGCATCAGCGGCGACGACACGCCGCTGGCCATGGTCTCGTGCCGCTACGATGTCGGCGAACAGCGCGCCCGCTCGCTGCTTGCCGGCGCCGGCGTGGTCATCGAGATGCAGGAGAAGAAGATCGGCGTGCTGTCCGGTGGCCAAAAGGCGCGGCTGATGATGCTGGCGCTCAGGCTCGCCGATCCCAACTTCTACCTGCTGGACGAGCCGACCAATCACCTCGATATCGACGGCCAGGAGGCGCTGGAGGATGAGTTGTTGAAGCACCAGGCAAGCTGCGTGCTCGCCTCGCACGACCGCTCCTTCATCCGCGCCATCGGCAACCGCTTCTGGCTGGTCGACAAACGGCGATTGACCGAAGTCGAGGATCCGGAAGAATTCTTCCGCTCGGTCGCCGAGACAGCCGATTGAGTGGTGACTACATGGTACGGGCCGGCATCTGGAAGTACTGCCGGCCCGTCAAAAGTATTGGCAGCACAACCATACTTCCCCATCGGCCGGAAAAGGCGCATTCTGAAGCTTCCACAAACCGAGGGAGGAAACGGTCATGGGTGGGGTGGACGTCGTCAAGAGCCTTTATGAGGCATATGCAAAACGCGACATCAAAGGTGCGCTGGACCACTGCGCCGACGATGTCGTCTTCCGCTGGGTCGCCGAACCGGAATCCCCGTTTATCAGGGCCGGCAGCGGCAAGCAGGAGTTCCTTGCCCGCCTGATGTCACTGGACAATGACTTCGAATACCGGAGCTTTCGTCCGGTCGACTTCATCCATAGCGGCGACAGAATTGCTGCGCAGGTCGAAATCCATCTGACGCGCAGAACCAACGGCCAGGAGCTTGTCATGCGTACCGCTGATTTCTGGACGGTACGCGACGGCAAGGTGGTCGAGATGGTGGAGTATTACGACACTGCCCTCGCCGCGTCGGTTCTCTAAAATAATTTCGGCGCTCTGTCGGATCGCCTGAACCTGCTGCGTCCTTGGGATGCCGACACGATGATGCCGGCTTCATCTGAGGAGAAAGCATCATGTCCATTCTGTCATCCATAGGCCGCGTCGCCACCCGTTACGCACAGAACCGCGCCCGCCATCGCAGCGAGCGCGAGCTGCTCGCCCTGCCGATCGAACTGCGCAAGGATATCGGCTGGCCTGAAATCGTCATCGACGCGCAAAACGGCCCGAGGATCTGCAGGGCGCCCTGACCATGCGGCCCGGGAGAAGTGCTGTCGATGCAGGCCGCCGCGGAGCGACCTTTGCTCAGTCATGCGTATCGCCCGAAAGCGGCGTCGCCTGCATCGATGCGCGCTTTTCGAACGCCTCGAACCAGCGCGTCAGCCGCACACGCGCGCGAAACGACGGCAGCTGGCGGAACGCCATCCAGGACAACGTGGTGGCAAGCGCTATGTGGCCGACATGGAGCGGCGCCTCATCATCCAGCGTGCTGTCGATCCAGTCGTAGCTCGCCTCGATCTTGTCCCGGTATCCCTGGGCGAGCGTAGCATAGCGCAATTGTTCGGGCCTCCTTTCCGTCTCCCAGCGCAAGCCTATCCCCGTCTGCGCTAAGCCTTGGGCGACCGCCTGCAGCCGCAACGCCTGCCAACGCGCCTCGCCATCCTGCGGCAGCAATTTGCGGCCGTCATGCAGCGTGTCGAGATAGGCGCAGATGACATCGGAATCGAAGAGCGGCGACGCATCCGGCCGCAGCAGCACCGGCACCTTGCCGAGCGGATTTTCGGCGTAGACACGGGCGTTGCGCAAGGTCGGGCTGGTCTCGTCGTGAATGATCTTGAGCCGATCGGCAAGGCCGACCTCATGGGCGAAGACGAGCGCCTTGCGCGCGAAGGGCGAATGGGTCTGGTAGTAGAGGATCATTGTCGTCTCAACGGGTTGAAGAAGCGGTCCCTTTTCTAGCCCGCGGGCCGCGAGGATTGCGCTCTGATTGGGCGCCGCCGGCGCAAGTTCCTTTCACGCCAAAAAAATCGTAGCGGCCATGTAGGATTGCCGCCGCCTCGTTCGTCCTAGGGTTCGCAAGACCAGATCAAGCGCCCAGACCAAACGCAAAGAGGAGCAAGATATGACCGACCAGACCCCCGTTCAGCCGGCCGCGAAAGTTCTCGGTGGATTGACCCCCTATCTGCAACTGGACGGCGCCTTCAAGGCAGCCGAATTCTACAAGAAGGCCTTCGGCGCCGAGCAGGTGTTCTTCTATCCGCCCGACGACCAGGGCCGCACCATGCACATCCATCTCCACATCAACGGCTCGACGCTGATGATCTCCGATTTCTACCCCGAAAACGGCATGCCCGCCGTCAAGCCGCAGGGCTACACCATGCAGCTCCATCTCGGCGCTGACGACATCGACGCCTGGTGGAAGCGCGCTGTCGATGCCGGCTGCGAAGTCGCCGTACCGCTCCAGCTGATGTTCTGGGGCGACCAGTGGGGCAACATGCGCGACCCCTTCGGTGTCGAGTGGGCGATGAACGCACCGGCGAAGCAAGGCTGACGCTTCTTACCTCTCCCCCTGTGGGATAGGTCGGATTGCCCCGAATTGCTCTTTGCAATTCGGCTGGCAATCCGGGTGAGGGGTAACTTGGCGCCAAGCTGGAACACCCCTCAACCGTCTCGGCGCTGCGCGCCGATCCACCTTCGCCCACAACAAGGGGAGAAGGAAGAACGCCACCAACCAAGGAGAACCCCATGTCCTACGTCGATGGTTTCGTGCTCGCCGTGCCCAAGGCAAATCTCGATGACTACAAGAGACTGGCCAACCTCGCGGGCCCGATATGGATGGAGCACGGCGCGCTCGCCTATGTCGAATGTATTGGCGACGACGTGCCCAATGGCGAGGTCACTTCGTTTCCGCGTGCAGTTCAGGCCAAGGACGATGAGATCGTCGTCTTCGCCTGGGTGGTTTATGAATCCAGGGAAAGCCGCGACACGGTGATGCCCAAGGTGATGGCCGATCCGCGTTTCACGCCCGATTGGGGACCTATGCCCTTCGATATGAAGCGCATGATCTACGGCGGCTTCCAACCGTTCGTGGAGCTATAGCCGCTGCCTCAGGCCAGCTTGTCGAGGAGAGGCTTCAGCCTGTCTCCATAGCGCTTCCACAGATCGACCGAGTCCTGATATATCGGCTGGCGCACCTGCGCGGCCGAGGCCGTGCGCACCGGACGATCGGTCTCGTGGAACGACAGCACCTTGTCGTCCCAGGGCAGGCCAAGATGCGAGATCAGCGCCCGCGTCTGTCCCTCCTGGTCGGCGACGAAATCCTCGTAACGCACGTCATGGACAACGCCGGGCAGCACGCGGCGCCAATGCGCCATGATGTCGGTGTAGAGATTGTGGAAGTCGGCGAGTTCGCCGAGATCATAGCCGTAGCGGTGACTGTCGCCGCGGAAATGCACCTTGTAGATCGAAAGGCACGTCGCCGCCGCATCGCGCGCGCAATGGATGATTTTCGCCTTCGGCAGCATCATATGGATAAAGCCGATGAGCAGGAAGTTGCCGGGCATCTTGTCGGTGACATGCCTGAAGTTGGGATAGCGGGCATGCAGCATGTCGAGATAGGCTTGGCCTGCCTCGGCAAACTCCGCGTCGGATACATCAACCAGTCCCCAGGGGAAGCCGCCGGGCATATTTGTCGGGAACTGCTTGCCGACCGCGGTCTTCAAAATGCTGAGCTCGCCCGCACCGTAGACCTCAGGATGGCTGGCGATGATCTGTTCGACCAGCGTGGTGCCCGAACGCGGCATGCCGACGACGAAGATCGGCGTGTCATTGGAAATCGGGCTCGGCTTGTGCTTTTCGAAAAAGCCGGTGTCGAACACCGTCTTCATCGCCTCGAATTCGTCGCGTGTCCTGACGGAATCGTAGTCGATGCCCTTGCGGCGAATAGCATTGCCTTCGGCGAAATAGTCGAAGGCCCTGCTGTAATCCTTCAAATCGTCATTGGCCTTGCCGAGACCGAAGGAGAGCTGCATGCGCGCCAGGCTGTCGGCCGGCGCCTTGGCATGCTGTGCCTCCATGCCGGCGAGTTCGGCGTCGCGCTCCTTCTGGCGCTTGACCTGCGTCAGCATCAGCCAGGCTTTGGCCATGCCCGGCGCGATCGCCAGCGCCTGCCGGAACAGGTCGGCGGCTTCATCGAGCTTGCCTTTTTCCATCAGCCCGACGCCGAGCCCGTGCAACAGGTCAGCATCCTTGGGTCGGATGGTCAGCGCCTCGCGAAAAGTCGCCAGTGCCTCGTCCAGACGCCCGGCTTCCTGTAGCGTTTCGGCAAGCCCGATGCGGGCGCGGACATGGAAGGGGTTGCGTCCGACCGTGCCGCGATAGATCGTTTCGGCCGCCTCGAACTGGCCGAGCTGTTTCAACGCGGACCCCAGATTATCGCGTGCCGCGAGCTGGTCGGGCTTGAGATCGACCGCACCACGGAAGAAATCGGCCGCCGCTGCAACGCGACCGAGATCGCGCATCACCGTGCCGAGATTGTTGAGGAAATCGGGATTCTTCGGCTGCAGACGCACCGACTGCTCAATCAGCTCCAGCCCTTCGGCGCTGCGCCCGGTCTGGTGCAGCAGCAGGCCCAGGAAATGCGCCGCCGCCGCGTGATTGGCCTTGCGCGCCAGCACCTGCCGGTAGAGCGTCTCGGCCTCCTGCCTGCGCCCGGCCTGGTGCAGCTGCAGCGCCTGCTGCACATATTGGTCGAGGCCCAGCGGCGGCTGTCCGCCAGCTCCAGCACCCGCCGCTCTTCTCTGATCTCTGTTGATGGGAAACCTGCCGTGTTTGTCCGCTAGCCGGACCTAAGGCATGGAAGAGACAGATTCAAGGGTAGATCGCGGCCGGGGTGTCGCTTCGGTCAGAGCAACAACCGTGCGTAAAATCAAAGTGCTGCGGGGGTGTCCAGCGAGCGCGCAGCGCTACAGGTCATGACCAAGCCCCGGTCAAATCAGCCGGTTGCTTTCGGCAAGCTGGCGCTCCCGCCGCAGCGTCCCGTCGGTGTCGGCGATCTTGCGCCGTGCCGCTTCGTCGCTCCTTATCGTCAGGCGCACAGAGAGGGCTTTCGGGAACGCGACGATTGGCGCGATGGTTATGGCTGGGCCGTCCGGTGTTTTCATGATTCTCATAGTTTTCGCCTTTTCAGGAAAAATAAAAGCGGGCGACGGGACAATTATTCCGGCACGCCATCGATAAGGGATTTGTTGATATAATGACGTCATAGCAGTTTTATCCAAGATTTATATGCATTAAATTTTTAGTCCGGTCGAATCTAGCCAGAAATTATCTTGAACAAGCCGCTGTTTAAGGCTATGGATTGCAAGATCGTTTTTGGGCCAAGCTTGGCATATCGCGGCGTCAGAAGTTCTCGACCCGCCAAACTCATTCCAAATCGCCGATATCTGAATTGCCGGCACAGTGGCGTGCAGCGCGTCCAGGCGGAACCAGAGCCAAGCCAATGTCGGAGCGCACCACCCATTCCATCGCCCATTTCGCAGCACCCTTCGTGCTCGGCGGGCTGGAAGGGCAATTGCCGGCCGGCGACTATGACATCGACCACGACGAAGAGCTGATCGAGGGCATGTCGCGGCTTGCCTGGCGTCGCATCGCCACCTTCATCCATTTGCCGGCAAGGGCAGTGAAGAACCCGACCACCAGCCAGCTTGTCGCCATCGACTACCTCGAACTCGAAACAGCGCTGAGGCGCGACCAGGAGAACGCAGCATGATCCGCTTCCAGCAGAATGCGCGTCCGCGCACCGACACGCCCTCGCACCGCTTCGCCGTCGGCCAGACGGTCCGCATGAAGAGCCGCATCGGGATGCTCCAGAAGCCCGTGGAACTGTTTGAGATCAAGAGCAGGTTGCCGGTCAAGGACGGCTCGCCGCAATACCGCATCCGCAGCGAGCAGGAGACCTATGAGCGGGTGACCACGGAAGACAATCTCGAAGTGGCCGACGATCTGGTTGCTGCCAACAACCCGGCCGCCTGAAACGCCGGCAAAGCTAAGCCAACACGCACCAGGAGCAGTCCATGTCCAAGGGTCAACAGCGAAGCAACCGCGAAACGCGCAAGCCGAAGAAGGATAAGGTCGTGGCCAAGCCCGCCGCCCCCTTCGGCTCGTCGGTCAAGCAGGCCGAGAGCGGCCTGAAGCCGAAGTCCAAAAACTGACCGGCAAGGGGCGCTTCGTGCGCCCCTCCGTCGCCTTAGAGCAATTCCAGGAAAAGTGTGAGCGGTTTTCCCGGGAAAAGCGCGTAGCGCTTTCCCTAGGGAATTGCGAAAAAACAGAGATAGAGCGGTTCGCCGTTTCCGGGAAACGGTGAAACGCTCTAGGCGCAAGGTGACGGCAACAAGCTCGCGCAACGCTCTGCCACGGAGACGTGCTTGAACTTCTTCATCGAGTTCTACCGTTCGCGCGACGCCGACGAAGCCACGCTCGACAAAGTGTCGCTGGAAGCGCCCAACCTGCGCGCCGCCCTGCAGGGCGCAACCGCGCTGTTCCATACGCTGGCCATGCCGCAGATTCCCGATCGCTTGCGTATCTGCGATGAGAACGGCGCAGAGCTCTACGCCGGCCCCGCCGACGGGGCGTATCCGGTGTAGGCAACCATTCCGATTTGATCCGCGACCTTGCCTTTCCCCTCTGAGAGAAGGTGGCCGAGCGAAGCTCGGTCGGATGAGGGGTGTTCCAGAAGACACCAACGCCTCATTCCGTCCAACACCCCTCAACCGTCTCGGCGCTAACGCGCCGATCCACCTTCTCCCACAAGGGGAGAAGGTAAAGGCGCCCTCTCAGCAGGGGCCGTTGTCGACGACGCGATAGTCGGCGGCACGGGCCTCGCAGGCATTGGGGAAGGTGCGCAGCTCGCCATGACGGCGGGCGCAGACCGGCGCGTATTCGCGGGTACAGAACGTCGGCTCTTCGCTGCCGCCGCCACCACCACCACCTCCGTCACGGCAAGGGCCGTCGCGCACGATGCGGTAGCCCGAGCGCTCCGCGAGGCAAGCATTGGCGAAGGTCTGGCGATCGCCGCCGCGGCGCGCGCAAACCGGCTCATATTCCCTGGTGCAGAATTCCGGTTCCGGCCGTGGCGGCCGCGGACGGGGTCCCGGCCCGTCGTCGACGACGACGGTGCAGGCCGCAAGAAGACCCGACAGGAAGAGAATGGTAAAACCCTGGCGCGAGAAAATCGTCGCAAGAAATCTCATGAATATGCCTCCCTCGAGAACCCCCGTCCCGGCGCAAAACGCGCCTGTCGATCCTCGCCATTCCCTTGCCAAATGCAACCCCTGTTTGCGGCGCGGCGGAGCCATGCGATACCCCTCCCCGCATTGTTTTAACCTTGGATTATATCAGCTGGACCATGCGTGGCCGGGCTCTGGCTGATGACCGCCAACGGGGCCGGGTTTATCGAAGCGCCTGCGTTGGGATGCGTTGATGGTCGCGGCCCGCGGCGCTATCTTGCAACTATCACGTTTCCGTGCGATAAAATTTGTGTTCGGGCATTTGCGACCCGGAGAGCGGAACGTTTTGGACGACCTTTCCCCGATACTGTGAATCTCTGACGGCCCCGTTTTCGGCGGGGGGTTTTACCATGCGCAAATGCAGGACTGCCGAAGCAACCACCGGGACTTGCCCACGATGCCAGGCGGCGGGCAAACCACAAGACTGACACGGGTGAAGGAGTTTCCCCAATGGCCCAGACCGGCACCGTTAAATTCTTCAACGCGACCAAAGGCTTCGGCTTTATCACGCCCGACGGCGGCGCCAAGGATGTGTTCGTCCACATTTCCGCGATCGAGGCTTCGGGCCTGCGTACGCTCGTCGACGGCCAGAAGGTCACCTTCGACGTTGAACCCGACCGCATGGGCAAGGGCCCGAAGGCGGTCAATCTCCGCGCGGCCTGAGCCGGCGGTGCCCGCGCGCCCGTCAGGGCGCGCCAAGGAAGCACTGAAAGCGTGCTTGAACCGGCATTGTCAGCCGTCCCAGGGTTTCGAAGGCGCGACGTTTCCCGTCGCGCCTTTTTCATGGCCGCCGGGGATGGGCAAAGGACGCCCGACCCGTTCATCGAATGGCTGATCGCCGGCGCGATCGTCTGGCGCGAATTGCCTTGCCTGCAACGATCTATTTCACCCCTCGACCGTTGCCGGCCTCGCCAAAACTTTCTCTTGCCGATAGCGCTAAAATAAAGGACAAATTTCCCTTCGGGCATTTGCCGGCCCGAAACTGACTTTATGGGATCAAAGGGAGCTTCCCATGCCGCAGACCGGCACCGTCAAATTCTTCAATCATGCCAAAGGCTTCGGCTTCATCACGCCGGACGACGGCCAGAAGGATGTCTTCGTACACATTTCCGCCGTGCAGGCGTCGGGTCTTCCCGGTCTTGAGGATGGGCAGAAAGTGACATTCGACACCGAGCCGGACAAGCGCGGCAAGGGTCCGAAGGCCGTCAATCTGTCGGTCGGCTGAGCCGGCTCAAGACAGTCTGGGCGGAGATTGACGAGGCGGAGCGCCTTCCGCACGCGCTTGGTTTTTGCCGCATGGCCTGAATTCAGAGGTGTAAATTCCGTTCAGCCCCCGTTCAGCCACGGTCTCCTATTAATCGTCCCCAAGGCCGGACCGCATCCCCTAGAACTACCCGGGCCGGCACGAAGGAGACCAAAATGAATCGCATTTTCAAGACCGCCATCCTGGGCGCCGCACTCGCCGCGACCACGCTCGCCGCTCTGCCCGCCGCCAACGCCGACGAATGGCGTCATCGCCATCATGGTCACCACAATGGTGACGCGCTTGCAGCCGGTGTGGTCGGCCTTGCGGCCGGCGCCCTGATCGCCGGAGCGCTGAGCAATCCGCAGCCGCGCTACAGCAGCTATGACGACGACTACGACTATCGCGAAGTGCGGCCGGTGCGCCGTTACTATGCCGAGCCGAGGGTTGTCTATGCCGACCGCTATGCCGAGCCGTGGACTCGCGACTGGTACGAATACTGCTCGGACCGCTACCGGACCTTCAACGCCCGCAGCGGCACGTTCACCGGCAATGACGGTGAGCAGCATTTCTGCACCGCTAATTAGGCTTCCCTGCCCCAAACAAAAAGCGCTGACTGCAAGGTCGGCGCTTTTTTTGTTGGCAGAAAGACATCGCTAAGCAAGGAACGGATTGGTCCGCCTCTCCTCGCCAAAACGGCCGCCCGGGCCATGGCCGCAGATGAAGCCGATGTCGTCGCCGAGCGGCAAGAGCTTGTCCTTGATCGAGGCGATCAACGTCGCATGATCGCCGCCCGGCAGATCGGTGCGCCCCACCGAGCCGCGAAACAGCACATCGCCGACATGGGCGAACTTCGCCGCGCGATTGTAGTAAACGACATGGCCGGGCGCATGGCCGGGGCAATGCAGCACCTCGAACACATGCGAACCGAACGACACGGTTTCGCCTTCGGTGAGGAACCGGTCGGGAATGCAGTTGCGCACCCCTGCAATGCCGTAGAGCTGGCCCTGCTTTTCCAGGTTGTCGAGCAGCGGCTTGTCGGCCTCGTGCGGGCCGATGATCTCGACGCCGAGCGCTTCCTTCAGCTCCATGGCGCCGCCGGCGTGGTCGATGTGGCCATGAGTGATCCAGATCGCGCCGGCCGAGATCGCATTGTCCTTCAGCACCGCCAGCACCTTGTCGATGTCGCCGCCCGGATCGACGACGACGCCATGCTTGTCATCCATGTCGAACAGGATGGTGCAGTTCTGCTGGAAGGGTGTGACCGGCACGATGCCGGCATTGAGCTGACCCATGATTGTCCTTTCGCTGTGTCTCGCGTGATGTAGAGGCACAGGCCGGCAACGTCCACAGCTGCGCGACAATCTTGACAGACCCGAAAACAGATATGGGCGGCCCAACGGCCGCCCATATGACGAAGCCCGAGATGTCGAGGCTTATTTCTTCATCGCGCCCATGACCGCACCGATGATGCCGGTCAGGATCGCGCCGCCGCCTGCGCCGCCGACGAGGTTTTCGATGTTCAACGCGCTGCCCAACCCGCCGGTTGCCGCCGCAGCCGCTGCCGGATCGACCGTGCCGCCGCCGAGCAGGCTGCCGAGGATCGCCGCGCCGCCGACGCCGCCAATGGCGCCGCCCAGGATTTTGGTCAACTGGCCCATCGCCGCATTCTTCAGCGCAACGCCGATTGCCTGACCACCGACAACACCCGCTATTACCTGCACAACGATCGCAATGAGCGTGTTCGTATCCATGTACCTAGTCCCTCCATAGCTGCCAGCCTCCCGGGCCGACACCATCATGAGACGCCGAATTAGACGAAAGTCAAATGCGTAAATGCTGAAATAAAAGGGGCGGCCCTAAAACCGCCCCTGCTTGCGAAAAAAGCTGTGATTTCCGTTATTCTGCAGCTATCGCATGCTTAGGCTGCACTGCGGCAGAATAGTCGTTCATCAAAGTCTTGGCGATCTCGCCGACCTCGAATCGGTAGGGACCGATCTCGGAAACCGGCGTCACTTCCGCGGCCGTTCCGGTGAGGAAGCACTGTTCGAAGCCTTCGAGTTCCTCAGGCATGATGGCGCGCTCGATCACCTCAAGGCCGCGGTCCTTGGCCAGGCCAATGACGGTGCGGCGGGTGATGCCGTCGAGGAAGCAATCGGGCTTGGGCGTGTGGATCTTGCCGTCCTTGACGAAGAAGATGTTGGCGCCCGTGGCTTCCGCGACTTGGCCGCGCCAGTCGAGCATCATGGCATCCGCATAGCCCTTGGCCTCGGCGGCATGCTTGGACATGGTGCAGATCATGTAGAGGCCGGCGGCCTTCGACTTCGACGGCGCCGTGCGCGGGTCGGGCCGGCGCCATTCCGCCAGATCGAGACGAATGCCCTTGAGCTTCTGCGCCGGGTCGAAATAGCTCGGCCACTGCCAGATGGCGATGGCGCAGTTGATGCGGCTGTTCTGCGCCGACACGCCCATCTGTTCGCTGCCGCGCCAGGCGATCGGCCTGACATAGGCATCCTGGAAACCCTGCTTCTTCAGAAGCGTGGTCGAAGCGTCGTTGAGCTCGGCCACCGAATAGGGAATCTTGAAGCCGAGCAGCCGCGCCGATTCATGCAGGCGCTCGGTATGCTCGTTCAGCTTGAAAATCGCGCCGCCATAGGCGCGCTCGCCCTCGAAGACGGCGCTGGCATAGTGCAGGCCGTGGGTCAGCACGTGGATCTTGGCGTCGGCCCATTTGACGAACTCGCCGTTCATCCAGATGAAGCCTTCCAACTGGTCGAAGGGAACGGATGCCATGGAAACCTCCCGCGGGCGGCGGCCCGCACATCATTGGTGTTGTTGTTTGTTTCGCGACAGCCGCATCGGGCGGCCGTATATCTTGAAGCGTAAGCGGATAATCGAACTCTGGCAAACTCAGGAAGTTCCGGAAAAACCGCGCTCCCTTGCCTTTTCGTTCGCAATCCGCCCAAAAGCTTGTCAAAAATTACCATTGCAGGGAAATTACGTCAATAGTACTGACATAATTTCCCTCTATAGACGGAGAAATGATGACGGATCGAAGCCCAGCAAAACCGATCAAGACGGCGATCACCGACGAGGACGGCATCGACTTCGCCATCATCGAACTGTTCTTCTTTGCCTATCGTGATTTCACCTCCGACCCCGACCAGATCCTGGCCGATTACGGCTTCGGCCGCGCCCATCACCGTGTGCTGCATTTCGTCAACCGCCGGCCGGGGCTGACGGTCGCCGAACTGCTCGACGTGCTCAAGATCACCAAGCAGAGCCTGGCGCGGGTGCTGAAGCAGCTGATCGACACCGACCATATCGTGCAGTTGCAGGGCCCGCGCGACCGCCGCCAGCGTGAACTCTACCCGACGGCCAAGGGCCGCGCCCTGGCGCTGGCCCTGGCGCGGCCACAGTCACGCCGCATCCGTGCTGCATTGGAAGATTCCGGAGCCGGCGAGCGCCCCTTGATCGAAAGATTCCTGGAAGCGATGGTCAATCCGGAACTAAGGGCGCAGATCGACATTGTGCCTGCAAACATGTCAGGGAAAAGCCATGGAGACCATTGAGAGGGTGGACCAGCCGGCGGCGCCGGACGATGACGCGCCGCATCTGCTTGTGGTCGACGACGACACCCGCATCCGCAATTTGCTCAAGCAATATCTGACCGAAAACGGCTTTCGCGTCACTGTGGCCGGAAATGCCGGCGAGGCCAGGCGAAAGCTCGCCGGGCTCGACTTCGACCTCCTTGTCCTCGACGTCATGATGCCCGGTGAAACCGGCGTCGACCTTACCAAGGCGCTGCGGGCGGAGAAGAACGTGCCGATCCTGATGCTGACCGCGCTGTCGGAGACCGACAGCCGCATCACCGGGCTCGAGGCCGGCGCCGATGACTATCTGCCGAAACCCTTCGACCCGCGCGAGCTGATCCTGCGCATCAACAACATCCTGCGCCGCGGCGGCCCGGCGACCACGCCCAAGGTCGAGCAGCTGGTCTTCGGCCCCTACACCTTCCAGATCGCCAGGCGCGAGCTGAAGCGTGGCGGCGAGGCGCTGAAGCTGACCGACCGCGAGCAGGAGATCCTGGCGATCTTCGCCGCACGCGCCGGCGAAACCATACCGCGCCATGAGCTGGTCGGCGACGATTCCGAAGTCGGCGAGCGCACCATCGACGTCCAGATCAACCGGCTGCGCCGCAAGATCGAGCGCGATCCGTCCAATCCGGTCTGGCTGCAGACGGTGCGCGGCATCGGCTATCGGCTCAGCGTGGAATAGCTGGGGCGCGGCTAGGCGGTTTCAGTCCAGGCATTTGCGCTTTTGACTTCATGTCTGGGGACGACCGAGCGGATAGCTGAGGTTCAGTGCAGCTGGTCCAGGATTCCAGAGCTGCCCGCCAGCGCCAGACTTGCATAAATCTGGAACGCTATCGTGCAGATCGCAGCCGCCGAAATTGGCACGCCGAAGGGCACGACGCCCTTGCGGTCCAAGTGCTGTATATAGACGCGAAACGCGCCTGCCGGCAGCATGAAAGGGTTTTTCATGATCGCCACGGTGGCGACGGCGAAAGCCAATAGCAACACCGAGAACAGGGCCAGACCGTTTCCACCGGTCAGAAACGGAACGACCGCCATCAGCTTGACGTCGCCGGCTCCGACCTTGCGCAAAATCCAGAACGGGAAGAGCGCGGTGAACAGCACAAATCCGGCGATCACGCTCAATCCCATGTCCCACCACGATCCGCTTGCTATGGAAACAAGCTGGAGCGATCCCAGCCCGAGACACAAGAGCAGCAGCACATCACGGTTGGATATCTTCTGGGCCGAGAAGTCTATCCAGGCGACCCACGCCAGTAGGGGGATCACAAGCGCCTTTATCGACAGCGACGCGGCAAACAACATCTACCGCTCGATGTTCTGCACGCTGGACGACAGCAGCTTCAGATTGTTGACCACGGTCGGATCATTGGGCGCCAGTTCGTAGGCCTTGAGGAAATTCGCGCGTGCGTCCTGCAGCTTGCCGCGCAGCAGATAGGAATAGCCGACATTGTTGTAATATTCGGGGGTCGCGCCGACCAGCTTGAAGGCACGGCCATAGGCGCGGTCTGCAAGGTCGAAGCGGTGGATCCGGTCGCATGAGGCGGCCAGTCCCATCCAGGCGCCACCATCATTGGGAGCAAGTTGCGTCGCCTTGAAGAACAGGGCGCCGGCATTGCCGTAATTTTCGGCGCGGAACTGGTTCTTGGCTTCGGCAACAGCCTGGTCAGAGGCGTAATATTCGACATCGCCGACTGTCTTCAACCCGTCGAAAGCATCGCCAAACGACGTGACGTCGCCTTTCGACGGCTCATTGGTGCGAACGACACCATCGGGATCGGCCGTCTGGCAACCAGAAAGCACAACAATCAGCAGACTGGCGGCGGCCACGAGGCGCATTGGCCTTATCATCTAGTCTCCCCAAGGGTCGTCCGACCTGATTCTTGACCAAAGCACATGTTCATCTAGAAGAAAATGCCTCTCATTCTAATGATCACCGGTAACATGATCACCATCATCACTACCGGGAAGATGCACAGCCCCAACGGAATCATCATTTTGACCGGCAGCGAATTGGCGCGCTCCTCGGCACTCAGAATTCTCTGGCCGCGCATCTCTTCGCTGTAAACGCGCAAAGCGTCGGTCAGGCTTGTACCGAGTTCTTCCGACTGCCTGAACAGCACAGCCAGCGCCCGCGCCTCGTCCAGGCCGATACGGTCAGCGAGTTCGCGCAGTGCCTCCCGTAGCGGCTTGCCGGCACGCAACTGTAAATTCATGATCGCAAGCTGGATGCCGAGCCATTTGTGGGTGCCGGCCAATTCGCTGCTGACGCGCTCAACCGCCGCCTCCAGGCTCATTCCCGCGTCGGCACATGTGATCATCATGTCCATGAAATCGGGAAAGCCGCGACGATAGGTTTCCTTCTGCGCGCTCTCGAAGCGATCGAGCAAAACGCTCGGAATCACGAGGCAGGCGAGCCCGAACAAGCCGGCTCCGGCAAAGCCTATGAAACCGGGCAAGGAAGGCGGGAGCACTCGGTTCAGGAGCGCATAGACAGCCAGAAACCCGACACAGACCGCACCAAGGCGCGACAGGGTATAGAAGAGCGGAGCGCTCGGCTGATAGAAGCCCGCCCGAAAGAGCTTCGCTTCGAGGGCATTTGGCTCGTCCCGCTCCTTTTCTATCGATCGAAAATATGCATCGACCGGCCGCTGCGCGGCGATCTTGGCAAGTTGTTCCTGTCCGACGAGCGTGCGCGGATCGGAAATCCCTTCTCCCATCAGGCTTTGAACGACCAGCTTCCGCGTCTGCAGCGCCGGCAAAAAGACGAGAGCGCCGAACAAGAAAAGCGCCACCGCCGCCACGAACACGGCGACGGAGACCAGAGCGCTCAGATTCTGAATAGTCGAAAACAAGTTTATGCCTCGCTCCTGTCAGAAATCGAAATTGACCATTCGATACATGATGAAATCCCCCAGCAGCGCCCATAGACCGAAAATCAGGAACACCGGCATGATCAGCGGGTCGTGCCAAACATTGCCGTAGTAGGTCGGGGAGAGCAGCTGAAGGATCAAGAACATCGCAACCGGGAACAGTGAGATGACCCATGCCGACACCCGGCCCTCGGCCGAAAGCGCCCTGATCTTCCGCCTCAGCTTCTGCCTCTCGCGCAGCACGGATGAGAGATTGGACAGGATCCCGGTCAAATTGCCGCCGGTCTTGGCCTGGATCGACAGCGATACCGACAGCAGGTGAAGTCCCTCGAAGCCCACCCGCTGGGAGAGTTTTCGCACGGCCTGTTCGATGCTGAGGCCGAAGGTAATTTCGTCGGAGACGATACCGAATTCGGTGCCGAGCGGATCAGGCATTTCGCGGGCGACGAGACCAACCGCCACCGAGGCCGGATGTCCGGCGCGCAGCGAACGCACGATCATGTCGAGCGCGTCAGGTAGTTGTTTGGCGAATTTCTGGATTCGCTTGGCGCGCGCGCGGCGGAGAACGAGAAGCGGCATCACAAGTCCGATTGTCAGAAAAACAAGGAGCGACACCAAGGTCGAGAAGCCGAGAAGGAACGACAATAGCAGCGCCAGTACCAGCCCGGCGAGAATAAACATCGTGGCAAACGACAGCGGGTTTCCGGTGATTCCGGATTGGGTGTAGAGCCTGTTCAGCCCGACCAGGCCAAAAAGAAAGTCGCCCGACTCCGTCAGCCCGCGCTCGCGCAGCAAACCTTGCAAGGTCCTTTCGGCCGGAGCGTCATCAGCCAGCCGCCTCAGCCGATGGTTGATCGCGCCAATCCGTGACCGGCTCTTGGCAAAGGAAAGATACAGAACCTCGCCGGCAAGAATAGCCGACGCGGCTGCGACCACGTAAATAAAATAGAGCAAAGCTTGACCGGTCGGCATCAGAGCGCAACCTGTGGGTTGAACGCGTCCTTGGCGAAATGATGGCCAAGCGTCGCCGCCTCAGGGGCAAAGCGTGGACGGATGCCGGTGGCGCGAAACTCGCCTATGATCTTGCCTTCCGGCGTCACCTCGCGACGGACGAAGTTGTAGATTTCCTGGAGCTGGACGACATTGCCTTCCATGCCGGTGAGTTCCGATATCGAAATGACCCGCCTGCCGCCATCGGAGAGGCGCTGCGTCTGCACAATGATGTCGATGGCCGAGGCAATCTGAGCTCTGATGGATTCGTGTGTCATCGGCATGCCGGCCATGCCGACCATCTGCTCCAGGCGCGAGATAGCGTCGCGCGGTGTGTTGGCGTGGATGGTGGTCATCGAGCCTTCGTGGCCGGTATTCATGGCCTGCAGCATGTCGAAGGCTTCCTCGCCGCGAACCTCGCCGACGATGATGCGGTCGGGCCGCATGCGCAGCGCATTCTTGACGAGCTCGCGTTGACGGACCTCGCCCTTGCCCTCGACATTGGGCGGGCGGGTCTCCAGCCGGCCGACATGCGGCTGCTGCAATTGCAGTTCGGCCGCGTCTTCGATGGTGATGAGGCGCTCCCTGGACGGGATGTAGCTCGACAGGGCGTTGAGCAAAGTGGTCTTGCCGCTGCCGGTGCCACCCGAAACCAGGATCGATTTGCGCGCCAGCACGGCGATCCGCAACAGATCGATCATCGGCTGCTTGATTGAATTGAGCGCCATCAGTCGTTCGAGCGAATAGGGATTCTTCGAGAATTTGCGGATCGAGACCAGCGGGCCGTCAACCGATATCGGCCGAACCGCGATGTTGACGCGGGAGCCGTCCTCCAGGCGCGCATCGACCATCGGCGACGATTCGTCGACGCGCCTGCCAATCGCCGAAACGATCTTGTTGATGACGCGCAGCAGGTGCGCCTCATCACGAAACCGGATGGCCGTCTCTTCAACCAAGCCACGCCGTTCAATGAAGACACGCTTGTGGGTATTGATCAGAATGTCGGTTATGGAGTCGTCCTTGAGCAATGGTTCGATCGGTCCCAGCCCCAGCATCTCGTCGGCGGTTTCACTGGTCAGCCTGTCGAGTTCACGCGCATTCAGCGGCACGGCGCGAGCGCGGACGAACTCGCGCACGATCGGCCGGATCTCGTTAAGGATCTCATCCTTCGATGCCGTTTCCAGCGCGGCAAGATTGAACCGGTCGATCAGGTGACTGTGGAGCTCGACCTTGAGCGTCAGGAAGTCGTCGCCATGTGGTTCGACATCAGACGGCGGAACGATTGCCGCTCCGTTCGACGCTACTACGGCGGGTGCCGGCTGCGGCGTTCCCACCTCACTCGGTCCCTTGATAAAGCGACCCAACATATCGCCCAAGCCCCCTTGAAAATCCCCAACTCCGGAAACTAAGCGTTAACCACGAGGGGCACAAGCGGCGAACACCTAATACTTGCAACATAGTTAAAGCGGTGACGTAAAAAATATCGTTTTTTATTTCAACGCCGCGCTTTGCCGTTGTCACACGAAGCCCGACTTACCACATCACGGAACATTTCATGCCGCAACAAACGGCATGCGGGCGAAAAATGTCCGTAAGCCCTTAGATATAAAGGAATATGCGTCTCGACTAATACGACTATCGTTTTGCCTTAGCTGCGGCCAAATTGTGAACGAATGGTTAAGGACGGTTGAAAATTCAGCCGAATCAAGCTCTTGTCAGAATTCAAATCGCTTTTGAGCTCGCAAGTTCAGGTATTGGAAGGTTAAGGAACTCTTAATCCGTTTGACTCTGCTTTTTGGTGCGACCTAGGATTGAGGTGACGGGGGATGCTTGGGTATGGGGTTCATCCTTGGCTCTGTCTCGTCGGGTTCAAACCTCCAAAGGGAGAAATTATCATGAAGAAGCTCATGACGATGGCCCGGCAGTTCCGCGACGACGATAACGGCGCTGCTATGGTCGAATATTCCATCCTTATCGGCATCATCGCCGTTGCATCGATCATGGTTGTCATCGCTATCGGCGCCTGGGTGAACGGTCGGTTCACAGAACTTTGCACCGGTCTCGACGCGCACCCGACTGGCACTTGCTCGGCGCTTGGCGGAAGCTGATCGCCTAACAAATTCAGGTCCGGGTTTCACGACCCGGACCTGAACCGGTCGCACTGGGCGAGTGCGGTTCTTTTTTCTGGCCTTTTGGGGTTTAGGCTCATGCGCGCCAATACGCTTATCATGATCATCCTGGCCGGCGTGTTTGGCGTCCTGGCGGTCGTCCTTGTCAACATTTGGCTTGCCAGCCAGCGCAGCGCCATGGCGGAAGCAAATGGCGTCAAGCGCGACACCGTCGTGGTGGCGGCAGTAGCGCTGAAGTTCGGCGACACGCTGACATCAGACAAATTGCGCGAAATCGCATGGCCTGCCGGAGCGGTTCCGGCCGGCGCATTCAGGACAACGAAAGACGCGTTGGCCGGCGAAGGCACAAAGCAGGCGCTGCAAGCGATCGGCACCAACGAGCCCGTTCTCGCAACCAAGATAACCGGTCCAGGCCAGCGCGCCACGCTCTCGGCAGTGCTCGGCGAAGGCATGAAGGCCGTTTCCATCCGGGTCAACGACGTGCTTGGCGTCGCCGGCTTCGTCTTCCCGGGAGACCGCGTCGATATCCTGCTGACACGCACGGTGCGCAATAGTGACGGTGTGGACCAGAGTTTTGTCGACGTACTGTTGCAGAGCATGAAGGTGCTCGCCGTCGACCAGGTCGCCGATGAAAGCAAGGACAGCCCGACGGTTGTCAAGGCGGTAACGGTCGAGGCCAGCACCAAGGACGCGCAGAAGCTCACACTCGCCGCCGGCGCCGGCCAATTGTCGCTGGCCCTTCGCCAGGCAGCGGCCAGCAAGGGCGAGACGACCGAACGCGTGACGCTTTCGGATCTGACCGGCGAAACGCCCGACGATGTTGCCAAAAGGCAGGCCGAACTGGATAGGCAGGCTGCCGCCGAAGCGGAGGCCGCAGCTGAGCGCAAGCGCGCCGACGACAAGATTGCCGGATTGACCCAGGCGGTGGAGAGAGTGGGAAGCCGCCTCGACGAGTTGGGCAAAGTGAACCCGGCCGTGGCGTCGGGACCGGACGTTAAGGAAGTGATCAAATACGTGCAGCCGGAACCGCCGAAGAATGTTACAGTGGGCGTCTTTCGCGGCGTGAAGCTCGAATCATATGATGTGCCGCGACAACCATAACAGACACGCGGCAATCGAGGGCTGCCGCCGGCAGTGATTGGGGAGACGGGGATGCAGGGGTTTTGGGCTAGGATGGGGGCGGCCGCTTTGTCCGGTCTGGCTGCGCTGATGCTATCGGGCGTTGCGGCCGATGCGGCTGACCGTTTCATCGACGTATCGAACCCGAGCGTCCATCGCGTCTTCCTGCCGATGTCGCAATCGGTGACCCTCCAGGTGAGCGCCAATCTCGGCGACATCGTTGTCGGCGACGAGAAGATCGCCGATGCCCAGCCGATGACCGACCGGACGCTTTACGTCATCGGCAAGAGCGCCGGCACCACCACTGTCAATCTCTTCTCCCCGGAAAAGCGCTCGCTGGGCGTCATCCAGATCGAAGTCGGCGTCGACGTCAGCGACATGGCGCAGGCGATCCGCCAGGTGGCGCCCAGGGCGCGCATCGAGATCGGTTCGATCAACGGCAAGGTCAGGCTTGGCGGTCACGTCAAGGATGGCGCCACGCTGGCGTCCATTATGGAGGTAGTGCAGCAGTATGGGCCTGACGCTATCATCAATTCCGTCATTGTCGACGACAGCCAGCAGGTCAATCTCGAGGTCCGTGTTCTGGAGGCCAAGCGCAATGCCGGCCGCGATCTCGGCGTTTCGATCAAGAGCACAAATGGCAGCGGCACTACCCGTACAGGCACGGGCGTTGCGGCCGTCGACGAAGATGGTGTGGTGCTGGGACCTGGGAACTTGCTCACCGGCCTGCTGTCGACCAGCAATCCCTTCGCGGCTCTGATCACCCGCGTCATTGACAGCAACATCAAGGTCGACCTGATCATTGAAGCGCTCGAGGCCAAGGGGGCTGTGCGCACGCTTGCAAATCCCAACCTGACAACGCTTTCCGGCGAGCCCGCCAGCTTCAACGCCGGCGGCGAAGTGCCCATCCGTGTCATCGGCACCGATGGCGAGGTAACCATCACGTACAAGCAATTCGGCGTCAATCTGCTGTTCACGCCGGTCGTACTCGACGACGGCAAGATCCATATGAAGCTGGCGCCGGAAGTGAGTGACCTCACCGGTTTCACCACTGCCGGCGACCCGATCTTCACCAACCGCAAGCTGGCAACTGTCGTCGAATTGCGCGACGGCCAGAGCTTCGCGGTTGGCGGGCTGCTGTCGAGCAAGACCACCAAGCTGCAGAACCAGGTACCGTGGCTCGGCCAGGTGCCGGTCATTGGTACGCTGTTCCGCAATTCGAGCAACCAGAAGGAAGAGACCGAACTGGTCGTCATCGTCACGCCGCACATCGTACGGCCGGTGAAGCCCGGCGAGCAACTGGCGACGCCGTTCGACAAGACGCGACCGGCCAACGACCCGGAATTCTTCGTGCTCGGTCAGCTCGAGGTGAACAAGGACATGATCCGAAAATATGAAACGGGAGACGGCGTGACCGGCCCCTATGGCCACATGCTGGACTTCAAATCGAAGGACAAGATGCTCTATGTCAAGAAATAGCGCCTTGATCCTCATTCTGTGCGCCGGTGCACTATCGGGCTGCGCCGCCGACTATCTGAACCACTACGATTCGGTGACGCTGGCTGCCGGCGATACGCAGAAATTCAATTCAATGCTGCAGACGGTCGATCCACTCAATCCGAACTCGAAGAACACACATATCGAAGGCGACGGCGCGCGGGCAGCCGCTGTTGCCCAGAGCTACAAATTTCCACCACCACCACCGCCACCGCCTGCGATAACGGTCAATGTCGGCGGGTCGGGTGTGACCAACGGAGCGAATTGAACAGAAGGATGCGGTCGCACTGCGCCGGGTGAGCGAGGGACCTGGTGCAAGGAAGCAGAGAGTAAGGTCATGTTGGGGACCATTAGGGCGTTCTGGGACGATCAACGCGGCATAGCGATGATCCTTGTCGCAATCATGCTGCCGGTAATCGTCGGTTTTGCGTTGCTTGTGATCGACATGAGCCGGGCGAACAGTCTGCACAACGACTTGCAGAAGGGCGCCGATGCTTTCGCGTTGGCCACCGCAGCGGAGCTCGATGGCAAGTCGGACGCGATCACCCGCGGCAATAACGCCCTCGCAACGCTTGTCTTCAACACGTACCGTTTCGCTGAGCCAGTTGCCGGCGATCCGCCTGGCGCGGAAGCGCTAGCAGCAGCTGGAGTGACATGGCGCTACCTGAGTAGCCTCCCAACTAATGACAGCGATCCCATCGTTGCCGCGAATGTGACTACCGATCCGACCGCAGCCAAATTCGTTGAGGTGACCGTCACACCGGTTGGTTTCGCGACAATGTTCCCTGCCACTTTTGTCGGTAGCTCAACAAACGGCTTCGATATCGGTGCGGTTTCGGTCGCAGGCTTCAAGAGTGCCGTGTGCCACTTCACCCCAGTATTCATGTGCAACCCGTACGAACTCGCACCGGGCGGCGTAACCCTGCAGCAAGCCGCAGCCGATCGGAACCTGCGCCGCCGACTGATCGAACTCCGCAAAGTCGGGAATGGCGCCGCCGCCGGGCCGGGCAATTTCGGTTTCCTGGAGCCTCCCCAAGGCATCGGCAACGGTGCGCAGGCGCTCGCCCAAACCATTGCGACATCAAATCCGATAGGCTGCTACGGAAACAACAACGTCACCACCAAAACCGGGCAGAACGCTGGCCCAGTACAGGACGCATTCAACGTCCGGTTTGGCATAAGGACGACCGGCGGTCACTTCAACACTCCAGAATACGGTCCTGCCGCCAACGTCCGAAAGGGCGCCCTAAAGACTCAGGGAGGCGCGGGCCAATGCCCCAGCTTTAACCAGTTGACCTTCAATCTGCCCGGCACTCAGGGGCTGCCTCGGGATGCCGGGCAGATCAATTCTCGGCTAGGTGACGGGAACTGGGATCTAGACACTTACTGGAGCACCAATTTCGGAGCCGCCGCCAAGCCGGCCAGTTGGGCTACAACCAAGCCGACACGCTATGAGGTCTATCGCTACGAGATTTCGGCAGGCCTTGTTGGAACACCATCGACCGGAGGGGAAAGCGGAACGCCTGTGAATTCGTGTCAAGCCCCGATAACGACAGTCGACCGCAGGTTACTCTATGGGGCAATTCTCAACTGCCAAGCTCTTTCAGCATTGGGCAATGACCTGTCTGGCCACAGCGAGAATCTTCCCGTCGAATCGTTCGCCAGCTTCTTCCTGACCGAGCCTGTCCTATCGGCATCGGACGATGCCTCCGTCATGGTCGAGTTGGTCGACATCGCCGCAGGCGGACAGGGAACGCTCGACAATTTCGTGCGTGACGAACCGCAGCTTTACAGGTGATGTGATGCTGACTGCGCTGAGGTCTATTTTACGCAGTTTTGGCCTCGAGGAGCGAGGCACGGTCCTCGTCGAAATGACCTTGATCACGCCATTGATGATCAGCCTTTCGGCGGGTGTCTTCGAGTTCGGCAATCTTCTCCATCAAAAGCTGCTAATCGAAGCTGGCCTCAATGACGGGGCTCGCTACGCCGCACGCTGCAATCAGACGTTTAACACGGCGCTCAACTGTGTCACCTATGCGCGGAACATCGCCGCCACAGGATCGTACAACTGTGGTGGAAATTGCAATGTTGCAAGCCGGGTCACCGGTTGGCTGCCGGCGGCTGTCACGGTCGATCTCAATCACCTCGTCATACCGGTGACTATCGACCCCAATACTGGCCTGGCTAACTACCACAGCGCGACAGCCAATGTCCGGGTAGTCCGACTTGAGACCTCTTTCACATATACCGGCGCCTCCCTTCTCACTTTTCTCGGCCTGGGGCCGGTTACCTTTTCCGCCGCCCACGAAGAACGTTACAACGGGTGGTGAAATGCGCGCATTAGCCCTGTTCAGGAGAGATGAGGCTGGCGCTGTGATGGTGGAGTTCGCCATCAGCATGACCCTGCTCCTGACACTTACCCTCGGCTTCGTAGACTTTGGATATGCATGGTACCAATGGAATGCTGCGACCAAAGCCGTGGAGATCGGCGCACGCCTAGCGTCGATTTCGACGCCGATTGCGCCAACGATTGCGGCAGCGGGAACCGCGACGACGCCAGGCGATCCGATTCCCGTCGGCAACTACGACTACACCTGCAATGGCGCCACCAGCGTGTGCAGTTGCTCCGGTTCAGGATGCGTGGCCGGAACTTTTACTGCCGCCAACTTCAATCGCATTTTTCGAGGCGACGCGACGGGCGCGGGCACCTGCCCGCCGCTTAGTGCGGGACAACGGCCAGGCATGTGTCATTTCTTTCCAATGCTCCAGCCAGCCAATGTGATCGTCAGATATACGGCCACCGGGCTTGGTTACCAGACCCGCCCAGGCGGACCGGTACCCACAATCACCGTCAGCTTGCAGAACGTGACCTTCCAGTTCTTCTTCCTCAGCGGACTGCTCGGTTTCAACAACATCACCATGCCCTCCATGCTGAGCACGGTCACGGGCGAAGACCTGAAGAGCAGCTATCCATGAACGCTATCAACACCAAGGTTACACCGACCAAGCGAAAGCAGGTTGCACTGTTCTCGTCGGATGCGAATTTCAAGCGTGATGTGGCGACGCGGCTCGATGCGCTGGCGATCTATGATGTCAGGGTTTCCGAGACCGGCGACTTCCTTAGGGGTCCGCCCGCGGACGCCCGGCCCGGCATCGTCATCCTCGACCTCGGCAATGGCGAGCTGCTCGGCCAGCCCGGCATTGTCGAGGCGCGCTCAAAATGGGCAACCGTGCCGCTGATCGCGGTCTCCGACGAGCTGTCGTCGGAGCAGACGCGCGTGCTGGTGCGCATGAACGCTTCGGACTGGCTGCACAAGCCGCTCGACGGCAAGGAATTGCTGAACGCAGTGACCTTCCACGACACAGGCAACCAGGGCACCAAGAGCCGCATAATCACCTTCATCAGCGCCAGCGGCGGCGCCGGCGCCACGACGCTCGCCCTGTCGGCCGCCGAACACCTGGCGTCGAAATCGCCAGAACGCGGGGCTTCGACCTGCCTGGTCGACCTCGATTTCCAGAGCGCCAATTGCGGCGCCTATCTCAACCAGTTCAACCAGTTCGACCTCGGCGGCATCATCGGCCAACCGGAGAGGCTCGACGTCGAGCTGATGGATGTCATCAAGCTCTCGCGTCCGTCCGGGCTGACACTCTATTCCTTCGAGAGGCCGCAATTGCCTTTCGAGCCGCAGGGTGCCGATTTCGTCTTTCGGCTGCTGGACCTCGTCGCCTACCGGTTCGACGACATCGTCATCGATCTGCCGAACATCGAGACGCCCTGGCACAATTCCGTGCTGTCGACGAGCGATGAGATCTTCATCGTCTTCGAACTCAACGTCGCCTCGCTGCGGCAAGGCAAGCGGCTCTACAAGAAGATCCGCGAGTTGCGTGGCAATGCGGTCAGCATCACGCTGGTCGCCAACAAGCACAAGCGCAAATGGTTCGGGAACCACTTTTCGCGCAGCGAACTCGAAAAGATTTTCAAGGCGCCGCACATCAAATCGGTCGCGCTGGACAATGCGCTTCTGACCGATGCGTTGAACCGTGCTATCCTGCCTTCAGAGGTGGATGGGCGTGCGCGCTTCAACAAAGACCTGAAGCGAATGTTCAAAGAGCGGCTTGATGACGCTGCCAAATAGGTATCGGCCAGGTAGGAATCGAATTGGCGCGGGATTGGCCTGCGTCATGGCCATGGCGCTGGCAATGTCGGTCCAGGACTTCGCCAGCGCGCGATCGGCACTTGCGGATCGGCCGCCACTGCCGGCAATGGGCCCCAGCCTGCGCAAGACCGTCGCCTTCGAGACCACGGAACAACCCGGAACGATCGTTATCCGCAAGGGCGAGAAAGCGCTTTATCTGGTGACCCGACAAGGCCAGGCGCTTCGCTATCAGATCAGCGTCGGCCGCGACGGCTTTGGCTGGACCGGGGTCGTCAAGGTGGGGGCCAAGACCGAATGGCCGGAATGGCGCCCACCCCAGGAAATGCGCGCCCGCCAGCCGGAGCTGCCGCAAATGGTGCCTGCCGGTCCCTACAATCCACTCGGCGCCCGGGCGCTCTATCTGCTTCGGGACGGGCGTGACACGCTCTATCGGATACACGGAACCAACGATCCGTCAGGGGTTGGCTTCGACGGAACATCGGGGTGTTTTCGCCTTACCAACACCGATGTGATCGATCTCTTCAAACGCGTCGCGGTCGGCGCAAAGGTGGTGGTTCAATGACCATGATCAGCGAACCGGACATGCCGGCAATCGAGATTGGGACAGCAACCCGCGTTGAAGAGCAGGCTGTCGTTGGGAAACCGAGCGACAAAAGCATGATCGGCGCGGTCATCATCGGCACGTCCCTGATCACCCTGGTGAATATAATAGCCGCGGTTTATCTCTACCGCGGCATCAGCGATATGCGCTTTCTAGAAGGGCGCCTGCAACAACTCGGGACGTTCGAACAACGAATCGGAGGCCGGCTGGACACGGTCAACAACGGTTTTCAGAGCCGATTTGAAAAACTCGACAGTCAACTGCAGAGCAGCTTCGGTGAGATCAACAGGAGCATAGCCCGGCTGGAACAGAACCAGCCCCTTGCCCGTGACGACGTCATGTCGAGCGCAGCGGAACCTTCGATGGTCGCGGCCAACGCCGTGGCGGAGGCACCCGTCGCCGTCGATGGTGAAGATGCGACCGGGCCCAGCGTGGTCGATGCGCCGCGTGCTCCGAAAAAGAGGATCGTCGCGACAGCGCCTGCCCCAAGCCCAAACTACCAGCGCATAGAACAGGCCGACGGCAAGGTTTACTACAGAAAGATCAACTAGGGCTGGAAGACGTGGGCTGCCCTAGAGATCCCGCTGCAGAGCAACAAGTCTCATGGCCAGCGCTTCTGACCGCTGTCGGGTTTCGCTGAGGAAGGCAACGTGACAGTAGGCGCATGCTGTCACACCCAGAAACAGCACAAGGCTGTTCTTCAGGGTGAAATCGACCATTAGCGAGAATGGAAGACCCCCGGGTACCGTGAACGAGGCGATCGCGCTCGCTGTTTCGGAATGGCTGGTGGCGGCGATCATCAACCCGGCAAAAAGCAGGGCGACGTGATTTGCAAGGAAGTAGAAGGCAGCCGACTTTCTTGTGCGGCACGCCATCCAGCAAACGATCGACGCGGCGGCCAGGATGGAGGCATCAACGACCATCGACGCTCCCAGATAGAGATCGATCTGTTGCCAGAACATCGTCGACAGCGGCCTTAGTTCAAGCCAGATCCACCACATTGTGGGACTGGCCGGATAGGCCCCCAGCAAGAAGGCCGCCATGCGCTCCCCTGCCAGGATCAGCAGGATCAGAGCTGGGAAGGCAAAGACCATTACCGACTTGCGCTTCATGTCACCCTCGACAATCTGGCCTTCAAGATAGATTGCAGAGATTGACCGAGGCTTAACGGAGCGTTGGTGGTCCCGCGGCAGCGCAGCCAGCGGCGCATGGCACCTGCATTTCAGAAAGCGCCATTCGCCATCAGTTGTTTTGGCTGAGCACGAGCGTCACCACTTTCGGCTCGACTCGTTGCAGACATCGTTCCGGAATATTGGGCCACATCGCCTTGGCGCATCCCTCTTCGCCTGGCGCCGGCGCCAGCGAGAGTTCTGAGCTACGGGCTTCCTCGGCGGTCGATAGGAATACCTGTGTAGCCAGCGCGGTCGCCATGAATACCTGGACGAAGATAAGGGCGTAGGCAAATCGTCTGACCATCCGCTCGTAACGCTCGATCCGCGATGTGGTTCCAACGCAACGCACCGGCGAACCCTTGATCACGATACTTGCGATTCCGTGCCTGCTCGTCGGCCGCCATGCCACGACTGTTCCAGAACGGCTCGGCGTGGAATAGAATGCCACCGACGGTCGCCGTTTGGCCATAGACGAGTGCCATCGACGAGCGACCAGCGGAAGGACACATGGCGACCACGCAACTGGAACGGCCGGAACAAGGCGGCTTCGGCACGCGCATATTACGCGCGCTGAAAGCCATGCCGCGCGCCTGGAACCGGTTCTGGCGCCTGGTCGCGCTCTATATGCCGAAGCGGCTTTATGCCCGTTCGCTGATCATCGTCATCGCGCCGATGATCCTTCTGCAATCGGTCGTCGCCTTTGACTTCATGGAACGACACTGGGCAACCGTGACGCAGCGCCTGTCGCAGGCCACCGTGCGCGACATCGCCGCTATCATCGACATGATCGAGACCTATCCGCACGACGGCGACTACGCCAACATCATCCGCATCGCGCAGGACCGCATGCAGCTGAAGGTCGACCTCTTGCCGCCCGACCCACTGCCGGCGCCAGGTCCCAAGCCCTTCTTCTCGATCCTGGACGACGTCCTTTCCACCGAGATCACCCGCCAGATCAACCGCCCGTTCTGGATCGACACCGTCGGCAACTCCAACATCATCGAGGTGCGCATCCAGCTTGAAGGCAAGGTGCTGCGCGTCTTCGTGCGCCGCAGCCAGGCCTATGCCTCCAACACCCACATCTTCCTGATCTGGATGGTCGGCACCTCGCTGGTGCTTTTGACGATCGCCATCCCCTTCCTGCGCAACCAGATCCGGCCGATCCTGATGCTGGCCGAGGCCGCCGAAAGCTTCGGCAAGGGCCGGCCGATGCCGCGCGATTTTCGCCCCCGTGGCGCCGAGGAGGTTCGCCGCGCCGGCTTTGCCTTCATCCAGATGCGCGAGCGCATCGAACGGCAGCTGGAACAGCGCACCGCCATGCTGACCGGCGTCAGCCACGATCTCAGAACCATCCTCACTCGCTTCAAGCTGCAGCTGGCGCTGGCCGGCGGCAAACCCGAGACCAAGGCGGCGCTCAATCAGGACATCGATGACATGCAGTCGATGCTGGAAGGTTATATCGCCTTTGCCCGCGGCGAAGCGTCGGAAGATGCCGGCCATTTCGATCTCGAGGCCTATTTCCAGAAGCTCGGCGAGGAGGCGTCGCTGCACAAGCGCAAGCTGTCGACCGTGCTCGCCGGCGATCCGGACGTGCATGTGCGCCCGCACGCTTTCGCCCGGCTGTTGTCCAATGTCGCCGGCAATGCCTTGCGCTATGCCAAGACCGTGGAGATCAGCGCCAATCACGGCCGTGGTTCGCTTGTCGTCACCATCGACGACGACGGTCCGGGCATCCCTCCCGAAAAGCGCGAGGACGTGTTCAAGCCGTTCTTGCGGCTTGACGAAGCTCGCAACCTCGACGCCAGCGGCACCGGCCTTGGCCTCTCCATCGCCCGCGACATCGCCCGCAGCCATGGCGGCGACATCACGCTGGACGACAGTCCGCTCGGCGGCCTGCGGGCGGTGATCAAGGTTCCTGCCTGACGAGGCATGATCCCGAAAAATGGGAACCGGTTTCCTCGATCAAACGGGAACCGTTTGTCCAGAGATCATGCTCAGCCAAAACCCCTTCATCCGCCCGTCATGAAATCATGGTCAAGAGCGCGCATGAAGCGCGCGACCTCAGTTGATTCGGCTCAGCCGCCTCACTTCGAAATCGTGCCCGCCCGGGTGCGCTGGAGCGAAGCGAGGGCCGCCGTGTGGGTGCCGTTCCGCCATCGCATCAAGGCAACCGTCGATCCGAGCAAAGGACCGCCATGCGCATCCTGATGGTCACCGACGCCTGGCGGCCGCAAGTCAACGGCGTCGTCCATACGCTGGAGCGGCTCACCGAAACGCTGAAATCCTTTGATGTCGAGGTCGACTTCCTGACCCCGAACATCTTTCGCACCTTGCCCTTGCCGACCTATCCCGACATCCGGCTGGCACTGACCACGCCCGGCAACGTCGCGCGGTTGATCGATCAGCGCAAGGCCGACCACATCCATATCGTCACCGAGGGACCGCTCGGCATCATGGCGCGGCGCTATTGCCGCAACGCCGGCCGTCCTTTCACCACCAGCTATCACACCCGCTTTCCCGAATATCTCAGCGCCCGCCTGCCGGTGCCGGAGAGCTGGGCCTACCGCTGGCTGCGCGATTTCCACAATTCCGGACAAGGCACGCTGGTTGCCACACAGTCGCTGGCCGACGATCTCGCCGCGCGCGGCTTCAACAAGCTCAGGCCGTGGACGCGCGGCGTCGACACCGACCATTTCCGCCCGGACAAGAAGAAGGACCTCGGCTTTCCCGGCCCGGTGTTCCTGTGCGTCGGCCGTGTCGCCATTGAAAAGAACCTGAGCGCCTTCCTCGATCTCGATCTCCCCGGCAGCAAGGTCATCGTCGGCGAGGGGCCGGAACTGGCCAAGCTCAAGGCGAAGTACCCGCAGGCCCATTTCCTTGGCCACCGTCCGAACGACGAACTGGCGGAAATCTACGCCTCTGCCGATGTCTTCGTTTTCCCGAGCCGCACCGACACGTTCGGCAACGTCATCATCGAGGCGCTGGCCAGTGGCACGCCGGTCGCCGCCTATCCGGTCACCGGGCCGATCGACATTGTCGGCGACGGCATCGGCGGCGCGGTGTCGACCGATCTGCGCGAGGCCGCGCTCGCCGCGATGAACGTCGACCGCGCCGAGGCGCGCGAACGCGCCATGCGTTACAGCTGGAAAGCCTGCGCCGAAATGTTCATGGACACGGTCGAAGAGGCGCTTGGCACCAAGCGGAAGCTTGCCGCCTAGGGGCAGTTAGAACAGCCGCCCGCCGTCCGGCACCTTGCGCTCGATGGCGCCCAGCACCACCGCGCCTTCCTCGTCGGGAAATCCCAACGTCAGTACTTCAGACATGAACGGACCGATCTGGCGCGGCGGGAAATTCACCACCGCAAACACCTGCCGGCCGATCAGCGTTCCCGGCGCATAATATTTGGTGATCTGCGCCGAGGATTTCTTCACGCCAATATCGGGGCCGAAATCGATCTTCAGCTTGAACGCGGGCTTGCGCGCCTCGGGGAACGGCTCAGCCTCGATGATGGTGCCGGCACGGATGTCGACACGATCGAAATCGGCAAAGCTGATCTCGGGCTTGCGCGCGCGGCTTGAACTCATCTTCTTTTCTTAGCGACGATCAGGCGTTGCCGTAGGTCTCGAACAGGACGCCGGCCAGCGCATCCTTGGCCGAGGTTCCTGACCAGACGACGAACTGGAAGGCCTGAAAATAGCATTCGCAGGCTTCCAGGGCCGACGACAAAAGCACCTCGACCTGCTGGCTCGACGGTTCGACCCCGCCGGCGAGCAGCAGCGACTGGCGAAACATGATCGCGCCCTCCTGCTCCCACAGGTCGAAATGGCCAAACAGCATCTGCTCGTTGATCAGCGACAACAGCCGCATCACTTCCAACGCACGGGCTTCCGGCACCTTGATGTCGAACGCGCAGGCCAGATGCAGCGCCTCGAAATCCTCCATCCACGAGAAAGAGACGTGATAGTCGGTCCAGCTGCCGGCAACCGAGATCGAGATTTCGTCATCGCCGGCCCGCTCAAAGGACCAGTCATTGTTATGTGCCACCTGCTCGATGACATCCACCGGATGGATTTCGCGGGAGAATTCGAGTTCGAGAAGTTCCATGGAATGCTTCCTGTGTTCAGGGGAGCGCCACACGCTCCGCGGGGCACACACGACGAACAATCTTGTCTAGAACTCGGACGGCCAGGACTTCACGACACAAAGACCCCGGACCGGACCCCACCGCCCGGCCGCATGACCCTGCTCCGAATCATGCAACAAATTCAGTCTATTGATCGGGAGTCGCGTGAACAGCCTAATTTTTCGCACTGCGTCATCCGCATGTGGAAAGGCGCTGTCACAAAGATTCATGCATCGCCGGTAAACGATTCACGGCAAAGCACTTTTTCGGATTGCGCTTTGTGGAAAAGTTTAAAGATTATTTTTTTGCTTTGGGCTTTGCCGCCGCCGCAGGTGCGGCCTGACCGGTCAATTCGGCCAGCCTGGCCTCGAGCGCATCGATGCGCGCGGCCAGTCTGGTGTTTTCTTCCCGGGCCTTGGCCGCCATGTCGCGGGCGGCCTCGAACTCCTCGCGCTGCACCACGTCCATGGTGTTGAGGATGCGCTCGGCCTGGCCCTTGAAGGCAGTCTCGACCTCGCGGCGCACGCCTTGCGCAGCACCCGCGGCATCGGTCATCAGCTTTGCGAATTCATCGAGAATGCGGTTCGGTCCGGTCGACATGGCAAATCCTCGCTTGCTTGCATTGACGTAGTGGCGCCGCGCGCCGAATGCAAGAACGTTGAAGCTGGTGCGGCTTCATGTCGGATGCGATTTTGCCTCACGGTCCGGGTCGATAAATTGCTATTATCGCAAATTGAACTCTTGGAAGGACGATAGCCATGACGGTTAGTGCAGACCTTGAGAAGCGCCTCGCAGCACTTGATGCAGCACTCGCCAAAGGCATTTCGGATGCCGATGCCGGCCGGGTCAAGCCCGGCGACGAGGTGCTGGACAGGCTTGAAGCCAAATACAAGGCAATGGCAGAGAGAACCAAGTGAAAGCGGCTGGTCATCACGGGCCAGTCGCTTAACATGATCTCTTCCTCGCGACTTACGTCAAGTCGCTCTCAATCAGGATCCACCAATGGCATCACCCCCGCGCCGACCGACAAATCCGATGGAAGCCGCTGAAGCCGCCTTCAAGCCGATCAAAAAACCGGCCGCCCCTATTCGCGAGCCCGCGGGTGCACCGAATGTCAGGGAGCTTGTGTCGATCAGGATCGATCGCGCCGTGCTGGATCATTTCCAGGAAGACGGTCCCGGCTGGCAGGACAGGATCAACGACGCGCTCAGGCAATTGGTCGCCGGCAAGCCGCACGGTTGAGCCCTCCATCTGCGACGTCAAGGCAACCACCACCTTGCCTTGACCCCGCCAAAACCCTGCCGCATGGTCCGCGCCCGAACGCGAGCCCTTCCGGGAGACCCTGTTGAACGACTATTTCCTGCTGCCGATGGCGTCGCTGCCTTTCCCCAACATTGACCCGATCTTGGTCCAGATCGGCCCGCTGGCGGTGCACTGGTACGGCATTGGCTACATCGTCGGCATCCTCTTCGCCTGGTGGTACGCCAAGCGGCTCGTCACCAACACCAGGCTGTGGCCTGACGGCGTCTTGCCGATGAAACCCATCGACCTCGACGATTTCATCGTCTGGGCCGCTGTCGGCGTGGTACTTGGCGGGCGCACCGGCTACGTGCTGTTCTACGACCTCAGGCGCTATATCGACCATCCGCTCGACATCTTCGCCATCTGGCAGGGCGGCATGTCGTTCCATGGCGGTTTGCTCGGCGTCATCCTCGCCATGACGCTGTTTTCCATCAAGCGCGGCATTCGCACCTGGTCGCTGTTCGATGTCGTGGCGGCCGGCGTGCCGGTCGGTCTCGGTCTCGTCCGCATTGCCAACTTCGTCAATGCGGAACTGTGGGGTCGCGTGACCGATGTGTCGTGGGGCGTCGTCTTTTGCAACGAGCGCCTCCAGCAGACGGTGGCGGGCTGCGTCGCTGGCCTCGAACCGCGCCATCCGAGCCAGCTCTACGAGGCCTTGCTTGAGGGCCTGGTGCTGTTCCTGGTCCTGCGCTTCCTCACCCATTCGCGGCTGAAGCTGAAGACACCGCGCTTCGTCGGCGGCGCCTTCATCTGCGGCTACGGCCTGTCGCGCATCTTCGTCGAGTTCTTCCGCGAGCCCGACCAGCAGCTCGGCTATCTCTTCGGCGGCTGGCTCACCATGGGCATGGTGCTGTCGCTGCCGATGGTGCTCGCCGGCATCTGGGCGATGGCCACTGCCAAGCCGGTGCCGCAGCCACAGCCGGCATGACACGGCTGAAAACCCGCATCGTCGACCTGATCGGTGCGCTCGGCCCCCTCCCCGTCAACGAATACATGGCGCTCTGCCTGTTCGACCCCAGCGACGGCTACTACACGACGCGCGAACCGTTCGGCGCTGAGGGCGACTTCGTCACCGCGCCGGAGATCAGCCAGATGTTCGGCGAACTCGTCGCCGTCTGGCTGTATCAGGCCTGGTCGACGATCGGCCGGCCGCTGCCGGTCACCATCGCCGAAATCGGCCCCGGCCGCGGCACGCTGATGAAGGACATACTGCGTACCCTGGCGCGGCTCGATCCGGCGCTCACCAAGGGCGCATCGTTCGCTCTGATCGAGACCAGCCCGCGCCTAACCGAAATCCAGAAACGGACGCTTGCCGGGAGTTCAGCTGGGGTGAGCTGGCACGAAACCATCGCCACGCTGCCGCAGGCGCCGCTGCTGATCGTCGGCAACGAATTGTTCGACGCGGTGCCGATCCGCCAATTCATTCGCGCCCGCACCGGATGGCGCGAACGGATGATCGGCCTCGATGTGTCAGATGAACTGAGCTTCTTCGCCGGCGCCGGCTCGGTCGACGCGACGCTGCTGCCGGACAATGCCGCCGAGGCGCCGCAAGGCTCTATTTTCGAAGTAGCACCGGCCCGCGCGGCGCTGATGGCGGGCATTGCCGAATGCATAGCCGGCCACGGCGGCGCCGGGCTATTCCCTGACTACGGCCATCTCCAGCCCGGTTTCGGCGATACGTTGCAGGCCGTGCGCAAGCACGCCCCCGAAGATGTGCTGGCCAATCCCGGTGAAGCCGATCTCACCGCGCATGTCGACTTCGCAGCACTGGCCGCTGTCGTGCGGGCGCATGGCCTCGATGTGGAATTGACGACGCAGGGCGACTTCCTGCTTTCCATGGGTTTGCTCGAACGGGCGGGCCTGCTGGGTAGCCAGGCAAGCGACGAGGCAAAACAAACCATTACCGACGCCGTCGAGCGCCTGGCCGGCCCCGACGCCATGGGCACGCTGTTCAAGGTTCTTAAAATCCTGCCGCACCAGCCAGGCTGACAAGAGCAATTCCAGGAAAAGTGTGAGCGGTTTTTCCGGGAAAAGCGCGTAGCGCTTTCCCTTGGGAATTGCGTCAACACAAAGAGATAGAGCGGTTCGCCGTTTCCGTGAAACGGTGAAACGCTCTAGAGGTCGTTTACAAGCCGCTCCGCCACACCGCCAAGGTAGGTCTCCCAGACATGATCGCACATCAGCCGGCGATAGTGCCGCGTGCTGATCAGGCCGCGATACGAAGCGCCGCCGACATGAAAGAAGCTGTTGTCCAGCATACGATGGTCGGCCTCGATGCCGCCGAGCTTCAGGCTGATCGTGGTCTTCCCGGCATTGACGATATTGCTGTCGTCCAGCCTGTCGCGCAGCATCGGCCAGTTGCCGCCGCCAGTATCGAGCCCGGTGTCGAAGCGCGGCGTGAAGTCGAGCTCAAGGTCCTCGACGACGGAAAAGCGAAAGAAGCAAAGCCCCGCCCAGAAATACCAACCGTCATGGCCTCTTTTGGCGGGGTATTTGGGGCCGTAGGCGTCCGTGCCCGCCATGCGCGTGGCTATATCGAGGGCAACCACCGGAAAGCAGTCATGGTCGAGAAAGCCGAACAGGTCGGGCCGCAGCGGGCGCACGATGTTATGAAAAACCCAGTTCATCGAAATGCCATGCGACCGGTTCGGATTCCATTCGGGATTTCGCGGCAAGCCGAAATAGGCAATGCCGCGCCGCCGGCAGATGGCCTCGATCGCCTGCCGCGCCGCGGGCTTGGACGAATTGTCGATGACCACCAGCGTCGTCCCGCTCGAATAGGTCAGCCACGCCTTGGTCAGCGCATCGATGACCCAGGGCGTGTTGTAGGCGATGGAGAAGCAAAAATGCCGAGCGCCGGTTCGCCGCAACTCTTCGGCAAATTCCGCCCCCGACGCTGCATTGCGTGAGCGGAAATAGCCTTTCACCAGCGCGTTGCGAAAATCCTTCGCCTTGCGCACCTGGCGATTTCGGTGGATCTTTCGGATCAGGCTTTTGACCGGATTCCAGCCCATGCACTTTCGCCCGCCCCGGAAATTGTCTGGCCATTGCCTATAGTCGAATGCCCGCTTTTCGCCAACTCGGAGCCAATGCGGCATGGCTGCCGCAAATGCTTGGCCGAACTTCGCCTTGACGAAAGCGCTGGCGCGGACAACAAACCCATCCATGCTGAATCAGACCAAACCGGATCCTGTTCGCTCGCCGCTGCTGGAAGCGGCGAAGCCGCGAGGCATCCGCCATGGCTACTTCACCCGTATCGGCGGTGTCTCCAGCGGCATCTACCAAGGGCTCAACATCGGCACCGGCTCGGATGACGACCAGACGCTGGTCGCCGAGAACCGCCGCCGCGTCGCTGCCTGGATGGGCGTGCCGGCCAGCCATCTCTTGACTGCGCATCAGGTTCACTCGCCCGACGTCGTCATCGTGAACGAACCCTTCGCCGGTCCACGGCCCAAGGCCGACGCCGTCGTCACCGACCGGCCGGGCATCGCCATCGGCGCCTCGACAGCCGATTGCGGCCCGGTGCTGTTTGCCGATGCAGAGGCGCGCGTCATCGGCGCGGCGCATGCCGGCTGGAAGGGCGCTTTCACCGGCGTGCTTGAAAACACCATTGCGGCGATGGAAAGCCTCGGCGCCCGCCGCGAGCGCATCGTTGCGGTTCTCGGCCCTTCCATCGGTCCTGAAAACTACGAAGTCGGGCCGGAATTCGTCGCCCGTTTTGTCGAAGCCGATGCCGAAAACATCAGCTATTTCATCCCTTCAGCCAATCCGGGGCATGCGATGTTCGACCTCAACCTCTATACGGTCGACCGGCTGAAAAAGGCTGGCGTGATCGCCGAGGGGCTTCGCCGCTGTACTTATGCCGAGGAGGATCTTTTCTATTCCTACCGGCGCACCACGCATCGCAAGGAACCGGACTACGGTCGGCAGGTTTCGGCAATTGTTTTGGAGAATGAATAATGGCGCTGCATTTCGAACGCTCGGAGTTTGACGCCCGGCGTGACCGGCTGATGATCGAGATGACCGAGAAGAAGCTCGACGCAGTGCTGCTCTTCGCCCAGGAGAGCATGTACTGGCTGACCGGCTACGACACGTTCGGCTTCTGCTTCTTCCAGTGCCTGGTGGTAAAGGCCGATGGCTCGATGGTGCTTTTGACCCGGTCGGCCGATCTGCGCCAGGCGCGCCACACCTCGATCATCGACAAGATCGTCCTGTGGACCGACCGCGACGGCGCCAACCCGGCGATCGACCTGCGCAACCTGCTCAACGACCTCAATCTGCTCGGCGCCCGCATCGGCGTCGAATACGACACCCATGGCCTGACCGCCTTCAATGGCCGCCGCGTCGACGAGCAGTTGCAGACCTTTGGCCAGATCGCAGACGCCTCCGGCATTGTCGGCCGTCTGCGCCTGTTCAAGAGCCCGGCCGAAATCGCCAAGGCCGAAAAGGCCGCCAATCTATCCGATGACGCGCTCGACGCGGCCCTGCCGCTGATCAAGCAGGGCGGCGATGAGGCGCTGATCCTTGCCGCCATGCAGGGCGCGGTCTTTGCTGGCGGCGGCGACTATCCGGCCAATGAATTCATCATCGGCTCGGGCGTCGATGCACTGCTCTGCCGTTACAAGGCCGGGCGCCGCAAACTCACCAAGAACGACCAGCTGACGCTCGAATGGGCCGGCGTCTTCCACCACTATCACGCCCCGATGATGCGCACCGTGCTGACCGGCAAGGTGTCGAAGCGCCATCAGGAGCTGTTCGACGCCGCCCGCGCCGCCCTGCTGGCGGTCGAGAAGGCGATGACGCCGGGCAACACCTTCGGCGACGTCTTCGACGCCCATGCCCGCACGCTGGAAGCGCATAATTTGACCAAGCACCGGCTCAACGCCTGCGGCTACTCGGTCGGCGCCCGCTTCACCCCGTCCTGGATGGACATGCCGATGTTCTACCAGGGCAATCCCGAGCCGATCGCGCCCAACATGACGCTGTTCGCGCACATGATCATCATGGACTCTGAAACCGAGACGGCAATGACGCTTGGCCGCACCTACCTGACCACCGAATCCCAGCCGAAGCCGCTTTCGCGCCATGATCTCGACTTGATCGTACAGTGAATCCATAATGGTTGGTCCACGCGGCGGCGTTCACGGCTAAGGAGTTTCGGGCAGATGAGACGATCGCGTGTGACGACCGTGTCATTGCTCGCGGCGCTTGTGCTGGCCGGTTGCACCAACGCCAAGGACGTCCTCGAACCGTCCGCCATCACGCCGCCGGCAGCCTCTGCCCAATCAGCCCAGCCTCCGTCGGCAACCCCAGGCACCGCGCCAGCTGGCACGCCCTCGCCGCCGGCCGTCGGCGCCACAACACCCGCCAACCCTGCGCAGGCCGCCGCCCTGTCGAAGACGCGGCTGCAGATCGCGCCGATCGTCGGCGCCTCGGTGGAAGCGGCAACGCCGTTGACAGCCGAACTCCAGACCCGCGCCAGGCAGCGCGGCATCACCCTTGCCGGCAGCACCGATCAGACAGCCACCCATGTGCTGAAGGGTTACTTCTCGACCATGACGGAAGGCAAGGACACCACCGTCATCTATGTCTGGGACGTCTATGACCCCGCCGGCAACCGGCTGCACCGCATCAACGGCCAGCAGAAGGCGGCCTCCGTCAGTGGCGCCGAAGGCTGGCCCGCCGTCGCCCCCGCTACCATGCAGGCAATCGCCGACCAGACGATCGACCAGTTCTCGGCCTGGCTCGGCAGCAGCGCCGGCTGATCCGCCTGTTACCGCTATTCGTCACGCGTTGACGTTTTTGAGATTAGCCGGCGGAATCCGGTTGACGAGGCTTGCAATACCGGCACGGCTCGCTAAAAGCCCGGTTAAGAGGCTTTCGAGAGTCTGTCGGGCCTCTCTATCCTTCGCCAGGAACGGTGCATGAAGCTTTTCGCGGGCAATTCCAACCGGGTGCTGGCCGAAGCGGTCGCCCGCTATCTCAACGTCCCGCTGGGCAAGGCCAGCGTCAGACGTTTCGCCGATCAGGAAATCTTCGTCGAAATCCAGGAGAATGTGCGCGGCGAGGATGTCTTCATCCTGCAGTCGACCTCGTTCCCGACCAACGATCATCTGATGGAACTGCTCATCATGATCGATGCCTTCATGCGCTCCTCGGCCAAGCGCATCACCGCTGTCATCCCCTATTTCGGCTACGCCAGGCAGGATCGCCGCGCCTCGGGCCGTACGCCCATTTCGGCCAAGCTGGTCGCCAACATGATCACCCGCGCCGGTGTCGACCGCGTTTTGACGCTCGATCTCCATGCCGGCCAGATCCAGGGCTTTTTCGACATTCCGACCGACAATCTGTTCTCGGTGCCGGTGATGGCCCGCGACGTGAAGGCGAAATACAAGCAGCTTGCCAATGTCGTCGTCGTCTCGCCCGACATTGGCGGCGTGGTGCGCGCCCGTGCGCTGGCCAAGCGTTTCGATGCGCAACTGGCCATCGTCGACAAGCGCCGCGAACGCCCCGGTGAATCCGAAGTGATGAACATCATCGGCGCCGTTGCCGGCAAGGATTGCCTGTTGATCGACGACATCGTCGATTCCGGCGGCACGCTGTGCAACGCCGCCGATGCTCTGCTCGCCAACGGCGCCACCAGCGTCACTGCCTACATCACCCATGGCGTGCTGTCGGGCGGCGCGGTGGCTCGTATCGCCGGCTCGAAGCTGCAGGAATTGGTGATCACCGATTCCATCCAGCCGACGCAGGGCGTGCTCGACGCGCCGAACATCCGCGTCATCTCCATCGCCGACCTGATGGGCGAGGCGATCTCGCGGACGGCGACCGAAGAGTCCGTGTCGAGCCTGTTCGACTAAGCGGGCGCACACATTAGCGGCCCGTAATCTGCACTGTTGCGGGAAGCAGACGTTTTTCCTGACACGCTTAGCATGGCATACTGCTCCTACAAACAATGGAGGAGTAGCAGATGCGGCGTAGGACTTTGCTCGGGCTTGCGGTTTCCATCGCGGCCGCCTTTTCGGCGCCGGCGGCCTGGGCCGCCGATTTCCCGGATCGGACCATCACAATGGTTGTCCCCTTTTCCGCTGGCGGCTCGACGGATCTGGTGGCGCGCCTCGTCGCCAACAAGATGTCCGAAAAACTCGGCCAGCAGATTGTCGTCGAAAATGTCGGCGGCGCCGGCGGCAGCATTGGTGCTGCCCAGGTCGCCCGGGCCGAACCGGACGGCTACACAATCCTCATGGGCACGGTTGCGACACACGCGCTCAACCCTCTTATCCTGAAGACAAAGCCCTACGATGCGGAGAAGGATTTTGCGCCGATATCGCTGCTTGTCCTGGTGCCGAACGTCCTGGTCGTGAACCCTGCGTTCCCCGCCAAGGACGTCAAGGAACTGATCGAGATGCTGAAGAAGGACCCGGACAAATACGCCTACGCCTCCTCGGGCAATGGCACCCCGCTGCATCTCTCCGGCGAGCTTTTCAAGACGATGGCCGGCGTCAGCATGCAGCACATTCCCTACAAGGGCGCCGGACCGGCCTTGAACGACGTCATCGGCAATCAAGTGCCGATGATGTTCGACAACCTTCCGTCCTCATCGGGCCATATCAAGAGCGGGACGCTGAGAGCGCTCGGCGTTACCACCAAGGAGCGCGTCCCCTCCTTCCCTGACATACCGGCCATTGCCGAGACCATCCCCGGCTATGAAACCTACAGCTGGAACGCTCTGTTCGCACCCGCGGGCACACCGCCGGAAGTGGTTGCCGTGCTTCAGAAAGCGGCAGTTGAATCCCTGAAAGATCCAGACGTGATTGCCCGCATGGCCCAGTTCAGCGCCTCGATCGTGGCCTCCACCCCGGAGGAGCTTGGAGCGCATGTGAAAGCCGAGCTCGCCAAATGGGAGCCGATCGTCAAGGCCAGCGGCGTCCAGATGGACTAAAAGCAATTCCAGGAAAAGTGTGAAGCGGTTTTCCGTCCGGAATTGCGTAAAACCAAAGAGATAGAGCGGGTCATCGTTTCCGTGAAACGGTGACCCGCTCTATGGTGCCGGAGCCTCAAGTCGCGGCGGAGCCCGCCGCATGGCTTCGCCATTGTCGCGCGCGCCGCGCATATAGCCGCGCGGCGAGGCGCCCAGCATGCGCTTGAACATGGTGATGAAGGCCGGCACGCTGTCATAGCCGAGGTCGAGCGCCACCCTGGTGATCGGCTCGCCGTCGGCGAGCCTGGGCAGCGCCGCGAACAGACAGGCCTGTTGGCGCCATGTCGACAGTGATAGCCCGGTCTGGCGATGGAAGGCGCGGGTGAAAGAGCGCCGGCTCATCCCGGCGGCATCGGCCCACTCGTCGATCGTGGCATGCGGAGACGGTGCGGCGACAAAGCGCCGGCAGAGCGCTGCCAGCCTTGGATCGGACGGGAACGGCAGCCCGAGCGGCCGTTCCGGCAAGATCGGGATTTCATGCAACAGCAGGTTCATGATCAGCCCGCCGCGTCCTTCCAGTTCGCCGCCTTGAGGTAGCTTTTCTGATTCGACGATCAGGCTGTGCATCAGTTCGGTGACGCCGACGACGCGCAAACCTTCCGGCAGCCCGGGGATCGCGCCCGGCATGACATAGACGGAGCGCATCGAAACATCGCCCAGCATTTCGACGGAATGCTCGGTGCCGGCCGGTATCCACATTGCGTGGTCGGGCGGCACCATCCAGCGCCCGTACCGGGTCGTCACCAGCACGACACCGACCAGCGCATGCAGCAACTGGCTGCGGCTGTGGCGGTGTTGCGGCACATGATAACCGTCGGGATATTCGGTCGGCAAAGCCACCGCCGGCCCGGAAACTTCCTCGAGCCATTGCCAGCGGCTTTCGTGCAATCGGCCGAGATCGGCATTGCCGGCGCGGAAGACGTCCCTGCCATGTGGCATTGGCTATGGCCCACTTGCGAAACTATTGGACCAAACCACGAAAGAAGTCGCCTCGCAAGCGGCTTATAAGGCAGTCGTCCCCCAAGGCGCTTCAGACGAGCGTCCTTAAGACGGTCCGCAAAATGCGGCCGCCAAGCCTGCCTGCGGGCAAACGCCCGCCAAAAAGACCTCGGAGCCTGCCTTGACCGATACGACAGCCGCCAGCATTGCGCCGCAGCCGAACGCCAGCCTCCCTTCAGTCCAGGCAACCGCCTTCACCGTCATCCTGGCGGTGAGCTTTTGCCACGGCATCAACGACATCATGCAGTCGCTGCTGCCGGCGATCTATCCGCTGCTGAAAGAGAATTACGGTCTCGATTTTTGGCAAATCGGTCTTTTGACCTTCACCTTCCAGGTAACGGCGTCGCTGCTGCAGCCGATCATCGGCATGATCACCGACAAGCGGCCAATGCCCTATTCGCTGCCCTACGGCATGGCGTCCTCGCTGATCGGCCTGATCGTGCTCGCCTATGCCGGCCACTATGCGCTGCTTCTGGTCGGCGCCTCGCTGATCGGCATCGGCTCGGCAATCTTCCATCCGGAATCCTCGCGCATTGCCCGTTTCGCCTCGGGCGGCCGCTTTGGTCTGGCGCAATCGCTGTTCCAGGTCGGCGGCAATTTCGGCCAGTCGATGGGGCCGCTGCTCGCCGCCTTCATCGTCGTGCCCTTCGGCCAGACCAGCATCTCCTGGTTCGCCGTTGGCTCGCTGATCGGCATCATCGTCCTGTCGCGGGTCGGCGGCTGGTACAGCCGGATGCGCGCCGCGCAGGGCAGCCGCAAGGCGGCAAGCTTCGTCTCGCCCTTTCCGCGTAAAAAGGTCATGGGAGCGCTGGCGGTGCTGACGCTGCTGGTGCTGACCAAGAACGCCTACATCGCCTCGCTCTCCAGCTACTACACCTTCTATTCCATCCATAAGTTCGGCGTGTCGGTGCAGATGAGCCAGGTCATACTGTTCTTGTTCCTCGGCGCCTCGGCGCTGGGCATCCTGCTCGGCGGCCCGTTCGGCGACCGCTATGGCCAGAAGGCGATGATCTGGTTCTCGATCGTCGGTGTGCTGCCCTTCACGCTGGCGCTGCCTTACGCCAATTTCGAATGGACGATGGTGCTGACGGTGCTGATCGGCCTGATTCTGTCCTCGGCCTTCTCCAACATCGTTGTGTTTGCACAGGAACTGGTGCCGGGGCGCGTCGGCACGATCGCCGGCATCTTCTTCGGCTTCGCCTTCGGTATGGGCGGTATCGCGGCTGCCGTGCTCGGCGTCGTTGCCGACATGAAGGGCATCGATTTCGTCTTCCAGATCTGCTCGTATCTGCCGCTGCTCGGCCTGCTGACGGTGTTCCTGCCCAACATGAAGGAAGCCAGGAAGGCGCAGGCCACCGCCAGCTAAGAGACCGATCTCCAGGACTCGACATAAGGGCGTGGCGTTTGCCGCGCCCTTATTGATTCTTTCCCATGCGCCGGGTGAAAAGCCTGTTAGTGTTCGAGACGTGTGCGCGGGGCGACGCTGCCACAGATCCTCAACGTCTCTGGAGAATGATATGCGCAAGATCGTATTGGCCGTGTTGGGCGTGCATCTTGTTACCGTGCCGGCTATGGCACGCATCGTTCCTTTTCCGCCAGGTTTCGAGACGCAGTCCGTCGAAACCAACGGCACCAAACTCTATGTGCGCATCGGTGGAAAGGGTCCCGCTGTCGTGCTGCTGCACGGCTTCGCCGATACCGGAGACATGTGGGGCGCGGCGGCGGCGGCGCTTGCGAAGGACCACACCGTCATCGTGCCGGACTTGCGCGGCATGGGTCTGTCTGCTCACCCGGAAGCGGGCTACACCAAGAAGAACCAGGCCGTTGATATCGCCGGGGTGATGGACGCGCTTAAGATCGACAAGGCAGATCTGGTCACCCACGACATCGGCAACATGGTCGGCTATGCGCTTGCCGCGCAATATCCCAAGCGCATCACCAAATGGGTCATCATCGATGCGCCGCTACCCGGCATCGGCAACTGGGAAAAGATCAAGCAAAGCCCGCTGCTTTGGCACTTCAACTTTCGCGGCCCGGATATGGAGCGGCTGGTCGCAGGGCGCGAGCGCATCTATCTCGACCGCTTCTACAACGAGCTGTCGGCCGACCCCAAGAAGATCGACGAGGCAACGCGCAAGCACTATGCCAAACTCTATGCCCGCCCGCATGCGATGCATGACGCGTTCGAGCAGTTCAAGGCCTTTGACCAGGACGCGATCGACAACCAGGCGATGCTCGCCGCCGGGGGCAAACTGACCATGCCGGTGCTGGCTGTTGGCGGGGAAAAATCCGCCGGCACCACGCAGGCCGATATCCTGCGGCTTGTTGCGGCCGATGTCGCGGGCGGCATCGTGCCTGACTCCGGTCACTGGATCATGGAGGAAAACCCCGACGCCACCGTCAAGCTGATCACCGGTTTTCTCGCCAAATAGATCCTGCGGACATTTCGATGAAAGCACAAGGCACCCGCCTGACGGCGAGTGCCTTGCCTATCCCAAGTGGACAGTACTAGGCCTTGATGAAGGCCAGCAGGTCGGCGTTGATGACGTCGGCGTGGGTGGTGGCCATGCCATGCGGGAAGCCCTTGTAGACCTTGAGCTCGCCCTTCTTGAGCAGCTTGACCGACAGCAGCGCCGAGTCCGCGATCGGAACGATCTGATCGTCGTCGCCATGCATGACCAGCACCGGCACGTCGATGGCCTTCAGATCGTCGGTGAAGTCTGTTTCCGAGAACGCCTTGATGCAATCATAATGCGCCTTGGTGCCGCCCATCATGCCCTGGCGCCACCAATTTTCGACCACAGCCTGCGAGACTTGGGCGCCGGGACGGTTGAAGCCGTAGAACGGGCCGGCCGCAACATCGTGGAAGAACTGGGCGCGGTTGGCGGCCTGGGCAGAGCGGAAACCATCGAAAACCTCGATCGGCAGGCCGCCGGGATTGGCCGGCGTCTTCAGCATGATCGGCGGCACAGCGCCAATCAGGACAGCCTTGGCGACACGGCCGCCTGACCCGAACTTCGCGACATAGCGCGCCACTTCGCCGCCACCGGTGGAATGGCCGACATGGATGGCGCCCTTGAGATCGAGATGCGCCACAAGTTCGGCGACATCGGCGGCATAAGTGTCCATCTCGTTGCCCGTATCGGTCTGCGTCGAGCGGCCATGGCCGCGCCGGTCATGGGCAATGACGCGGTAGCCCTTCGACAGAAAGAACAACATCTGGGCGTCCCAGTCGTCGCTGCTCAGCGGCCAGCCGTGATGGAAGACGATGGGCTGGCCGGTTCCCCAATCCTTGTAGAAAATCTCGGTGCCGTCCTTGGTGGTGATCGTGCTGCTGCCGGGCTTGGTCATCTCAATCTCCATTGATTGTCTTTCGCGATAATCAATATCGCGATAACGATATGACTAGCGCAGATCGAAATCCTTGTCTACAGAAAATATGTATCGCGATATTATTTTTCGTGCTACATATCAAACGCTCAGTCGGCAAAGGAATGTGTCGTGCCTCTCCCGTTGGACAACCAGATCTGTTTCGCGCTTTACGCCACCAGCATGGCGATCAACCGAACCTACAAACCGATGCTGGACGAGATGGGCATCACCTATCCACAATACCTCGTGCTGAACGCGCTTGCCGAGGCCGACGGCATGTCGGTCGGCTCGATTGCGCACAGGCTTGCTCTGGAATCGAGCACCATTACGCCGCTGGTGAAGCGCATGGAACAGGCGGGCCTGGTCACCCGTCAGCGCAGCCAGACCGACGAGCGCCAGGTGCAGGTCGACCTGACCCCTGCCGGCCGCGCCCTGCTCGTCCAGTGCAACTGCCTCAACGAAACCCTGATCGAGCGCTCGGGCATGACGCTGGCACAACTCGATGCTTTGAACCGGCAGATCCAGACGCTGCGCGACGCGCTGAGCGGCGACCGATAGGTCGGCAGCGAAAACGCTATAGCCCCAGAGCGGCCTTGAAAGTGGACAGTTCCGTGTCGGTGATAGGGACCACGTGCTGGGGTTCGGGATAGGCGCCTGTCTGCACGTCGGAGATGAACTCGCGATAGGCGGCGACACGCTCGCGCTGCAGCCGTTCATACTCGGCAGCAAAGTTGCGGTAGGTCTTGGCGTGGCGCGGTCTGTGGCCAGCCGTGTGGCCGAGAACGTCCTCGCTGAACAGATACTGCGCGTCGGCATGCGGCCCAGCTCCCATGCCAAGCATGATCATCGGCGTATTCCTCGTAATCAGTTCGCCAATCCGGTCGGGCACCACCTCCAGCTCCGCGCCGAAGCAGCCAATGGCCTCCAGGCGCTTGACATGATCCCACACCGCACGCGCGCTCTCGGCTGTCCTGCCGACGGCCTTGAAGCCGCCGGTCCAGGTGCATTGCGAGGGGATCAGGCCGACATGGGCAACGACCGGCACCGCGTTGTCGCAGAGCGCCTTCTGGATATCGAGCGAGGCGGCGCAATAGAAGCAATCGCCGCCGATGCGCATGAAGTGGTAGGCGGTTTTGAGATAATCCTCTGCGGTGACCAGATTGCCCGCGGGGCCGTAGGGCAGCCCGACCTGCACGAAACAGCGGCCGGCCGCCTCGCGCATCTCTGACGAGAAAAAGCGGGCCTCGATCGACAGCATGTCGACGCCGGCCGCATCCGCTGCCGCAGCCTCTTCGAGCGTGGTGACGTAAAGCATGGAGATCTTCTGCCCGCGGGCCTTCATGGCGCGGATGTCGGCTACGGTGGGGCGGCTGTTCTTGGTGACCATTGTTGTTCCCTCAGATAGTGAAAGCGTCGCGGAAGGCCAGTAGCGCCGCCTCGGGATCGCCGGAGGCAAACGCCTCCATGCCCACGGGTCCGCGATAGCCCATGGCCTTCAGCGCACGGGCGATGCCGCGGTAGTTGATCTCGCCGCTGCCTGGCTCCATGCGTCCGGGAACATCGGCGACCTGCACCTCGCCGATCCACGGCAGGCAGGCGCGGCAGAGCTCGATCAGATTCCCCTCGCCGATCTGTGCATGGTAGAGGTCCAGATTGAGGCGCAGCCCCGGCCGGTTCACACTCGATACCAGCGCCAGCGTATCCTCGGCGCGCCCAAACGGCACGCCGGGATGGTCGACCGGCAGGTTCAAATTCTCCAGCGTGAAGGTCACGCCCTCGGCGTCTGCGAGGTCCGCGATGCGGTTGAGCGTGTCGCGCGCCTTGAGCCACATGGCGCCGGTGATCGTCTCGCAAGGCGTGACCGGCAGGCCGCCCTCGCCCAATCCGGTGCCGTGCAGATTGAGCCGTGCGACGCCGAGCCGTTTGCCGACCGCAGCCGTCTCCTTCGCCGTCTTCAACAGTTCGGCGGCGCCCTCGTCATCGGCCAGCCGGCCACGCAGATAGCCGTTCATGATCGAGAAGGTGGCGCCGGATTTCTCCAGCATTGCGAGGTCGTGCTCGGGCCAGTTCCACAGCCCGACCTGGAAGCCCATTTCGGTGAGGCGCTTGACGCGAAACTCCAGCGGCCGGTCGCGCCAAAGCATTTCGGCGCAAGCCGCAAGCGTAAACGTATCGGACATGTCAGACCTCGATGTACACGCGGCCGTCCTCGACCTTCGTGTTGTAGGTTTTAAGGTTCACGCAGACCGGTGCGCGCACGGCTTCGCCGGTCCGGTAATCGAACACGCCGTTGTGCTTCGGGCATTCGATCCTGTGTTGCATAACCAGCCCGTCGCTCAGATGCACCTTCTCATGCGTGCACAGCCCGTCGGTACAGAAGAATGCATCGTCCGGACTACGGAAGATGGCGAAGGTCCGGCGTTCGTGATCGAAGCGGATGACATCCTCTTCCTCGATATCGTCCGTCGCACACGCATCAATCCACTTTGCCATTGCTGGTTCCTGCGAGGTTGTCTCTGGTTGGTTGAAAAGGCGGCCGGCGAAATTCCGCCGGCCGCACAGGAAGATGCCCGGGAGGAGGAGATGGGCGTCTTCACTGTGTCGCGCTGAAGCTCTCGATCTCGGCTTCAAGCTCGGCCATCTGCTCGCCGCCCGCCATCAAATCGGTGATGGCTTCGCGGCTTTTCTCGCCCTTGCGGAAATCGGCGGCCTTGGAGCCTCTGATCAGCACGGCGAAGTGGTCGCCGACGGTCAGCGCATGGACGACATTGTGGGTGATGAAGATGACCGCGATGCCCTTGCGGCGTGCCTGCAACACGATGCGCAGCACATGCGCCGCCTCCTTGACGCCAAGGGCCGCGGTCGGTTCGTCGAGGATCAGCACGCTGGCGCCGAAATGCACGGCGCGCGCGATGGCCAGTGCCTGACGTTCGCCGCCCGACAGTCCGCCGACGAGGCGGTCGCCATCGTCGATGCGGGTGATGCCGAGCTGGCGCATCTCGGTGACGGCGATCTCGTTGGCCCGCTTGCGATCGTAGATGGTGAGCGGCCCCCAGCGCCGTGTCGGCTCGGCGCCGACGAAGAAGGAGCGGCCGATGCTCATCAGCGCGAACGTCCCGCCGAACTGGTGGACGGTGGCGATGCCATGGTCGCTGGCGTCGCGCGGGCTGGCGAATTCGACCGCCTTGCCGTCCATTTCCATTGTCCCCGATGTCGGCTTGTGGACGCCGGAGAGGATCTTGATCAGCGTCGATTTGCCGGCACCATTGTCGCCGAGCAGGCACAGCACCTCGCCTGCGCTGACGTCCAGCGAAATGTCGTGGAGGACGTCGATTGGACCGAACGACTTGTTGATTGCAGTCAATCTGAGCAGAGGCGTGGTCATCAGCGGACCCTCGACTTGGCACGCGGTGCGTAGGTCAACGCCATGGTGCGGAAGGTGTTGTTCATCAGCACGGCCGCGAGCAGCAGGACACCGATGATCAGGCTCGCCCAGTTGGCATCGAAACCAGTGTAGAAGATGCCCTGGTTGACGATGGAGAAGGTCAGCGTACCGAGCACGATGCCGACCACCGAACCGTAGCCGCCGGTCAGCAGCACACCGCCGATGACCACCGCAATGATCGAGTTGAAGATGAAAGACTGCCCCGCCGCCACCTGGGCGCTGTTGTAGAGGATCGCCTGCGACATGCCGACGAAGGCAGCGCACAGGCCACTGCTCATGAAGAGCGCGATGGTGACCCGGTCGGTCGGGATGCCGGCATTGCGGGCGCTGACGGCGTCGCCGCCCATGGCCAGGATCCAGTTGCCGAAGCGCGAGAAATTCAGGATGAAGCCGACGATCAGGATGATGGCGATCCACCAGAACAGGGTGACCTGGAACTTGCCGCCGAGATAGTCGCCGAACAAAAGCTTGGCGGTCGGCCCGCTCTTCAGCGCCACACTCGTGCTGCCGGACAGGATGACCGAGAGACCGAGCGTCAGGCCGGCCAGCGCGAACAGCGTTGCGAGCGTGACGACGAAGGACGGCACCTTGGTGCGGATCACCAGGACCCCGTTGATGAAGCCGACGGCTAGCCCGAGGGCGAGCGCCGCGAGAATGCCGACGATGATCGGCAACCCGTAATGGCCCGAGAGGATGGCAATGGTCATTGAGCTGGCCGGGATCATCGACCCGATGGAAAGATCGAGGTGCCCAGCGATCATCAGCAGCCCGACCGGAAGGGCGATGATGCCGAGTTCCGAGGCGACGTTGAGCCAGCTGGCGGAGCCGCCGGCCGACAGGAAATTGGTACCGCCGAAGATCGAGAAGAAGACCAGCACTGCGATCATGCCGATCAGCGAGCCGACTTCGGGCCGCCGCACGAGGCTGCCGATCGAGGGCATCGACGAGTGCGGGGGCGCTGTCGCTGCCACGGCGGGCTGGTGATGGGCTTGGGATGTCATCGAAGTGCTCCCTGGCTTGAACGATGGATGAGGGGGCTGGGCTGAGTGAGGCGTTGGCGTTTCTTCCAACACCCCTCATCCGTCTCGGCGCTGCGCGCCGATCCACCTTCTCCCACAAAGGGAGAAGGCGAGGCGGAGCCCTACCGGGCGCCGGCCGCCGCGCCGGCCAGCGTCGCGTCGACATTGGCCGCGTCGACGATCCCCGGCCCGGTCAGCACCGGTTTCGTCGGCAGGTCCAGCCCATAGTTGACGAAGCCGTTGAGCAGCGACACAGCGAGATAGCCCTGCAAATAGGGCTGCTGGTCGACAGCGAACAATTGCGTGCCGTCCTTGATGCGCTGCAGACCGGTTTCATCCATGTCGAACGACGCAAGCTTGACCTTGTCGCCGACACTGGCCTGGCTGATGGCGTTGGCCGCGCTGTTGGCGTCGCCGGCGCTGATGGTGATGACACCGTCGAGCGTATTGTCTTTCAACACGGCGGCCTTGATCGCTTCGGCGACCGCGGTCGGGTTGCCGAAGCTGGATGACGGCAACGGCAGCTGGCTCGATTTGCCGCCGCTCTTGGCGATGGCGTCGGCGATGCCCTTGCAGCGGTCTTCGGTGTTGGTGGAGCCCGGCAAGGTGTTGACGCACAGCACGTTCTTGGCGCCGTGGTTACCGAAATAGGCGCCACCGCCCAGACCGGCTGTGTATTCTTCGTTACCGACATAGTTCATCGCGCCGAGCCGCTTGGCTGCATCCATGCCGCCGGAATTGTAGATGATGAGCGGCACGCCTGCGGCGACGACCTCCTTGAAGGCGTCATCCATGGCCTCCGGCACCCAGTCGGGACCGACGATGGCGCTGGGCTTCTGGCTGAGCGCGGTGCGGATCAGCTTGGCTGCGTCCGGGCCGAGATTGTCGTAGTTCTGCGGACCGAGCCACGTGACCGAGCCGCCGGTCAGTTCGGCGACCTTGCCGGCATCGTCGGCGCCCTTCTTGACCTTCGACCAGAACGGGTCGTCCGCCTTGCCGCCGATGACGAAGATCTTCGCCCCGTCGGCAAACGCCGCTGTGGCGCCTATCGCCAGCACGGCGGCCGTCATCATCGCCGTTAAAAGGTTCGTGGTGCGTTTCATGTCATTTCCTCCCGGTTGCCGTCCTTGGACGGATTTAGAAAAACGTTGAATTCATCTGCGCGCGCACCTCTCCCGTTGCGCGTGGCGTCAATTGATCAATGGTTCGCCGCGGCCTTGGCGTTCATGCGTTCCTTCTTTTTCTGGAAGCGGGCGTCCATCATGGCGTCGCCCTCCCTCGTGCCGTCGTGCCAGGTGCCGAACCAGCGATCGAGCGGGATCAGCCCGTCGCCGCCGTAGTTCACCTCGAAATATTTGTGGTGCAGGTAGTGCGCGTAGGCATGGCTATCGACGGCCGTGTCCTCGCTCACCTCGAGCTTGTCGAAACCGAGATGACCGTTGACGGCACCGAAGCCGGCGACATGCAGCTGGAACAGCGCGACGATCGGATTGGACGGGATGACAAGGTGCCAGAAGGCCACCGCGTGATAGAGGAAGCCTTCCACCGGATGCATCGACAGCGACGACCACGGCGAGGGGTTGATCGAATTGTGATGGACCGAATGGATCCAGCGATACAACGGTCCCCAGTGGATCAGGCGGTGGATGAAGAAGAAGTGCACCTCGTGGATGGCCGGCGCGATCAGCACCAGTGCGGCGAGGTAGACTGGATGATCCGACCAGCTGACCCACGGCGCGTAGCCATTGGCAAAGCACCACAGGAAAATGACTTCGACCACGGTCCACAACGGGATGGTGATGAAGAACGAGCGCAGGAAGTTGTCGAGGTTCTGGCTCTGGAACCAGAACACATCCGAGGGCGCATCGCCTGGAAATTTGTGGTTGTATTTGAACCGCGTCGCCTGGGCGCGCCTGATGTAATAGCGCAACTCGAAGATGCCGTAGAAGACCAGGATCGCCACGGCGTTGACGGCGTAGAGCCACAGCGCCCAGCCCCAGCTGAGGGTTTTCATCGTCTCGACGCCGGGGACGACATAGAACCAGTAGATCAGCGCCGTCGCCATGTGGAACGCATTCCACGGCCAGATATAGCCGGGCAGCCATGCCAGGATTTTCGGCAGCCTGGGCGGCCAGTTCAACAACGGCGCGCCTTCGATGCGCCCGTTCGGCTTCCAGTCACCGCGCTTGTCGCGCGCACCGTATTTGAGATCGTCCATGCCAATCCTCCACCCGCAATGCCGCACCGCAACGCCTTGGAATGGGCTGCACGCGCACGCTGCCTGACACCGCCGGGGCGGTGGGCGAAGACTCGTCTGCGCTGTGCTGCTGCTATCCCTAGGCTGGCGGTGCGTCCGCCTTGCTTGCTTTTGCTGAGATAAACATCTTGATCCAAAATGAATCAAGAATAGAATGTTTATTCCAATTGATTGTGTCATTCATATCAATCGTACACGGCAAATGATACCTTCGTATCAAATGCTACAGACGGATGAGACGAAATGGATCAGAACAAGCGGCCGACGATCAGGGATGTCGCCGCCGAGGCCAAGGTCTCGGTGGCCACAGTGAACAGGGTGCTGAGCGGCGCCGGCGCCGTCCGCCAAGGCACGCGCGAGCGCGTCAGGCTGGCGGCCGAGCAGATCGGCTTCTACGGCATGGGCGCGCTGCGCAGCCGCATAGCTGCCGCCAGGCCGCGCTACCGCTTCGGTTTCCTGCTGCACCAACCCGGCCGCGCCTTTTATCGCAACATCGCCGAGGCGCTGCGCGCGGTGGCGCCGACCATGCCTGACTGCGAAATTGAGCTGCGCACCGAGTTTCTCGACGATCTGTCACCGCAGCACGTCGCCGCCCGCCTGCTGGCGCTCGGCGCCGAATGCGATGCCGTCGGCGTTGTCGCAGCGGTCCATCCTCTCGTCACCCAGGCGGTCGATGCGCTGCATGCCCGCAACGTCCCGGTCTTCGCGCTGATTTCGCAGATCTCGGCGACAGGCCATGTCAACTATATCGGCCTCGACAACTGGAAGGTCGGGCGCACCGCGGCGTGGGTGTTCGAGCATGTCTGCCGGGCGCCCGGCAAGCTCGGCATCCTCGTCGGCAATCATCGCTATCGATGCCAGGAGATGAACGAAAGCGGTTTCCGCTCCTATTTCCGCGAGCACGCGCCTGATTTCACGCTGCTGGAGCCGCTGCTGACCTTCGAATCCAGCGCGATCGCGCAGGAGATGACCGAAAAGCTGCTTAACGAAAATCCGGATCTGTCCGGTCTCTATGTCGCCGGCGGTGGCATCACCGGCGCCATTGCCGCGCTCCGCTCCACCGGCCGCGCCGGCAGCATCGTCGTCGTCGGCTATGAACTGATGGACTCGACCCGCCCGGCGCTCCTCGATGGCACGCTGACCTTCGTCATCTCGCACCCACTCGCCCGCATCGCGCAGGAAGCGCTGGCCGGCATGATCCGCGCCGTCTCGGCGCCGAACGAAAGCAGCAACGTCACCACCATCCTGCCTTTCGAGGTCTACACCCGTGAGAACATCTAGGCGGTGGAATATCTCCGGCTCTGGCGCTAGTGACAGCTTTGGACCTTGAAGTGTCCAATCATGGTGCAAAGCAGACCATTGCCGCCGGCTTGCACCCTTTCCCGCCTTCCGCTATAGAGCCGCCACCCGCGTAGACACCCTTGGAGGCAACGCGGCGGAAGGCTGCCTTCCCCCGGTGATCCCGAACAAAGCTCCGTGTCAAAGCGGCTGCGTTCTCTGGGATATCCAGGCATGGCGGCTTTCGACGTTTACGGTCCAGGCACATTGCCCGCCGCAAACGCTCCATAACACGCGAAAGGAAATGCCATGAGCCACGATACTTACGAGCTCAAGGCCGAAGCGCGCGAACAGGTCGGTAAGGGGTCCGCCCGTGCAGTTCGCCGCAACGGTAAAGTGCCTGCAGTTATTTATGGCGACAAGCAGCCTCCCCTGGCGATTGCGCTGAACTACAAGGACGTCTTCTACAAAATCCATGGCGGCGGGTTTTTGACCACGATCGCCACGATCGACGTCGACGGCAAGAAAATCCAGGTTCTGCCCAAGGATTTCCAGCTCGATCCGGTCAAGGATTTCCCGGTCCATGTCGACTTCCTGCGCATCGGCAAGGACACCGAGGTCAATGTCGACGTGCCTGTCCACTTCATAAATGAAGACAAGTCGCCCGGCATCAAGCGCGGCGGCGTGCTCAACATCGTGCGTCACGAGGTCGAGTTCCACTGCCCGGCCAATGCGATCCCGGAATTCATCACCGTCGATCTCACCGGCGCCGACATTGGCGATTCGATCCACATCTCGGCGGTGACCCTGCCGGCCGGCGTCAAGCCGGTGATCTCCGACCGCGACTTCACCATCGCGACCATTGCCGGTTCCTCGGCGATGAAGCCGGAGGCGGAAGAGACGGCGGAAGCGGCAGCCCCCGAAGCGGCGGCTCCTGCTGCCGAAGAGAAGTAATTTTCGGGCCCGGAGCGCACGATGCTTGTCTTTGCAGGCCTCGGCAATCCGGGTGCGAAATACGCTGATAACCGGCACAATGTCGGCTTCATGGCGGCGGACGCTATCGCCCGCCGCCATTCCTTTTCGCCCTGGTCGAAGAAATTCCAGGGCCTGATCGCCGAAGGCACGATTGCCGGCGAAAAGATTCTCCTGATCAAGCCGCAGACCTTCATGAACCTGTCAGGACAGGCGGTTGGCGAAGCCTTGCGCTTCTACAAGCTCGGCCCCGAGGCGCTGACCGTCTTTTATGACGAGATCGACCTGCCGGCCGGCAAATTGCGGGTCAAGGTCGCCGGCGGCGCCGGCGGTCATAACGGCATCCGCTCGCTCGACCAGCACATCGGCAAGAATTATCGCCGCGTACGCATCGGTGTCGGCCATCCCGGCGTCAGGGAAATGGTGCATGGCCATGTGCTCGGCGACTTCGCCAAGGCCGACCGCGAATGGCTGAACGTGCTGCTCGACACCATCGCCGACGATGCCGGGCTGCTGGCCAAGGGCGACGACAATTCATTCATGAACCGCATCACGCTGGCTCTGCGCGACAAGCTCGTGCCGACCGGCGATGACGACCGCCCGCCGCCAAGGGCGCCGAAGGCCGAGGGCCCAAAAAGCCAGAGCCACATCCGCCAGGCACGGCCGCAGCAGGCGCCGGCCAAGCTGCCGGAAAGCGGACCGATGGCCGCCATGCTGAAGAAACTGTTCGGCAAGAAAGACTGAGCCATGGACATGGATGACGTCCAGGAACTGGTCCGCCGCATCAGGCAGAGATATGTCGATCAGTTCGTTTCGGATCTTGGCGAGCTTGCCGCAGCCAGCCCCGGATCGAGTGAGGTCAAATACGCGAACGTCGATTCCTACTATCGAAATTTTATCGCCGTTGACTTCGTTGCCAATGACGGACAGCCGGATCCGCAGTTCATCAACAGCGATACCTATCTGAAATTCGCTCCGGATATCCACGCCGGCATCGGTGGGATGGATGTGCACATTGCTCCGTTCCAATGGGACGAGGCCGGGTTCAAATTCGATATAAAGAGCCTCAACGCCGATCTCTTCGACGAATGGTTTCGCAGCTGGTTCGATATCGACGGAGAACGTGAGACGACGGAGATCGTCGGCAACATCATCCACAGCGCCCTTTTGCTCGATGGACAGATGACGATTGATTTCGGAACCGCCGAAGTGGACGCGTTCTGGCACCTTTTGCAGATACTGAGCCGGTCCGGTGTTCGCTCGCTGGCCATCGGCACCGACGACATTGCCCAGCCTCTGAACTGAATTGCGCCTTGACGATCATTGGCGCTATCGCCCATAGCCCTCATCAAATTTCTATTTTCCCGATAGGACCGGACACATGGGTTTCAAATGCGGCATCGTTGGCTTGCCCAACGTCGGCAAGTCGACGCTTTTCAACGCGTTAACCAGGACCGCGGCGGCGCAGGCCGCCAACTATCCGTTCTGCACCATCGAACCGAACACCGGTGAGGTCGCGGTGCCAGATCCGCGCCTGCAGAAGATCGCCGCGGTTGCCAAGTCAAAAGAGATCATCCCGACCCGCATCTCGTTCGTCGATATTGCCGGCCTGGTGCGCGGCGCCTCCAAAGGCGAAGGGCTGGGCAACCAGTTCCTCGCCAACATCCGCGAGGTCGACGCCATCGTGCATGTGCTGCGCTGCTTCGAGGATGACGACATCACCCATGTCGAGGGCCGCATCGACCCCGTCGCCGACGCCGAGACGGTCGAGACCGAACTGATGCTTGCCGACCTCGACAGCCTCGAGCGCCGCATCGTGCAGATCCGCAAGCGCGCCGGCAGCAAGGACAAGGAAGCCACCACCGTTTTGCCGATGATGGAGGCTGCGCTCGAATTGCTGCAGGCCGGCAAGCCGACCCGCATCCTGCTCAAGGGGATTTCAGCCGAGGACCTGCGCATTCTGCAGGGGCTGAACCTCTTGACCTCGCACCCAGTGCTCTATGTCTGCAACGTCGCCGAAGCCGATGCCGCCACGGGCAATGAGCACAGCCGGGCCGTGGAAAAGATGGCCACCGCGCAGGGCGCCGGCACCGTGGTGATCTCGGCCGCGATCGAGGCCGAAGTCGCGCAGCTCTCCGACGAGGAAGAGATGGAGTTCCTGTCCTCGCTCGGGCTCGACGAACCGGGCCTCAACAAGGTCATCCGCGCCGGCTACGATCTGTTGCACCTGATCACCTATTTCACCGCCGGGCCGAAGGAGACGCGCGCCTGGACGATCCACAAGGGCGACAAGGCCCCGCAGGCCGCCGGCGTCATCCACACCGATTTCGAGCGCGGCTTCATCCGCGCCCAGACCATCGCCTATAACGACTACATCACGCTGGGCGGCGAAGTGGCGGCCAAGGAAGCCGGCAAGGCGCGCGACGAAGGCAAGGAATATGTCGTCCAGGACGGCGACGTGCTGCTGTTCAAGTTCAACACTTGAGGCGCCAAGGTATCTCGCGGCCGGCGCGCTGACCGCGGCCGATCACAGCTGCGTCAAGTGAAAGAGCCCGCATGCTGCTTCGCTTGACTGCCCTTGGCACCGGGTCTAAGGCCGTCTGCATGCGACCTGCCCGTCTCCGTGGGAAATGGCTGCGCGCGCAGGACCCATCGCTATCGAACGAAACCTCTTGGGTTCAACCAACGGAGACCGGCGATGATCAAGGCCTTCGTCGTCGACAATGACCGCCTGCGCCTCGCCGACGATCTCGTGGCCAATGGCGATCAGGTCGTCTGGGCCGACCTTCTCAACCCGACCAAGGAAGAAGAAACGACGATCGAGACCTGGCTCGGCGTTGCCATTCCGACGCGCGAGGAGATGGAGGAGATCGAGATTTCGAGCCGCCTCTACATCGAGGACGGGGCCTATTTTATGACCGCGACGCTGCCGGCGCAGACCGAGATCGATGATCCACTGATGTCACCGGTCACTTTCGTGCTTGCCGGACCGAGACTGGTCACCATCCGCTATCATGAGCCGAAGGCGTTCAAGACCTTTCCGCTGCGTGCCGAGAAGGTGGCGACCGGCTGCACCACTGGCAACACCATCCTGATCGGTCTGCTGGAGGCGATCGTCGATCGGCTCGCCGATATTCTCGAGCGCGCCGGCCGCGACATCGAGACGATCTCGCGCGACATCTTCGAGGCGCGCTCGACCAAGGTGAACAAGCGAAATCGCGATTTCCAGGAGCTGCTCAAGGCCATCGGCCGCAAGGAAGACATCGCCTCATCGATCCGCGACAGCCTGATCTCACTGCAGCGCCTTTCCGGCTTCCTCGCCCATGTCGCCACCCAGATCAAGATGAGCAAGGACGTCCGCGCCCGCATCAAGACCGTGTCGCGCGACGTGCTGTCGCTCGCCGACCATGCCACCTTCCTGTCGCAGAAGATCTCGTTCCTGCTCGACGCGACGCTGGGCATGATCTCGATCGAGCAGAACGCCATCATCAAGATCTTCTCGGTCGCCGCCGTCATCTTCCTGCCGCCGACGCTGGTGGCTTCGATCTACGGCATGAATTTCGACGTCATCCCGGAGCTAAAATGGCAGCTCGGCTACCCCTTCGCCATCGGCCTGATGATCCTGTCGGCGATCCTCCCCTTCTGGTATTTCCGCCGTCGCGGCTGGCTCTGACCGGGTCTGGATCACCAGAATTCACTTGACCCAACGCCCTCCGGACGGCATCCGGATGCCCGGTGATCGTACAATCTTGAACTGGATTAGGATCATGACTGGAAAGACCTGGGCCTATGAGGATTTCACCGAGGGCGCATCGATCGACCTCGGCGCCAAGCAGGTGAGTGCGGCCGAAATCGTCGAATTCGCCACCGAGTTCGACCCGCAGCCGATGCATCTCGACGAGGAGGCCGGCAAAGCCAGCATCCTTGGCGGGCTCGCCGCCTCCGGCTGGCACACCTGCGCGATCTTCATGCGCATGCTGTGCGACGCCTTCCTGCTCGACTCGACCGCGCAAGGTGCGCCGGGCATCGACCAGGTCAAATGGAAGAAGCCGGTGCTGGCCGGCGACACGCTTTCCGGCAGGACTGGTGTGGTCGCCAGGCGCCTTTCGAAGTCACGACCCCAACTCGGTCTGGTCACCTTTCGCAGCGAAATGGTCAACCAGCGTGGCGAGCGCGTCTTCGAACTCGAAAACACCGTCATGTTCCTGACCCGCGAGGCCGGCGCATGAGCCTCGACGCGTTCTTCCGCATTGGCGAAACCATCGATCTCGGCTCGCACACATTCGACGCCGAGGCGATCAAGGCGTTTGCCCGCAAATACGATCCACAACCGTTTCATGTCGACGAGGAGGCGGCGAAGAAAAGCGTTTTCGGCGGCCTCTGCGCCTCAGGCTGGCACACCGCCGCCACCTGGATGAAACTCAATCTCGAAAGCCGGCTGGACGCCACGCGATGGAGCGGTCCCGGCCCGGTGCCCGAATTCGGCCCCTCGCCCGGCTTCAAGAACCTGAAATGGCCAAAGCCGGTCTATGCAGGTGAAACCGTAACCTTCATGCGCACGGCCGTCTCCCACCGCCCGCTCGCCACCCGCCCCGGCTGGCGGCTGCTCGCGCTGCGCTCGGAGGGGTTCGACTCGACGGACGACAAGGTGCTGGAATTCGACAGCGCCGTGCTGGTGAAGGCAGGGTAGCCTCTTCCTTGTCCCACAGGGGGGTGAGCAGCCGGTTCGCGCGTAAGCGAATTCATCGTGCCAGTGGCACGATGAAAGGCCGGCGAACGCCGGGACGCTGCGAAGCAGCGGGGACCCGGCAGGTGGATCGGGCCACCACCCGGCCCTTCGCCGGCTCAGGGCGTTCGAAGCTCGAAAAGCCAGGCAATTGGCTTTTCGTCCGCTGCGCGGACCGCTTCTCACCCCACAAGGGGAGAAGGGGAAAAAGCGCCCTGCCTAATGTCCTTCAAACCCGATCAGCGTCCGCACCGGCACATCCAGCGCCTCAAGCTTCGCCCGCCCGCCAAGGTCCGGCAGGTCGATGACAAAGCATGCAGCAAGAATGTCGGCGCCGATCTGTCTGAGCAGCCTGATCGCTGCTTCCGCCGTGCCGCCGGTGGCGATCAGGTCGTCGACCAGGATCACCTTCTCGCCCGGCGCAACGCCGTCCTTGTGCATCTCCATCTCGTCCAGCCCGTATTCCAGGCTATAGGCGACGCGCACCGTCTCGTAGGGCAGCTTGCCCTTCTTGCGGATCGGCACGAAGCCGGCGGAAAGCTGGTGCGCGACGGCGCCGCCGAGGATGAAGCCGCGCGCCTCGATGCCGGCGATCTTGTCGATCTTCTGGCCGGCATAGGGATGCACCAGCTCGTCGATGGCGCGGCGGAAAGCGCGCGCATTGCCGAGCAAAGTGGTGATGTCGCGAAACAGGATGCCGGGTTTGGGATAGTCCGGAATGGTGCGGATCGCGGCGAGCAGCGTGTCTTCGAGCGAGGATTTCATGAGCCGAGATTACCTGAAACGGAGATTCGTGCGCGACAATTGTTCGATCGAACTGCAGCCCATCAGCTTCATGCCGCGCTCGATCTCGACCCGCATCTGCTCCAGCGCCCGCTCGACGCCCGGCTGGCCGGCCGCCGCCAGCGGGAACAGATAGTAGCGCCCAACGCCGACAGCCTTGGCGCCGAGCGACAGCGCCTTCAGCACATGCGTGCCGCGCTGCACGCCGCCATCCATGATGACGTCTATTCTGTCGCCGACGGCGTCGACGATCTCGGCCAGCTGGTCGAAGGCCGCCCGCGAGCCGTCCAGCTGCCGGCCGCCATGGTTTGAAAGCACAATGCCGCTGCAGCCGATCTCGACAGCGCGTTTGGCATCCTCCACCGACATGACGCCCTTGAGGCAGAACGGACCACCCCACAGCCTGACCATCTCGGCGACATCGTCCCATGTCATCGACGGATCGAGCATCTCGGTAAAATAGCGGCTGATCGACATCGTGCCGCCGCCCATGTCGACATGCTCGTCGAGCTGCGGCAGCCTGAAACCCTCATGGGTGAAATAGTTGATCGCCCAGCCCGGTTTGAGCGCAAACTGCAGCATGCCGGCAAGGTTGAGCTTGAAGGGAATGGCAAAGCCGGTGCGCTTGTCGCGCTCGCGGTTACCTCCGGTGATGCTGTCGACGGTCAGCATCATCACCTCGACGCCGACCGCCTTGGCCCGCTGCATCATCGCCCGGTTGAGGCCGCGATCCCGGTGGAAATAGAACTGGTAGACCTGCGGGCTGCTGCTGATCTTGCGCGCTTCCTCGAGGCTGACGGTGCCGAGCGAGGACACGCCGAACATCGTGCCGAACTTGGCCGAAGCCTTGGCCACCGCACGCTCGCCCTGATGATGGAACAGCCGCTGCAAGGCGGTCGGCGAGCAGTAGACGGGCATGGCCAGTTTCTGGCCCATCACCGTCACCGACATGTCGATCTCGCTGACACCGCGCAACACATTGGGAACGAGATCGCAGCGCTCGAAACTCTCGGTGTTGCGGCGATAGGTGACCTCGTCGTCCGCCGCGCCGTCAATATAGTTGAAGATCGGCCCCGGCAGCCGCTGCTGCGCCATGCGCCGGAAATCGGAAAAGTTGTGACAGTCGCTTAGCCGCATCATCGATGTCCAAATGCCATGGCGCAAGAAGCTCGCTGCGTCGAATATCAATCCGATGCCGCCATGCCAACGGGTGAATTGCCAAACTGCCTCTTGGTCACAGCCATGAACGAAAAAGGGACGCCGCTGGCGCCCCTTGCCGTCGAAAAAGGGCGCCTCTCGGCGCCCTTTCTTGATCGCAGGCTGCTTGGCCTTAGTGCGCCACGCCTTCCCACACTTTGCGCTTGGTCAGATAAACCAGGGCGCCGAAGAGCAACAGGAACACCAATACGCGGAAGCCCGTCTTCTTGCGGTCTTCCAAGTGCGGCTCGGCCGCCCACATCAGGAAAGCCGACACGTCGCGCGAATACTGATCGACCGTCTGCGGCGAGCCGTCATCATAGGTGACCTGGCCGTCGGAGAGCGGCTTCGGCATCTTCAGCGACACGCCGGACATGAAGTAGGGATTATAGTGCGTGCCTTCCGGGATCACCATGCCTGCCGGCGGCGTCTGGTCGTAGCCGGTCAGCAGCGAATGAATGTAATCCGGACCGCCCTGGGCGTACTGGGTAAAGATATCGAAGACGAAGCGCGGGAAGCCACGCTCGACGCCGCGCGCCTTGGCCAGCAGCGACATGTCGGGCGGGGCTGCGCCACCGTTGGAGGCGGCAGCCGCCTCCTCATTGGCGAACGGCGCCGGGAAATGGTCCGACGGCTTGCCCGGCCGGTCGAACATGTCGCCGGCATCGTTGGGACCGTCATGGATGGTGTATTCGGCGGCAAAGGATTTCACCTGTGCTTCCGAATAGCCGAGGCCTTCCAGCGTGCGAAACGCCACCAGGTTCATCGAATGGCAGGCCGAGCAGACTTCCTTGTAGACCTTCAGGCCGCGTTGCAGCTGGGCCTTGTCATAGGTGCCGAACGGACCGGCGAAGCTCCAGTCCATTTCCTTCGGCTCGTCGATCGGGAAATGCGTCGGTGCTGCCGCGTTATGCGCCTCTTCGGCCGCCATCGCCACGCTGCCGACCGCTCCGATGCCGCCGGCCAACAGGCCGAGCAGGGCGAGCGAGGTGAGAATCTTTTTCATGCCAAATCCCCTTAGATTCTCGCTCAGCCCTTGGTTTCCGGCGCGGCGCTCGCACCTGCCGGATGTCCCCCACCGGCACCCTTGTTCTTCTCCAGCACCGCTTCGGTGATCGAATTCGGCAGCCTGCGCGGCGTCTCGATCAGGCCGAGCACCGGCAGGACGACGAGGAAGAAGGCAAAGTAGAACAGCGTCGCCATCTGCGCCATGAACACGAAGCTGCCTTCGGCCGGCTGCGAGCCCAGCCATCCGAGCAGGACGGCGTCTGCTGCGAAGAGCCAGAAGAACAGCTTGTACCAAGGCCGGTAGACCGCCGAGCGCACCTTGGAGGTGTCGAGCCACGGCACCAGGAACAGCATGACGATGGCGCCGAACATGCACAGCACGCCGCCGAGCTTGGAGTTGATCGGCCCGATGTTGAAGGTGATGGCGCGCAGGATCGCGTAGAACGGCAGGAAGTACCACTCCGGCACGATGTGGGCCGGCGTCTTCAGCGGGTTGGCGACCGTGTAATTGTCCGGATGGCCGAGGAAGTTCGGCAGGTAGAAGACGAAATAGGCGAAGAAGAACAGGAACACGATCATGCCGAACGCGTCCTTGATGGTCGCATAGGGCGTGAAGGCGACGGTGTCGGTCTTCGACTTGACCTCGATGCCGGTCGGGTTCGACTGACCGACCACATGCAGCGCCCAGACGTGTAGCACGACGACGCCGGCAATCATGAACGGCAGCAAATAATGCAGCGCAAAGAAGCGGTTGAGTGTCGGGTTGTCGACGGCGAAACCGCCGAGCAGCAGCTGCTGGATCCAGTCGCCGACCAACGGAATGGCGCTGAAGAAACCGGTGATGACGGTGGCGCCCCAGAAGCTCATCTGCCCCCAGGGCAGCACATAGCCCATGAAGCCGGTTGCCATCATCAAGAGGTAGATGATGCAGCCGAGGATCCACAGCAGCTCGCGCGGCGCCTTGTAGGAGCCGTAATAAAGCCCGCGGAAGATGTGGATGTAGACGGCGACGAAGAAGAACGAGGCACCGTTGGAATGCAGATAGCGCAACAGCCAGCCCGAATTCACGTCGCGCATGATCTTCTCGACCGAATTGAAGGCGAGATTGGTATCGGCGGTATAGTGCATAGCCAGAACGATGCCGGTCAGGATCTGCGCCACCAGCATGATTGCCAGGATGCCGCCGAACGTCCAGGCATAGTTGAGGTTGCGCGGCACTGGATAGGCGATGAAACTGTCATAGACCATGCGCGGCAGCGGCATGCGGGCGTCGAACCAGCGTTCGATACCGGTCTTGGGCGTATAGGTCGAGTGTCCCTCGCTCATCGAAATATCCCCTGCCTCAACCGATAAGGATTTTGGTATCGGAAATGAACTTGAATACCGGCACAGCCATGTTTTCCGGCGCCGGGCCTTTGCGGATACGGCCGGCGGTATCGTACACCGAGCCATGGCACGGGCAGAACCAGCCGCCGAAATCGCCTTCCTGACCGAGCGGAATACAGCCCAGATGCGTGCAGACCTGCACCATCACCATCCAGGCTTCCTTGCCGGGCGTGGTGCGGTTGGCGTCGGTCGCCGGCGCATCGGCCGGCAGATTGGCGTTGCGGGCAATCGGATCCTTGAGATCGGCAAGGTTGACGGCCTCGCCGTCCTTCATCTCCTGCTCGGTGCGGTTGCGCACCACGACCGGCTTGCCGCGCCATTTCACGATCAGCGACATGCCAGGCGTCAGCGAGGAAACATCGACCTCGACCGAGGCCAGCGCCAGCGTCGAGGCATCGGGGCGCATCTGATCGATGAACGGCCAGGCGACGGCCCCTGCCCCGACCACTGCGGCCATGCCGGTGGCGACGTAGAGAAAATCACGACGGTTGGGATCCTGGGTATCGGTTGCGCTCACGGGTGCCTGATCCTTTCGCCTCTTCCGTGCCGGTGGCCGAGCCTTGCTCCCCGCTCGTTTACGCCAACCCGACAGCGCATGGCGAACAGGCTAGCGAATTCCTCCGGCATTTGGAGTTCGGTTTATGCGTGAAGCCCGTTTTTGTCCAGACGGGTGAAGGCACAAGGGCAGATTGTCGCGGGGACAGAAGAGCGCGTCAGTCGGCCAGATGTCCAAAGGCCGGCAAAGGCGGCTAAACAACAGGGAAATATCAGCAAATCCGAGGCTCCCCGCTTGTCTCGACAGGACAGGTTGCCGTGATCTAGTCTCGCTGGCATGGCACACATCATCGACCGCGAGACCTGGACCAGGACGCCCGGCCTTTGGCAGGGCGAATTGCAGCTCGCCGCCCATGGCTCCAACTCCTGCCTGATCTTCAATTACCAGGCAGAGATCGGCGGCGGCCCGCGGCTGCACACGCATCCTTATTGCGAGATCTTCATCATCCGCCAGGGCACCGGCCTGTTCACGATCGGCGACCAGCGGGTCGAGGCCACGGCCGGCCAGATCCTCATCGTGCCGCCGAACACACCGCACAAATTCACCAATCTCGGCCCAGGCCCGCTTGAATCGACCGACATCCACGAAAGCGGCAGCTTCATCACCGAATGGCTGGAATGATGTTGCCGGCGACCTTTAGCTGGCGCCGAGCCTGACCAGCACTGCCCTTGGGATGTCGTATTCGCGGATCACCGCGTCGTGCCGGCATAAGCCGCAAAGTTCGCGCTGGATGAAATAGGCGTGCACTGCCGCGGCGGCTTCCTTCAGCAGCCGGGCGCGATGCTCGTCATCACTGTTCTCGCGCAGCTTCTTCAGCGTTTCCTCGACCCGTTGGCCAGCGCGGCCGAGTGCGGCCGCCTTTTCGGCCAGGATCTCGTGGCCGAGCAGGTCCAGCGCGCTTTCCTGTGCGCCGCCGCGTCCAAAATTCGAGGGCATTCTGACCGACATTTCAGCGTTTTACTCCGCCGGCCGCGTCTCTTCCAGCACGCTTTCCTCGTTGAACAGGAAGCCGCCGGACTGCCGTTTCCATAGCCGCGCATAGAGCCCATCTAGCGCCACCAGCTCGTCATGCGTGCCTTGTTCGACGATGCGGCCGCCGTCCAGCACCACGAGACGATCGAGTGCGGCAATGGTCGACAGCCTATGCGCGATGGCAATGACCGTCTTGTTCTCCATCAGCCGGGCCAGATTCTCCTGGATCGCCGCCTCGATGTCGGAATCGAGCGCCGATGTCGCCTCGTCGAGGATCAGGATCGGCGCATCCTTGAGGAAGACGCGGGCGATCGCCACGCGCTGGCGCTGGCCACCGGACAGTTTGACACCGCGTTCGCCGACAAAGGCCTCGTAGCCGGCACGGTCCCGGTTGTCGCGAAGGCCCAATATGAACTCGTGCGCCTCGGCCTTCTTTGCCGCCGCGATCACCTCGGCGTCGGTTGCATCAGGCATGCCGAGCTTGATGTTGTCGCGCAGCGAGCGATGGAAGAGCGCGGTGTCCTGGCTGACGACACCGATATTGGCGCGCAGCGAATTCTGTGTCACCTCTGACACATCCTGCCCGTCGATGGTGATCTGTCCGCTCTCGAGGTCGTAGAGGCGCAGGATGAGGTTGGCGAGTGTCGTCTTGCCGGCACCGGACGGTCCGACCAGCCCGACCTTTTCGCCCGGCCGCACGACAAGGTCGATGCCGTTGAGCACACCGAACCCTTTGCCGTAATGAAACTCGACATTTTTCACGTCGATGCGGCCGCCGGCCACGACAAGCTCCTTGGCGTCGGGCGCATCGATGAGGCCGAGCGGCTGCGAGATCAGCGCCTTGGAGTTCTCCAGCACGCCGAGGTTTCGCAAAATGCCGTTGAGCTGCATCATCACCCGCCCGAGCAGCATGTTGAGCCGCAAGACTAGGGACAGGGTGAAAGCGACGGCGCCGACGGTGATCGACCCTTCGACCCAGAGATAGACCGCAAAGCAGCCAATCGCTGAGATCATGATGCCCGACAGCGTCGTCAGCGCCATGCGCACGCCGGTCAGCCGGCGGGTGAAAGGCCGTAGCGCGTCAAGATAGATGTCGAAGCCGTTCTTGATGTAGCGGTCGTCGCCATCGGCCGAGAACAGCTTCAGCGTCTGCACGTTGGAATAGGAATCGATGATGCGCCCATTGATCATCGAGCCAGCTTCAGCCGTGGCCTCGGCATGCCTGCGGATCGAGGGCAGATAGAGCTTGGCCAGCCAGGCGAAAGCGAGAATCCAGACCACCACCAGCACGGCCAGGCGTAGATCCAGCCCGGCGACCAGCGCCAGCGTCGTCACCGTATAGATGAGCATGAACCAGATGACCTCGATGAAGCTCTCCATCAGGTCGCCGGTCGCCTGCCCCGCCTGCCAGACTTTTGTCGCGATGCGGCCAGCAAAATCGTTCTGGAAGAAAGTGTAGGACTGGCGCGATACATGCCGGTGCGCCTGCCAGCGCACCAGATTGTAGAAGCCCGGCGTAATCGTCTGCTCGTCGACCAGCGCCGACAAGCCGACCACGACGGTGCGGATAACCAGCACCACCGCGACCATGAAGACAAGCTCGGGCCCGGCAGCGGTCCACAGCGCATGCCAGCTGCGTTCACCGGGAAGCTGGTCGAGAATATCGACCAGCCGCCCGACGAAGTAGAACAGCCCGGCCTCGATCAGCGGCGCTATGCCGCCGATGACCAGCATGGCGAAGAAGGCGAACTTCGCCTGGCCGACATAGTACCAGAGGAAGCCGCCGACGCTTGATGGTGGCCGAAGATTCGCAGGCTCCCTGAACGGATAGACCCAGTTCTCGAACCAGCGATAGACGGCTGTCATCATGCTGATGTCATCACTCTGCGGCTTCTCCCTTGGCCACAGCGTCATTGGCGGCGTCGACCGGGCCGTCGTCGAGCAGGAACCCGCCCGACTGACGCTGCCAGAGCTGCGCGTAGAGCCCGCCGCTGGCGACGAGTTCCTCGTGCGACCCCTCCTCGATGACACGGCCCTTGTCGAGGACGACGAGCCTGTCCATCGCCGCAATGGTCGACAGCCGGTGCGCAATGGCGATGACGGTCTTGCCTTGCATGAGCTTGTAGAGATTCTCCTGGATGGCGGCCTCGGCTTCGGAATCCAGCGCTGAGGTCGCTTCGTCAAGGATAAGTATCGGTGCGTCCTTCAACATAACGCGAGCTATGGCGATGCGTTGCCGCTGGCCGCCGGACAATTTGACGCCGCGGTCGCCGACATGAGCGTCGAGCCCTTTGCGTCCACTGTGGTCCGAAAGCCCGGCGATGAACTCCAGCGCCTCGGCCCGCCCGGCTGCCTCGACAAGCATCTCTTCCGTGGCGTCGGGCCGGCCGTAGAGGATGTTGTCGCGCACCGAACGGTGCAGCAGCGAAGTGTCCTGCGTTACCATGCCGATCTGTGCGCGCAGCGAATCCTGCGTCACCGACGCGATCTCCTGGCCGTCGATCAGGATCCGGCCGCTCTCCAAATCGTAGAAGCGCAGCAGGAGATTGACCAGCGTCGACTTGCCCGCACCCGAGCGGCCGACAATGCCGACCTTCTCGCCGGGCTTCACCGTCAGCGACAGGCTCTCGATGACGCCCTTCTGCTTGCCGTAGTGGAAGCGGATATCGTCGAAGCGGATCTCACCCTTGGTGACGGCAATGTCCTTCGCCCCCGGCCGGTCCTCGACCAGGCGTGGCAGCGAGATCGAGGCGATGCCGTCCTGCACCGTGCCGATGTTCTCGAACAGGCCGGACATTTCCCACATGATCCACTGCGACATGCCCCACATCCTGAGCACCAGGCCGATGACCACGGCAACCGCGCCGATCGTCACCGCCTGGCCGAGCCACAGCCATAGCGCCAGCGCGGTGACCGAGAACAGCAGCAACGCGTTGAGGATGTAGAGCAGACCGTAAAGCACTGTCACCAGCCGCATCGACCGGTAGACCGTGTCGAGGTAGCCGGCCATCCCCTCTTTGGCGAACGTTGCTTCGCGGCGCGCATGGGAAAACAGCTTGACCGTCTGGATGTTGGTGTAGCTGTCGACGACGCGGCCGGTCATGGTCGAGCGCGCATTGGCCTGCGCCTCGCCGACCTTGCCCAGCTTCGGGATGAAGTAGCGCAACAGCCCGATATAGCCGAGCAGCCAGACGCCAAGCGGTGCCGCCAGCCGCACGTCGGCCGAACCGACGATGAAGAGCATGCCGAGGAAATAGACGATGACGTAGTTGAGCACATCGATCACCTTGATGACGCATTCGCGCACGGCGAGCGCCGTCTGCATCAGTTTGGTGGCAATGCGGCCTGCGAACTCGTCCTGGTAGAAGCTCATCGACTGCTTCAAGAGATAGCGATGCACCTGCCAGCGGATGCGCATGGGGTAGTTGCCCATCAGCGTCTGCTGGTTGAGCAGCGAATGCAGCCACACCGTGCCCGGCAGCGCAAACAGCACGACGAACGCCATGCCGGCGAGCTTCCAGCTCTCGGTCTGCAGGAGGGTTTCGCGATTCTGCCCGGACAGCCAGTCGACGATGCGGCCCATAAAGCCGAACATCCACACTTCGGCCACCGCGATCGCCGTCACCAGCACCGCATCGACGATGATGTAGGGCCAGGCGCCGCGCGTATAATGCACGCAGAAGGCAACCAGCGTCTTCGGCGGCTCGACCGGTTCCGCTGCGGGGAACGGATCGAGCCTTTTTTCAAACCAGCTAAACATGGTGATGCTCACAAAACTGTTGTCCGCTCACGCGGCACGGGAAAAGTCCCCGGAGCGTACGGTGTCAGGGACCGACGGCCCGGAATCACCCGGGCCATCGGTCCTGCTTCGCGCAATATAGGGACTTGCGGGCTTTTCGCCGACAGGCAGGTTCGACTGACCTGACGGCACGCCGCCGCCAGCCCGGTTTTTCGCGCCCGGCCGGATCAGCCGGATGATCCGGCGCACCAGCGACGGCCGGCTGTGGTCAGGAACCGCGCGCGAGAAGTCGACATCCGGCAGCATGCCGCGATGCGGACGCCGGCGCGTCTCGGCGTGAACCGCCGACGAGTAGGTCTCGCCTATCAGCAACGCCCAGGTTGCCGTCTTGCGCTCGTGCAGGCTTCTTGAACCAGGTATTTTATAGGGATCGAACATCGGTCCGTCCTCCGTGTGCAAATAGAGATAAAAAGGCGAAGCAATGTCGTGCGCCGGCATTCGGCCGGAGGCACGGATTGCATCGGTCGGGACACGAGGGGACACCTCGGTCAGGACACACTCAACTGGGGCGCTTGGCCCCTTCAACAGGTTGAAAAACATCGCAGGATTCCTTCGAAAGCCGAAAACTGGGTTCGGCGGGAATCGGTGCGATCAGATCTAGGAAGTCAGGTAAATCGTCGTACCGAAACCGCCGGCAGGCAGGTAAGCCCACGGGAGGGGCGCTGGATGTGCATGGCCATCATGAAATACCCCTCCATCGGTTCGGGTTGACAATGCTTGCGGTATAATCCACTTCGCAGAAAATGGCCACCCGCAGGTCCAGCAATTTCCAAAACCAGGAGTCCGCTGTGGCCGATCTGCCACTTATTAGAAAGACGCGGAAATGAACCACCGTCTCCGCATCGCCCTCTACCAGCCTGACATTGCCGGCAACACCGGGACAATCCTGCGCTTCGCCGCCTGCCTCGGTCTTGGCGTCGACATTATCGAGCCGGCAGGCTTCCCGCTCTCCGACAAAGCGCTCAAGCGCGCCGGCATGGACTATCTCGAAATGGCCGCTCTGACCCGGCATGTCGACTGGAACGCCTTCGAGGACTGGCGCCAAGCGAGCGAGCGCCGGCTGGTGGTGCTCACCACCAAAGCCGCGACCGCCTACACGGGCTTCAACTTCGCCGCCGGCGACATCCTGCTGTTCGGCCGAGAATCGGCTGGGGTACCAAATCCTATCCATCAGGCGGCGGATGCGCGGCTGACGATCCCGATGCAGCCGGAAACGCGCAGCATCAACGTCGCGCTGTCGGTCGCCATGGTCGCCGGCGAAGCCATCCGGCAGCTCGGCTAATTCCTCGTCTCCGTCGCGAACGGCCTTTATTTCTTGCGTCATTCTCACCCAGGCGCACATCGCCTTCTCCTCAATTGCCCTATCGACATTTCTTGGCTACAAGCTCAACTTAAGTTGAGGTCAAGCGGAAAAGTCAAAATGGCTCTGGCAAAGGAATTGACGGTTGGCCAGGTGGCCATGCGCAGCGGCGTGGCGGTGTCGGCGCTGCATTTCTACGAGGCGCGCGGGCTGATCCGCAGCCACCGCACGTCAGGCAACCAGCGGCGCTATGGCCGCGACGTGCTGCGGCGGGTGGCGATCATCCGGGTCGCACAGGAGGTCGGCATCTCGCTGGCCGAGATCGCGGCGGCGCTTCAATCCCTGCCCGAAGGCCGCACGCCGACGCGTGAGGACTGGAACCTCTTGTCGACCGGCTGGCGCGACGACCTCGACCGCAAGATCAGCCAGTTGAAGAAGCTGCGCGATGGCCTGACCGACTGCATCGGCTGCGGCTGCATGTCGATCGACAAATGCCCGCTGCGGAACAAGGAGGATCGGTTGGCGCGCGAGGGAACCGGGGCGAGACGGCTTATGGTAGAGTCCTAACGCCGAATGTCGCAATTGAGCGCCAGCTCGGCGCTTCTCATGGCGACTCTCTTACTGCTACTGCGCCGGTACAAAATTATTGGCTAGGCCGGGTCAAGTTGGTAACATTCCGGCCCGCGCCCCGAACTTCAATACTTGGTTGGCGGGTAAGGGCAGCTGCAATCTGGCGCCCTGTTTTGCCGCGAACCCGTGTGACAAGAACCGTCTTCATCGGCGCCTCGCTTCCAAGGGCGGCTGTTTTGGCCGAAAATCTACACGGTGGCCGGCTTCTGGGCAGAGACTGTCGCGAGTTAGCTATTGGCAAGACCGGCTTGTCAATGGCAGCGGCAATCGATCACGGCTTCAACGTCAGCTCTCGGGAGTCGGGGGTCGACGTCTGCTGCGGGTCGGCTCACGACGATGCCCGCGCTGACCTGAATGTCTGCTCTTGAATATCTGCCGCTGGGCTCGTCCCGGTCGAAAATGATCCAGAGGGGACTTAAGCCGACTGGCGAGACAGAATATTCTTCGACCATGGAATCTGCCCGTGTAACGACGTTGTATCTCCTTTGCGGAAAGATCGCCTCTGGGAAGTCGACGCTTGCGCGTCGGCTTGCAGAACGTCCGACAACCCTCCTGATCACCATGGATCACTGGATGTCGCTCCTGTTCCCGACGGAGAATAGGACTATTGAGGATTTCGCGCGCCTATCTGGACGACTTCGCGATGCGATGGGTCCGCACGTGGTCGACATCTTGCGGCACGACCTTTCGGTTGTTCTCGACTTCCCGGCAAATACCGTGAAATGGCGTAGTTGGATGCGATCCTTGATCGATAAAGCTGACGTCGCCCACGAGCTTCACGTTCTGGATGTTCCAGATGCGATCTGCAAGCAAAGGCTTCGGCAACGGAACGCGGAGGGCGAGCATCCGTATGAAGTGAGCGAAGAGACCTACGAATTGTTCATGAGCTATTTCGTCCCGCCGAGACCCGACGAGGGTTTTAATATCGTCACTCACACTCTCTGACCGTTAGTCATGTCGGCCTATGGCAGGCCGCGATATTTCGCGGCAGCTGCAATTCGGTGTTCTCGGAGCGAAGCGGACATTTAGCGAGCCGCGCTTACACAACCGGATTCATGAGTACGCGCCCTAGTTCTAGTCCGCTGCCGGCAGCCGCCTTATGGTGAATTCGATCACATCTCCCGGCCGCTCGAACCAGCTTTCGATCTCGGTCCAGTAGGCCTGCTTGGGAAAGCGTTCGAACCATTCCTTGGCTTTGAGCCGCGCATCCGAACGCGGCAGGACGAAGGTTTCACGCAGAAAACCGTCGCGCGGCATGCGCTCGCGCTCGGCGCGCGAACGGTCGAGCCGCTTCTTCAAGCCATCCAGCGGCGGTCTTGCCGGGGTGCGCATGAAAGAACTCCTGGGGCCTTGACCAGATGACACTTGACCCTTGCCCTTAAGAGATTAGGGATCGCGCCCTAAAAAGGCTAGTGGCCCGATTCCAACATTCGCCTCCCCATCCGCAGGCGCCGTTGCGAATGTTGGAATCACAAGGACCACTAGCAAGTTTATGTTTCTAGTGGAGTTTTCGAATTTGACATTTGCGTCGTGCCCTGCGCCACGCTGTGTGCAAATGTCAAATTCACTCCACTAGGTCGTTTGTCGGCTGCGACCGGAGACCTGATTTTGGAACGACCAGAAATACCGGCAGGCCTGCCGGCCGACATCGAACAAAAGAAGATGAAGGCCAGGCTGTGGTTCGAGACGCTGCGCGAGCGCATCTGCACCACTTTCGAGCAGATCGAGCAGGAACTGCAGGGGCCGCTGGCCGCCTGGTCTCCCGGCCGCTTCGAAAAGACGCCGTGGGAGCGCGACCAGGGCAAGGGCGGCGGCGGCACCATGTCGATGATGCATGGCCGCGTTTTCGAGAAGGTCGGTGTCCACACCTCCACCGTCTATGGCGAGTTCTCGCCGGAATTCCGAAAGCAGATGCCCGGCGCGGAGGAAGACCCGAGCTTCTGGGCATCCGGCATTTCGCTGATCGCACACCCGTGGAGTCCCAACGTGCCGGCCGTGCACATGAACACCCGCATGGTCGTGACGTCGCGCCACTGGTTCGGCGGCGGCGCCGACCTGACCCCGGTGCTCGACCGCAACCGCACCGAGGATCACCCCGACACGGTCGCCTTCCACCGCGCCATGCAGTTTGCCTGCGAGAAGAATGCCGCCGTCGCCGACCACCCCAAATTCAAGGCCTGGTGCGACGAGTATTTCTATCTGCCGCACCGCAACGAACCGCGCGGCGTCGGCGGCATCTTTTTCGACTGGCTGCATTCGGGCGAGGACAAAGGCGGCTGGAATGCCGATTTGAATTTCGTCCAGGATGTCGGGCGTTCTTTTCTCGTCGTCTACGGCCACCTGGTTCGAGCCCATTTCAACGAAAACTGGACCGATGACGACCGCGACGAACAGCTCATCCGCCGCGGCCGTTACGTCGAATTCAACCTTCTTCACGATCGCGGCACCATCTTCGGCCTGAAGACCGGCGGCAATGTCGCCTCGATACTGTCCAGCCTGCCGCCGGAGGTCAGGTGGCCGTAACAAATCGGTGAGCGAAGCGTGAGCCGCAAAAGCGTCCCATTCGCCGAATTTTGGCATTCAATGTGGCGCACGAATTATCTTTTTCGTCTAATAGGCAATTGAAATAAAACGACTATTTGTCGTTTCCGGGCCGGGAAGCGCCGGCGGTTCAGTCCCGAACCGCGACACGACGCTACCGGACGGCCCTGAACAAGGCGGAGCATTCTCAAGAAACGGATGTCCGCATTTTCCAGGAGTACTTACCATGCGAAAGCTCATTGTAACGGCAGCCGCCGCTGCCCTTCTCGCATCAGGCTCGGTTGCCTTTGCCGCGGTCAAGCACACCACGGGCACGGTCAAAACCTATGATGGAACGGCCATGAGCCTTGTTCTGGACGATGGATCGACCTTTACGCTGCCCAAGACCTTCAAGGATCCTGGCCTGAAGGCCGGCGAAAAGGTCCGCGTTTCCTGGGACATGAGCGGCAAGAACAAAGTTGCCGAGTCCGTCAAGATCGTGAAGTGACGGCCCTGTCGGGACAAGACCAAGCTGGTCTTGCTCTGGGGTAGCGTAAGGAGGCGGAGCAGCGCTGCTCCGCCTTTTTTTGCCTATGCATGTCACCCAAAAGTGACCTCGGTTCGGGGAAAATCACATGCATAAAATCAAAGGCCTAAAGCGCGTCGCGTGAATCCGCTTCGACGCGACGCGCTTTAGCGGCAACCAAAACCGCCGAACCGTGTTATGCTTGTTCCCCCATACGTGCTCTCAAAACCGACTGCTACGACAGGGCGCGGAACAAAGGTGGCGGAGCTTCGTGCCCGTGAGAGGCGCGGGCTCCCAGGAGGAAAGGAGAAAAACCCATGAAGGAATTCCATTGCGGCTCGCTGGTTCCCGGCTGTGAGTGGCACACCCGTGCCGACGAGGAAGCCGAGGTGATGCGCCGTGCCGTCGACCACCTGCGCGAGACGCATGGCGAAACGGTCATCCGCGAGACGATGATCGAGGCGATCCGCTCGCGCATCGAGAAGGTTCGCGACGCAGCGTAGGCGGCGTAGCAGAAAAGCGTTGGACCGGTAGCGCCCGTCATTGGCGTTCTTGACACCTTGGCGGGCGATTTTTGACAAATGCGGCCACGGCTTTGGAACATTGCGGCCCGTGAATTTCAGCGCGACCGTTCTCGGTCAAAAAAACATATTCGCTTCAGCTGAAATAAACCCTGCGGTAACCCAACCCGTGCGACTGTCGTGCGGATAATCCGGCTACAGTGGGCGGATCGAGAAGCCCGTCGCCACAAGGCACTGGTCCGGAATCGGTGGGGCGAGGTGTTTCGCGCATGCGCGAAAAGTCCGGCATTCGAGGCAGTTTCCGCACGACGGCGCTCCTAGTGTCCGTGCTCCTTGGGGCATCTCCGGCGATTGCCCAGGAAATTACGACGTCGCTGGTCGACATACATCAGGGCTCGCCGCTTAGCGACCGCGCGAGAGGTCTGGGCGACGGCGGATACGAGCTACAGAATGGGAGCTGGGTATCGTTCAACCGATGGTACCGCCCGAACTGGGTCGACATGCATGTGGACCTGATCACCCAGATCACGGACGATACCGGCATCCTTTGGGGGTTCGGGACCGGGGAACAGGCAGAGAAGTATCGGATCGAGCCCAGCTTCAAGCTTGGCTTCCTAACTCAATTCCATCCTACTCCGAACAGCATTCTTTCGTTCTCGCTCACCACGACCATCGGCGGAAGCCTCACCGAAAAGGCCTGCCAGGCCGACTATGGCGATCTGGGCACCTACAGCGTCAATTGCCGCCTCGCGGCCAGCGAGATGGCGCCTGAGGAAACCTTGAAATATCTGGTTAACGCTAAACCGGAGAGCCAGCACCTCTGGCTGAATTACCGTGTTACTTTCTGATCGCCAGGAGGCTCATGAGATGTCGAGCCGCCGGCAGAAATTCGCGATCTTCCGTCCTAGCTTTTGTTTGATCCGGGGTAAGAACATGTCAGGTAATCGTTGGAAGTTCGCTCTCGCCACAGCTCTCGCCCTCCTGCCGGCATCGATGGCAGCGGCGCAGGATCTTGGTCCGGATCCGCTGGGGGCGCTCTGCGTCGGCGGTCAATCGAACGCTTCCATATGTTTGAGCGCAACGCTGCCGACCACCACAACGCAGGCCGTGCAAGGCTGGATGAGTTCCGATGTCGGCGCCGCGTGGGCTGCAGGCTACAAGGGAAAGGGTGCCACGATTACCATCGTCGACGACTTCTCCAGCACATCGCGGTTCAGTGGCAATTTTGGCGTCGGGGTGCAGAACCAGCGGCACGGCGAATGGACGCGCCAGGAAGCCGGCATGATTGCTCCCCTGGCGACCATCAGATCGAAGGACTTCTCCACCAGTTCGGCGGTCACGCTGGTGCCGGGCCTGAACGTGCTCAATTTGAGCTATGGCATGTACGCCAAGGCGGGCTACAGCCCGAACCAGATCGGATGGAGCGCCGAGGAAGCCTCCATCATCTCCTACGCCACCAAGGGAACAGCCGTCGTTTCGAAGGCAGCGGGCAACGACGCGGTTGCGGTCGGCGGTGTCGTCGGCGGCCAGCAGGACTATCTCGACCTCGCTCTGGTCGGAAAGGCGTCAGCGATCTTCGTCGGCGCGCTCGACGGGAATGGCACGACGTCCAGCAAGACCAAAATGGCCTGGTATTCCAACACTGCCGGCTCCAACCCGGTTGTGCAGAGCCATTTCCTCGTCGTGGGTGTCGCCGGGAACAAGACGGGCCTTTACGGCACCTCTTTCGCTGCGCCGATCATTTCCGGCTACGCCGCGATCGTGGGCAGCAAGTTCACCAGCGCAACGCCGACCCAGATCACCGACCAACTGCTCAACACGGCCCGTACCGACACGCTGGTCAACTATAGCGCCTCCGTCTATGGCAAGGGCGAGGCAAGCCTTTCACGCGCGCTGGCTCCCTTGGCGATCAGGTGAGCAGCGCGGCGCTGCAGCGACGCTAAGCGCTAGGTTTCAAGGCCTCTGCGGCGCGCTCGAGCAGCGCGCTGCGATCGGGCGCGAAACCGGCCTCTATCCATTCTCTTTCAAGGTTCTTCAGGATTGCGCCGAGTTTCGGGCCCGGCGACGCGCCAAGCGCGGTCAGATCGGCACCCTTGACCGGAAATACCGGCTTTTCCCATTTCAGCGCAAAAGCCAGCAGGCGCGAAAAACCGCCGGCCTGGACAAGCGCGTCATTGTCCTCGACGGCGCGCGCCCGCGCCGAGGCGAGCGACAGCCGAAAGCGATCGACAAAGCCCTGGCGATGGCTTGCATAAAGCAGCTTTGCCAGCTCCGCTTCACTCGTCTTCGGTTCGATGGCACCCGTCAGCGCCCAGTGTCGCAGGCGCTCCGCCTCATTGGTGGACAGTTTCAGCCGCTCGGCCAATACCGTCATCCGCGCCGCATCGGGCGGCACAATGGCCTCCAGCCTGAGCAGCGGATCCGGCGCCCAACCCAGATCTTTCTCGGTCTTTGTCAGCCCGTGAATGGCATCGATGCCCCATTTCTCACTCTCCGGCAGGGCGCCGGTCAGCACGCCCGCCTGGCGCATCCATAACAGCGCGCGCGACGGATCAGGGGCCGACAGAAGCTTCTTCAGCTCGGACCAGATGCGCTCCGCCGAGAGTTTTTCGAGCCCGTCCTTGAGCCGGGCGCAAGCTTTCAGTCCCTCGGCATCGGGCCGGCCGTCGCCATACCAGGCGAAGAAGCGGAAGAAGCGCAAGATGCGCAGATAATCTTCGCGGATGCGCTGCTCGGCATCGCCGATGAAGCGCAGCCTGCGCGCCTCGATATCGCCGACACCGCCGACCAGGTCGATGACCGTGCCGTCGGCCTCGGCATACAGTGCGTTGATGGTGAAATCGCGCCGTTCGGCGTCGGCCTTCCAGTCGCGGCCGAACGTCACTTTGGCGCGGCGGCCGTCGGTCTCGATGTCTGCGCGCAGCGTGGTGATTTCATAGGGCGTGCCACCGGCGATCACCGTAATCGTGCCGTGTTCGATGCCGGTCGGCACGGCCTTGAAGCCCGCCGCTTCGGCGCGGCGGATGGTTTCCTCAGGCAGGCAGGTCGTGGCGATATCGATGTCTGCCACCAGCTGACCGATCAGCGCATTACGCACCGCGCCGCCGGCGATACGGGCTTCTTCACCGCCTTGCGCCAGCACGGCAAGCAGCCGCTGCAGGTGTTTTTCACCGAGCCAGTCAGCCTTTCCCGCCAGCGATATCGGATCACTCAAGCATAGAGCCTTTCATAGAGCGTGCGGATGATGCCAGCGGTGACGCCCCAGATGCGCTGGCCGCCATAGGGCATTTCGTAGAAGAACCATTCGAGCTCGTTCCACATGCGGCTGTCCCTGGTGTGATTGGCCGAATCCATCAGGAAGGAGAGCGGCACTTCAAAGGCGGCATCGACCTCGTCGGCGTTGAGCGACAGAGTAAAACCGGGCTTCACGATCGCCAGCACAGGGGCGATGCGATAGCCGCTGCCGGCGACATAATCGGGCATGCGGCCGATGATCTCGATGCGGTCCTGGCCAAGCCCGATCTCCTCGAAGGTTTCGCGCAAGGCCGCTGCTTCCGGGGTCGGATCGGTCGGATCGATGGTGCCGCCGGGAAAAGCCACCTGCCCGGAATGGCTGCGCAGCTTTTCCGCCCGCTTGGTCAAGAGCACGGTCGCATCGCGTCCGTGGTCGACGACCGGGATCAGCACAGCGGCATCGCGCAGCGCCTTCAGCTGCTTTAACCGGGGATGGCCGGGGTTGAAGCGATGGTCGCCATAGTCGTCGCCGGCATGGGCCTCAGCTTGCGCCGCGACACGCGCCCGAAAATCCGCTGTGGAAAACGCTGCCGGCGTCACCTGATCCATCACATGCTCAGCCGCTTCAGTTTTTCCGCCGGCATGATGGGATAGACCTCGCCCTTCGAGCGCACGGCAAACATTGTCTTGCCGCCGATGTCGATCTCCTCGCCATGCTCGACCAGTTCGTACATTACCGGCCGCGTCACCAGCGCTTCCAGCCGCCCACGCACCAGCACATATGGTTTCAGGCCCCCGGTCTCGTCCTCGTCGACGAAGCGCAGCGGATGGCCGGGTCCGGCCTCGACGACATCGCCGACATTGGTGCGAAAGGTGACGATCTGCCCGGCTCCGGCGCCGGAAACGTCCATTTCGACGGCAATGAACGGCGCATCGACGACGCGGATGCCGACCCGTTCGACCGGCGTCACCAGATAGGTCTTGCCGTCCTCGTCCTTGCGCAAAACGGTGGAAAACAGCTGCACCAGCGGCATGCGGCCGATCGGTGTGCCGAGATAAAACCAGGTGCCGTCCTGTTTGATCTCCATGTCGAGATCGCCGCAAAAGGCGGGATTCCAACGCTCTACCGGCGCCGCGCCTTTACCGGCGCGGGCCGCGCGCGAGATCAGCGCCTCGAGGCCGCGGGCCTCGGTGGCATCGGTAAGGCTTTGTTCGCGATGCTCGAAGCGTTCCGTCATGGTCACGAAATAGTCACTGTTGTTCCGCTTGTCAGCCTAAGTCTGTGATTTAAATTCATTCGTAGGCGCCAGGCGAGGCCGAATCGCGGCATTCTACGGCACTGCTACAAGTGCAAGCCGGTACTTCCAGCACAAGGATCGATGCGGCATGAGCGTGATGGTCAAGGAAAACCCTATTAGCGAAAAGGACATGGTCGCCCAGGCCGAGACGGCGCTGGCCGATATTTCCAGGGTTCGCGACGGTGTCGGCCGCGTCATCTTCGGCCAGGAAGCGGTGGTCGAACGCACGCTGGTGGCGCTGCTCGCCGGCGGCCATGCGCTGCTGGTCGGCGTTCCAGGCCTTGCCAAGACCAAGCTGGTCGAGACGCTCGGCGTCGTGCTCGGCCTCGATTCGCGCCGCATCCAGTTTACTCCCGACCTGATGCCGTCCGACATTCTCGGCTCCGAAGTGATGGAGCAGGACGAGGCTGGCAAGCGCTCCTTCCGCTTCATCTCCGGCCCGATCTTCGCGCAATTGGTGATGGCCGACGAAATCAACCGCGCCTCACCGCGCACCCAGTCGGCGCTGCTGCAGGCGATGCAGGAATATCACGTCACCATCGCCGGCGTTCGCCACGACCTGCCCGCGCCCTTCCATGTGCTGGCGACGCAGAACCCGCTGGAGCAGGAAGGCACCTATCCGCTGCCCGAAGCGCAGCTCGATCGCTTCCTGATGCAGGTCGACATCCTCTATCCCGAGATCGAGGCGGAGCGCCGCATCCTCTTGGAAACCACCGGCATCGAGGACGCCAAGGCGCAAAACGTCCTGCAGCCTGTGCGGCTGAAGGAGATCCAGACGCTGATCCGCCGCATGCCGGTGCCGGAAAGCGTCGTCGACGCCATCCTCAAGCTGGTGCGTTCGGCGCGCCCCGGCCAGGGCAATGCCGAGACCGACAAGCACGTCGCCTGGGGTCCTGGTCCGCGCGCCAGCCAAGCGCTGACGCTCTGCGCCCGCGCCCGCGCGCTTTATGACGGACGGCTGGCGCCTTCGGTCGACGACATCCGCGCACTGGCCGAGCCGGTGCTGCAGCATCGCATGGCGCTGACCTTCGCCGCCCGCGCCGAGGGCACGACCGTGCGTGACGTGGTGGCGAAACTGGCCAAAGGCATCTGATGGCTCGTATCGGCGAAGTCCAGACACCGGCAGCGACGCGCGACGCGCTCGCCAGGGGCCGGTTGCGGGCTTCGCTGGTGCCGGACCTGCTGGTAGAAGCGCGCCGGATCGTCAACACTGTGATTGCCGGCTGGCATGGCCGCCGCAAGCGCGGCATCGGCGAGAATTTCTGGCAGTTCCGCCCCTATGTCGAAGGCGATTCCTCGCGCATCGACTGGCGCCGTTCGGCCCGCGACGATCATACCTATGTGCGCGACCGCGAATGGGAGGCCGCCCATACAGTATGGCTGTGGGCCGACCCCTCGCCTTCCATGCTCTACAAATCGACCGGCGCCAGCGTGTCCAAGGAATCGCGCGCGCTGGTGCTGGCGCTGGCCATGGCCGAACTGTTGTCGCGCAGCGGCGAGCGCATCGCCTGGCCCGGTCTGACCGATCCGTTCACCGCCCGCAACGGCGCCGAGCGCATCGCAGCGCAGTTGATGCACGCCGCCGATCCGCCGGCAAAGCCTGACCTGTCCAGCATCCGCCGCTTCTGCGACATCGTCATCGTCAGCGATTTCCTCGATCCGGCCGAGGAGACCATGGCCTGGCTCGACGTGCTGGCCCGCCATGGCGTGCGTGCGCATCTGATCGAGGTCGCCGATCCGGCCGAGGAGACCTTTCCCTATGCCGGCCGCACTGAATTCACCGATCCCGAGACCGGCGACAAGCTGACCGCCGGTCGCGCGGAAATGCTCGGCGATGAATATCGCCTGCTCTACACCGCCCGCCGCCAGGAGCTGGCCGGCTGGTGCAAGCGCCTCGGCTGGAGCTATACGGTCAACCACACCGATCGCCTCGCCTCCGAGGCACTGGTGCGCATCCATATGGCGATGACCGCCGATGGCGCGTTCGCCGGAAGGGCCAGCGCATGAGCTGGCTGCCGCTCTCCTTTGGTGCTCCCATGGTCTTGTGGGGCTTGCTGGCGCTGCCGGTGATCTGGTGGCTGCTCAGGCTGACGCCGCCCAAGCCGCAGACCGAGGTGTTCCCGCCGCTGAAGATCCTCGCCCGCGTGCTGAAGCGCGAGGAGACGCCGCAGCAGAGCCCGTGGTGGCTGACGCTGCTTCGGCTGCTGATGGCGGCCCTTGTCGTCGCGGCATTGGCCGAACCCGTCTTCAACCCGCGCGAAAAACTGCCGGCAGAGGGGGCAGCCTTGGCACTGGTCATCGACAATGACTGGGCAAGTGCCGCCGACTGGGGCAAACGCGTCGCCACCGCGCAGCGGCTGATCGCCGATGCCGGCTCGAACGGCGTGCCGGTCGTCATCGCCTTCACCGCGGAAAAGCCGAATGCCGAGATCGGCCCCTTCGACGCCGCAACCGCTCTGGACCGGCTGCGCGCGGCAAAACCGCGGCCGATCCCGACTGACCGTCCTGCCGTCTATGCCCGTGTTGCCGGCGTGCTGGAGACCTTGCCCGGCGCCAGCGTTGCCGTTCTCGCCGACGGCCTTGCCGCAAAAGGCGACGAGGCCGCCTTCAACACGCTGCTGTCGAAAAATGCCGCCCGTGTTGTCTGGGCCAGTTCCGACCGGCTGGCGCTGACCGGCCTCACCGGCGCCGAGAACCAGGTCGACGGCTTTGCACTGACCGCCATTCGCGCACCCGGCGATCCAGCCCCGGCGCAGGTCACCGCCGGCGCCTTCGATGACAAGGGCCGCCGCATCGCCGATGCGACGCTGACTTTCGCGCCCGGCGAAACCACCGCCACCGGCACGATGGCGGTGCCGTTCGAGCTGCGCAACGACTTCGCCTCGATCGCCCTTGATGGCGAGCACCAGGCAGGTGCGGTGCGGGTGCTCGACGAAAGCTCGAAGCGCCGCCGCGTCGGATTGTTGTCGCAGGCCGAGGCCGACCAGGCGCAGCCGCTTCTGTCGCCGCTCTACTACATCAGGCGCGCGCTGCAGCCCTTCGCCGATTTGGTCGAACCGTCGAGCGCCGACCTTGCCGATGCCATCCCGCAACTCCTCGACCAGAAGCCGGCGATGATCGTCATGGCCGATATCGGCACCATTCCGCCACAAGTCCATCAGCGGCTGGTTGACTGGGTCGACAATGGCGGCACGCTGGTGCGCTTCGCCGGGTCGCGGCTGGCCGCCGCAGGCAATGACGACGATCTTCTGCCGGTCAGGCTGCGCACCGGCGAACGCTCGCTCGGCGGCTCCCTGTCATGGACGACGCCGCAGCCGGTGACCGAATTCCCGAAGAACGGCCCCTTTGCCGACCTCGCGCCGCCGGCCGAAGTCACGGTGAGCCGGCAGGTCCTGGCCGAGCCGACGCCCGATATCGTCGAGCGCACCTGGGCAACGCTGGCCGACGGCACGCCGCTGGTGACCGGGCTGAAAAAGGGCAAGGGCACGCTCGTCCTGTTCCATGTCACCCCGGAAGCGACATGGTCGACGCTGCCGATCTCCGGCAGCTTCGTCGAAATGCTGCGGCGTATCGTGCAGCTGTCGCGCAACCAGGGCGCCGCGGTCGCCAACGCCGAAGCCGCCGCCACCTCGCTGGCTCCTTATCGCATGATCGCGGCCGACGGCGCGCTGGTGCCGCCGACGCCGGACGCACGGCCGCTGGTGCCCGTCGCCGGCCCGCTGCCTGTGACGTTCGAGAACCCGCCCGGTCTCTACGGCTCCGAAACCGGCGTCTTCGCCCATAATCTGCTTGATCCGGCCACCGTCTTCGCGCCGCTGGTCCGTCCGCAATTCACAGTGCCGGTGACCAATGTCCAGTATGCTTTCGATGAATCGCGCGACCTCAAGGGTCCGTTGGTGACCGCAGCACTTGTGCTGATGCTGCTCGACACGCTGGCGGTGTTCTGGATGGGCGGGCTGTTGTCACGCCGGCCGCGCCGCGCCCGCACGGCCGCGGCAACGACGGCTGCGCTGCTGCTCGGCCTCGGCATGTTGTTTGGCCATGCCGACCTCGCCCGCGCCGACGATGCCAAATCGGGCGACGCCGCGGCCATCGAGGACATTGCCAAGACCCGCATCGCCTATGTGCTGACTGGCGTGCCAGGCGACGATTCGATCAGCCGCGCCGGGCTCGAAGGCCTGACCCGTTTCCTGATCGAGAAGACCGCGCTTGAGCCGGGCGCGCCGGCGGGCGTCGACATTTCGAAAGACGAGCTGTCCTTCTATCCGCTGATCTATTGGCCGATCGACCCCTCCGCGCCGATGCCGAGCGAGGCCGCGATCGCCCGCATCGACGCCTATATGCAGCAGGGTGGCACGGTGCTGTTCGACACCCGCGACCAGTTTGCCAACGGCATAGGCGCGGATTCGGCGAGCCCGGCGACGGAACGATTGCGCGACATCCTCGGCAATCTCAACGTGCCGCCGCTGGAGCCGGTGCCTGCCGACCATGTGCTGACCAAATCCTTCTTCATCCTGCCCGAATTTCCCGGCCGCTTCGCCGGCAGCCCGCTCTGGGTCGAAGCCTCGCTCGACGCCAGCAATGCCGAGAACCGGCCGGTGCGCGTCGGCGACGGCGTCTCGCCTATCCTGATCACCGCTAATGATTTTGCCGGCGCCTGGGCCGTCGACGAGAATGGCGACCCGCTTTTGCCGACCGTGCCGTCGGATCCAATGCAGCGCATCTATGCGCTGCGCGCCGGCGTCAACATCATGATGTACATGCTGACCGGCAATTACAAATCCGACCAGGTGCACGTGCCCATCCTGCTCGAACGGCTGGGGCAGTAAGATCATGAACTGGTCGATCTCCTTCGAACCGCTGCTGACCTGGCCGCTGCTGGCCATGGTGCTGGTGCCTTTGCTGCTGCTCGCGGCTGTCGGCCTGTGGTTTCGCCAGCGCGGCGCGATCTTCCGCTTCGCCGCGCTGATTGCGCTCGGCGCCGCCTTGCTCAACCCGGTCTTCCTCGACGAGGAGCGCGAGGCGTTGAAAAGCGTCGTTGCCGTCATCGTCGACCGTAGCCAGAGCCAGGACATCGGCGACCGGACCAAGCAGACCGACGAAGCGCTGGCAGGGTTGCAGCAGCGCCTTGCCCGCTTCAAGCAGTTCGACGTGCGCGTCGTCGAGGCCGGCAAGTCGGAAGCCGCCGAAGAGCGCACCGAGACCAAGCTTTTCGCAGCCCTCGAAGGCGCTTTCCGCGACGTGCCGCCATCGCGCATCGGCGGCGCCATCATGATCACCGATGGCGAGGTGCATGACGCGCCGCCCGCCGCCCCCGACTTCAACGCGCCACTGCACGCGCTGATCACCGGCAATGAGCACGAAAAGGACCGCCGCATCCGCTTCGAGAACGCGCCGCGCTTCGGTCTCGTCGGCAAGCCGCTCGATATGACCTACCGCGTCATCGCCACCGATGGCGAAACCGGCCCGGTCGATGTGCGCGTCTCGGTCAATGGTGAGCAGGTCGCGGTCGAAGAGGCCACCATTGGCCAGCCCATGCCGCTGCAGGTGACCATCCCCAGCGCCGGCCGCAACATTGTCGAACTCTCGATCGACCGGGAGCCGGGCGAACTGACCGACGCCAACAACCGCGCCATCGCGCTGATCGACGGCATTCGCGAAAACCTGCGCGTGCTTTTGGTTTCCGGTGAGCCGCATGCCGGCGAGCGCACCTGGCGCAACCTGTTGAAATCCGACGCTTCGGTCGATCTCGTCCACTTCACCATTTTACGGCCGCCGGAAAAGCAGGACGGCACGCCGATCAACGAATTGTCGCTGATCGCCTTCCCCACCCGCGAACTGTTCGTCGAGAAGATCAAGGATTTCGATCTCATCATCTTCGACCGCTACCAGCACCGCGACGTGCTGCCGATCCTCTATTACGACTACATCTCCGAATATGTCGAAAAGGGTGGCGCGCTGTTGATCGCCGCCGGGCCGGAATATGCCGGCGACGCCTCGATCGCCCGCACGCCGCTAATGTCTTCGCTGCCGGCGATGCCGACAGGCGAAGTCATCGACAAGGCGTTTTATCCGCGCCTCACCGATCTCGGCCAGCGCCATCCGGTGACGCGCGGCCTCGACGGTTCGGCGAGCGAGCCGCCGCACTGGAGCCGCTGGTTCCGCACCATCGGCGTGCAGAATCCCGAAGGCGAAGTGGTGATGAAGGGTGCCGACAACCGTCCCCTGCTTTTGCTCGACCACAAGGGCGAAGGTCGCGTCGGCATGCTTTTGTCCGATCAGGGCTGGCTATGGGCGCGCGGCTTTGAGGGCGGCGGCCCGCATGTCCAGCTCTACCGCCGCATCGCCCACTGGCTGATGAAGGAGCCTGAGCTCGAGGAAGAGCGGCTGACCGCCGACGGCCGCGGCATGGTGCTGGAAATCCGCCGCCAGACGATGAGCGACGACCCCGGCCCGGCCCAGGTGATAACCCCCTCAGGCAAGGCGCTGATCGTCAAGCTGGAAAAATCCGAGCCCGGCGTGTTCCTCGGCAGCATCGAGACCAAGGAGATCGGCCTCTATCAGATCGGCAATGGCGACCTGACCGCACTTGCCCATGTCGGCCCGGTCAACGCGCCGGAATTCTCCGACGTCATCTCCACCGAAGACCGGCTGAAGGCGCCGGCCGAAGCCACCGGCGGCAGCGTTCGCCGGCTGGCGTCCTCGACCCTTGGCCAACTCACCGGTGGTGTCGCCCTGCCCTCCATCGTCCCGGTCCGCGCCTCGGGCGCGGCCTCGGGTGCCGACTGGATCGGCCTGCGCACCACTGACGACAGCGTGCTCAAAGCCGTCTCGCGCGTGCCCCTGTTCGGCGGCTTCCTCGGCCTCGGCCTGCTGCTGCTGGCCATGGGCGCGATGTGGTACAGAGAGGGACGGTAGCTTCCTTCTCCCCGTCCCGGGGAGAAGGTGCCGGCAGGCGGATGAGGGGCAGCGCCAGCTTGAGATAATTTGCAACCACCACGGCCTGCTTAACTGAAATTAACCGAACTCGGCGCCGCCCCTCATTGTCCTGCCGGACATTTCTCCCCGTATAGTGACGGGGAGAAAGAGGCTGTCACGGATGGCTTCGTCAACCGCCCATGAGCCCTATTCTTCGGGCTCCGTCGTAAACAGCAGCGGATAGCCCTTGGCCTTGCCGGCATCGGTGGCTCGGGTCGCCTTGGTCTCGGCCACGTCCCTGGTGAACACGGCGACGACGCAGACGCCGCGCTGGTGGGCGGTGATCATCACCCGGCGCGCCTGGTCTTCGCTAAGCTTGAACTCGCCCTTCAACACCGTCACCACGAATTCGCGCGGCGTGAAATCGTCATTGATGAGGATGACCTTGTAGAGCTTCGGCCGCTCGGTCTGCGGCTTGGTCTTGGTGCGGGGTTTGGAGACAATCTCAGGCATCGGAAACCGGCATTGCGCGAGGGTCGCTCTCACTTTGTCATGGGGGAAAGCGGTCGTCCATTTTGATCGGCGCGCGAAACCGGCTTTCCGGGAGTGCTGCCATTCACAAATTTAGGAACTGTCCGGTACGGTTCAACGGCCCTGGCGGTCGACGGTGCGACGAGCGTGGAATTGCCCTGCTGAGGCGGACCTGGCCGCGTCTGCCTTGCGCTCCATCCAGGCGACAGCGAGCCAGCCGGCAAAGCAGGCCAGCGCGCCGCCGGTGAGCACCGTAAGCAGCAGGCTCTGCCATGGCGTTATGTATTGCCAGTTGCTGGAGATAGCCGGCGCGAACAGCGACGGCTCGGTGCGCCCGCTCACCGGATCGGGCACCGGGCTGGCGGTAAACTGGATCAGCACCCTGACCACAGCCGAGGCGACAAGGCCGCTAATGGCCATCGAGCGCAGAATGGATGAAAGCCGCTTCTTCATGCTGGCTGTCCTATCGGACCGGCATTGCAAACGGGTTAAAGTCCTGGGTGGCCGGCACCCATCAACGGGATAATCATGCTTGTCAGATGCGACAAGGCCGCTCCAGCCGGGGGATGCTGGAGCGGCCTTGTTACAGACAACCCTATTGGGTTGGTCTGGATCAGGCCTTCGGAGCGTCCTTCTTGACGACCTTCTTGGCCTTCTTGTGCTTCTTGACGGGCTTCTTGGCGACGACCTTCTTCACCGGGGGCTTGGCGGTCGTGGTCGCCGGAGCGGTCGTCGAGGCAGCCGGAGCAGCGGTCGTGGTGGCAGCGGCATTGCCCAGAGCCGGCATCGCGAAAGCGAGAGCGACGGCGAGACCGGTGGCGGAGAGGATGGACTTTTTCATGGCTTCATTTCCTTCTTTGTGCGGGTCGGTTTGAGTGTCACTGAACCGGGTCGATCGGTGTCACTCCAAGCAGCTTCAAAGCGTTCGCGAGCATCCGGATACCCTGTGCCTGTTTCTTGTTGGCGCAGAACCGGTTTCCCTTTCTTTGCAGTGCTTTCGCCGCGGTGACCTGCGTTGCCGCGGCATGGGTTTCGAGGGCTTCGTCTACCTGGCGATTGAGATCGATGCAGCGCTCGCTCCTTGTGATCGGCGTCACCTTTGCGCTAGAGGCTGCGACCGCGGCCGTGACGAGCGAAATGCTGAACAGCGCACCCATCAAGCTGATCGTGAACCTGTGCATTGGTAACGTCCGTTACTCCGGAGACTAGCGTCGCAGCCGATGACCTGACCGCCACGGCACCCTTTATGCCCTTGATTTTTTTCGGAAGTTTTTCCGGACTATAGAATTTTGTTTCTGGATTGTTTCTGGCAAATCGGCTCTGCAGGCGATCATCGCCGCTGGCCAACATGTGGCCAGAATTCTATCGTGTGGGTGACGTCGCCAAAGCAGACTCGAGCGGCGGCCACCCGACTGGCCCGCCAACAATGACAGGATCGCCGTGAAATCCGATGCGCACATACTGATCGTCGATGACGACAAGGGCATTCGCGACCTGCTTCAGGAATTCTTCCAGAAGCGCGGCCTGCGCACCACGGTTGCCGCCGACGGCATCGAGATGGAGGACATACTGCGTCGCACGCAGGTCGACCTGATCGTTCTCGATGTGATGCTGCCGGGAAAGAGCGGGCTGGAGCTCTGCCGCGACCTGCGCGCCAGCTATTCGACACCGATCATCATGCTGACCGCGGTCACCGAGACCACCGACCGCGTCGTCGGACTCGAAATGGGCGCCGACGACTATGTGCCCAAACCCTTCGATCCGCGCGAGCTTCTGGCCCGCATCCGCGCCGTGCTGAGGCGCAATGGCGCTGCCGAGCCGAAGCGCGCCAGCACCAAGCAGATCTACCATTTCGCCGGCTGGACGATGGACTGTTCGCGCCGAAGGCTGATGGCGCCCGGCGACGTCAGGGTCGAGCTGACCATGGCGGAGTTCAACCTGCTGCAGACCTTCGTCAAGAGCGCACAGCGCGTGCTCACCCGAGACCAGCTCATCGAGCTTTCCGGTGGCGACAGCGACTATTCCTTCGACCGCAGCATCGACATTCTGGTCAGCCGTCTCAGGCGCAAGATGGAAGACGATCCCAAGACGCCGAAACTGATTCTGACGGTGCGCAGCGGCGGCTACCAGTTCCTGCCCGAGACCACCTCCGAATGAGACGCCTGTTGCCGCAAACCCTGCCGGTCTGGGTTTTGCTCATCGTCATTGCCGGCCTGCTGATCAGCCAGGTTGCCACCCTCTATATCGTCTCGCGCGACCGCGCCGTCGCCAATGACGAGGTCGATCTCTACCGGCTCAACGACCGCGCCTATTCGCTGGTGCAGCTGATGCATGACGACACGCCCGATCAGCGCAAGCTGACGGCGTCCGGCCTGTTCAACGCCACTTATGCATTGACCGTTTCGGACACGCCCGCGGTCACCTCGTCGATCGCCGGCGACGACGAACTGGCCGAACTCGAGGACATACTGGTCGGACGGCTGTCGAAATTCGGCATCACCGACGCACGCGTCCGGCGCGATCCTGCATCGCAGGCGGCCAACACGCCTGGCGGCGTGGTGCTCACCAAGGATGTCGGTGCGGTGGAGCGCGACCTCCTGGGACTGGCGGCGAGCTTCGCCCAGAGTGACAAGCTGACGGCATCGGTCCGCTTCGCCGACGGCCAATGGCTGAATTTCACCGAGCCCAACACGCCGGTCGGACCGATCCTCAGCTTCGACAGCCTGCCGCTCTATTCGCTGATCGCAGCCCTGGTGGTGATCATGTCGATCTGGTCGCTGCGCCGGCTGACCGCGCCCTATCGGATGATGGAAACGGCGGTCAACCGGATCGGCACGGATCTGAAGAGCCCGCCGATCGCCGAGACCGGCAGTCGCGAGATCCGCGCCGCGGCGAAAGCCGTCAACGCCATGCAGGTCAGATTGCGCGACTATGTCGAGGACCGCGAGCATCTTGCCGCTGCGCTCGCACACGACCTGCGCACACCGCTGACCCGCATGCGGCTGCGCCTCGAACTCCTGCGCAAATCGACGGCGCGCGAGGCGCTGGCCCACGACCTCGCCGACATCGAGAGCATCGCCAGCTCCGTCATCGACTTCGCTACCTTCGAAGTCACCGAGGAGAAGAGCGAGCGGATCGATTTCTGGTCGCTGGTGGAATCGATCGCCGACGGTTTCGAGGACGTCTCGTTCGACCATGACGGCGCCAGGCCGCGTGGCATGGTCTGCATGGCGCGGCCGGTGGCGCTGAAGCGCTGCGTCAACAACCTCGTCCAGAATGCCGTGACCTACGGCAAGAAAGCCCATCTCAGCCTGCGCCAGTCGGACGGCACGATCACGCTGGTCATCCGCGACGAGGGACCGGGCATCCCGCAGGCGCAGCTCGACCAGGTGTTCGGTTCCTTCGTGCGGCTGGAGCAGTCGCGCAACCGCCAGACCGGCGGCCTTGGCCTCGGCCTGACCATTGCCCGCAACATTGCGCGTGCCGCCGGCGGCGAGGTCCATCTGTCCAACCATCCCGGCGGCGGCCTGCTGACGGAATTAAGGCTGCCGCTGGCGGCATAAGGCAGCAGACTACCGTCTCGATGGGCACCGGGGCTGGATCGGCCAACCCAACCTTGCAATAGTGCGGCCGCTCGAACAGGAGGAGATCGCCGCATGTTTTACGCCATCCTGGCCTATCACGTCGAACAGACCATCCAGTCCCTGACGCCGCAACAGGATGCGGCGCTGATGCACGACCTGCTCGAGGTCAATGCCAGGCTGACCCGTGAGGGCAAGCTTGGGCCGGCGGCAAGGCTGGGCGCGACCGCCGACGCCGTCACGCTGCGCGGTCCCGGAGAAGGCACCGTCATCGACGGTCCATTCGCCGAGACCAAGGAGCAATTGCTGGGTCTGTATGTGCTCGACTGCGCCACCCAGGATGAAGCCATCGCGGCGGCGCGTGACCTGAGGCGCGTCAACCCTTCGGCAGTCTACGAAATCCGCCCGATCCTGCTCTATCTGCCTGGCGCCCGGCTTGCCGCCGGCGCGGGATGAGAAGAGCCTGCAAGGCAACTGCGCCCGGCGATGCGGCCGCGAGCTGCGACATCGGCGGGAGCTTCATCGGCTGGATAGCCGAAGTCCTTCAGTTCCGATATCGACAGGCCGGCCAAAGCCCTGCGTTGCATGGCGTCCTGATACCGGCGCCGAAGCCCGGCGATGACGGTCGTGACATGGGCGGCGAGCGAGTCGGCAAAACGTGAAGTCGGCTGGAAGGTCCTGAGGCCGATGTAGGTCATTGTCATTCTCCCTGTTTCGAACTCACGAGGGCAATGTCCCATCGGCTCGCTTTGCCAATGTTCATCCAGGCGTTAAACGGCAGAAAAAACTGCGGATGGAAGCGCTAAATCGTCGTTAAGTTGACAGCGGGACGTGATATCCTGTCGGGGGCTGTTTCACGGGGGTCGGGGTGCCTATCCGATTGCTTGGGGACATCGAGGTTGTCTCTGGAGGCGGGGAACCTCTGCATTTCGCGACGCGCAAGACGTCGCTGCTCTTTGCTGCGCTCGTTTTGGCTGGACCCAAGGGCCTTCGCCGCGAGAGGGTGGCGGCGATGCTGTGGGCAGGCAGCGGGGAGCAGCAGGCGCGAAATAGCCTGCGCCAGGCCTTGGTCGACATCAGGCGGCTGTTTCCGTCCGCCGGCGACGAGACCATTCGCGTCGAAGGCAATGCCGACACCATCTGGCTGGCGGCGAGCGCCGATGAAGCCGACATCTGGATTTTCGACCGGAAGATTCAGGCCGATGACGGCGCAAGCCTCGCCGCAGCGGCCGACTTCTACCGGGGCGACCTGCTCGACGGGCTGTCATTCTCACACGAAATCGACGAGTGGCTTGCGCCGCTTCGGGCGAACTATACCCGCAAGGCGCTGGACCTGGTCGAGCGGCTAAGCCTTTTGCCGGAACTCGGTTCGCGCGAGGAACAGGCCTGTGAAAGACTGGCCGAACGGCTGGTGACTCTCGACCCATGCGCCGAGCAGGCCCACCGCGCCCTGATCCGCATCCTCCACCGCCACGGCAAGACCAACGATGCCTTCCGCCAGTTTCTGGCCTGCAAGGAAGCACTGAAGCGTGAGCTCGGAGTCGAGCCAGAAGAGGCGACGCGGGCGCTGGTCGAACGCATCGAAGCGCCCAACATGGGGCGTTTGAAGGAACCCATGGCCGATGGCGGCCCGCCTGAGATCGGACTTTCCCGCCTGGAAGCGAAGGTGGAGCCGCTGCGCCCTACCGTTTCGGTGCCGGAAAAGCCGTCAATCGCGGTGCTGCCATTCCAGAACATGAGCGGCGACGCCGAGCAAGACTATTTCACCGACGGCGTGGTCGAGGAGATCACGACGGCGCTATCGCATGTGAGCTGGCTGTTCGTGATCGCGCGGAACTCCGCCTTCGCCTACAAGGGCCAGGCGGTCGACGTCACGCGCGTGGCGAGGGAACTCGGTGTGCGCTACGTGCTGGAGGGCAGCGTCCGCAAGGCCGGCAGCCGGCTGCGCGTGGCGGGCCAACTCATCGAGGCGGCGGCGGGTGTGAGTCTCTGGGCCGACCGCTTCGAAGGCGGCGTCTCGGAGGTGTTCGAACTGCAGGACCTCGTCGCTTCCAGCGTCATCGGCGCGATTTCGCCCAAGCTCGAACAGGCAGAGATGGCGCGCGCCAAGCGCAAACCCACCGAAAGTCTCGACGCCTATGACCACTATTTGCGCGGCATGGCGAGCCTTTACTGCTGGACGAGGGAGGGGCAGGAGGTCGCGCTCCCGCAGTTCTACAAGGCCATCGAGCTCGATCCCGATTTTGCCGCCGCGAAGGGCGCTGCGGCCTGGTGCTATTTCTGGCGAATGGCGAATGGCTGGATGACTGACCCGCAGAAGGAGAGCGCCGAGGTCTCCCGACTGGCCGGCAACGTAGCCATTGCCCACCAAGACGACGCTGTGGCGCTGGCCTTCAGCGGCCTCGCGCTGGGCTATGTCATCGGCGACTACGAGGCCGGCTCGGCACTGGTCGACCGCGCGCTCGTGCTGAACCCTAACTGCGCGGCCGCCTGGAGCGCCAGTGGCTGCCTCAAGGCCTGCTACGACGATCCGGACATCGCCATCGAGCACCTGTCGCGGGCAAGGAGGCTGAGCCCGCTCGATCCGCTGACCTTCTTCATGCAGTGTTTCACCGCCTTCGCCCATTTCGCGGCTGGTCGCTACGCCGCCGCCTGGCCGCTCGCCGAGGCTGCTTCCCGCGCGCAGCCATATTATCTCACCGGACTACGCGTCGCGGCCGCTAGCAATGCCATGGCCGGCAGGTTGGATGCCGCGAGCAAGCATATCGCGCGCTCGCTGCGGCTCGACCCCGAACTGACGCTTTCCAACCTCAGGCACCGCGTGGGGCAAATCAGGCCGGACTATTTCGCCAGATATGTTGAAGCGCTGCGGCTGGCCGGCCTGCCCGAATGACACGGCTTGGCCGCGCTCTCTTCAATCCGGTGCCGCAGCAGCATCGATGTCTTTTCCAATGCGGACCGTTTCGGCGACCAGAAGGTCGAGGTCCTCGCGTCGCGTCCGGTGGTTGTTGATCGCCACCCTGAGGCAATGTCGGCCCTGCACCGTCGTATCGGAAATGGCGGCGATGCCTTCTTCCTGCAACCGCAGCATGATCTCGGTGTTGAGCGCTTTCGAGCGCTCGCCATCGAGCCCTTCCGCGCGATAGCGGAAGCAGACGATGTTGATGCTGGTCGGCGCTGTCAGCTCAAGCGCCGGTTCGGCCTCGATCAGGTTCGCGAGATAATGCCCTTGCGCAATATTCTGGTCGATCAGGCGGCCGAATTTCTCGACGCCATGTTCCCGCAGCGCGATCCACACTTTGAGCGCCTTGAAGCCACGTGACGTCTGCAGTCCGTAATCGTGCAGCCATTGCCCGGAAGCGAGGCCGCGCGGTGTCGATTCCAGATATTCCGGTGTCACCGCGAAAGTCTTGCGATGCGCCGAGGCATCCCTGACCAGCGCACAGCCCGCCTCGAACGGTGCATGCAGCCATTTGTGCGGATCAAGCGCGATGGAATCGGCCCATTCGATGCCGGCGACGCGATGCGCATTCTCAGGCGCAATCGCAATCAGCGCGCCGATGCAGCCGTCGACGTGGAACCACATGTCTTCCTCGTGCGCCAGCTTGGCCAGCGCCTGCAGATCGTCGATGGCGCCGGTGTTCACCGTGCCGGCATTGCCGATGATGCAGGCCGGCTTGAACCCGGCCGCGCGATCTTCAGCAATCGCCGCCCGCAAAGCCTGGATATCGATGCGCAGGCTGGCGTCGCTGGCAATCCGGCGCAGCGCCCTGTTGCCGAGGCCGAGCGCCTCCATCCCCTTGCGGTGGCAGGAGTGGATCTGGTCCGAACCGTAGAAGCGCAACGGCTTCTCGATTGCAGCAACGCCATGCTCGCGCACGTCGATGCCGGCCTTGGTGTTGCGCGCCACGGTGAGCCCGATGATGTTGGCCATCGAGCCGCCGCTGACCAGCGTGCCGCTGGCCGAAGCCGGCATGCCCATCATCTGCTTGCACCAGTCGACCACCTGGCCGTCCATCAGGGCGGCGGCATGGTTGCCGCCGCCGAGATTGGAGCCCTGGATGGCCGCCAGGAAATCGCCGAGGGCGCCCGTAAAATTGCTCGACCCCATATACCAGGACCAGAAGCGCGGATGGATGTTGCCCATCGGATAGGGCATCACCTTTTCCACGACATCGCCATAGATGTCGGCAAGCGGCGTTGGCGATTGCGGCAGGGACGCAGTGAAGAAGTCTCTCACATCTCCAGGCATCTCCTGCCACACCGGCCGTTGCCTGACATCGCGCAAATAGGCGACGGCATCATCAACGATCCGATGCGACAGGACCTGCACATCGGCCCAGTCCGAGGGGTCAAGCGTTTCCTCGGTGCCGGTAGCCGAGTGTCCAGACATCGCGTCCATGCAGATTGCTCCCGCGCCATCATGCCGGGAACTGGCAACCAGGCGTCGAGCGCGAAAGAGCAAGCTCTTCCGCATTCATCTCGGCCTCGATGCCATCGAACAGCGGCGTCGTCATGTAGCGTTCGCCGGTATCGGGAAGCATGCACAGGATCACAGAGCCGGCAGGTGCCGTGCCGGCGATCTGGCGCGCCACGGCGAAAGCCGAGCCGCCGGAAATGCCAGTGAAGATCCCCTCCTGCTGCGCCAGCGCCTTGGCCCATTTCATGCCCTCCGGCCCCGCGATCGGCATCACCTCGTCATAGAAGTTGCCATCGATCGCTTCCTGCAGGACGTTCGGGATGAAGTCCGGCGTCCAGCCCTGGATCGGGTGCGGCTCGAAGGCCGGATGGCTGGCAGCCGGCGCGCCGCCTGCGCCACGCACCTGCGGCTTGCCGCTGCCGACAAGCTGTGCGTTGGCGGGCTCGGTGAGCACGATCTTGGTCTCGGGCCGCTCACGGCGCAGCACACGCGCCACGCCGGCAACGGTGCCGCCGGTGCCGTAGCCGGTGACGAAATAGTCGAGCCGCGAGCCGGCGAAATCGTTGACGATCTCGCGTCCCGTGGTCGCCTCATGGATGGCGGCGTTTGCCTTGGTCTCGAACTGGCGGGCCAGGAACCAGCCATTGGCTTCGGCCAGTTCCACCGCCTTCTTGTACATGCCGAAGCCTTTCTCGGCGCGCGGCGTCAGCACCACCTTGGCGCCCAGCATGCGCATCAGCTTGCGGCGCTCGACCGAAAAACTGTCGGCCATCGTCACCACCAGCGGATAGCCCTTCTGCGCACAGACCATGGCAAGGCCGATGCCGGTGTTGCCGCTGGTCGCCTCGATGACGGTCTGCCCCGGCTTGAGCGCGCCGGTGCGCTCGCCTTCCTCGATGATGTTGAGCGCCAGCCGGTCCTTCACCGATGACGCCGGGTTGAAGAACTCTGCCTTGACGTAGATGGTGGCGTGCTCCGGGCCGAGATTGTTGACGCGGATGACCGGCGTGTCACCGACCGTGTCGAGAATGCTGTCGAACAGGCGGCCGCGGCCGGCCGTGGTTCTGATTTTCTGCTGATGCAACATGGATGAACTCCTGGTTTGCTCACGGACCGGTTACACACCGGCGGTTTGGGCGGCGAGGTTTCGACACCTTGCCGCACTACAGGTCTTTGACGTGCCGCAATGTGGTAAACCCCACATCCGGCGCGCATATTTTGCGAGCCGGGTGCACTTTGTCGTGTTCGGTGATAAAGCAAGGGCTGGAGGCCCAGCGTGGGAGCAGGCGTGGAAACTGGCGTGGAATCGAGCCAGGCGAAAAGCCATCAAGGTCTTAGCGTGCGCCTGTTTGGGTCGCTGGCGCTTGTGCGCGACGGCGTCCCGGTGGCTTTGCCGGCATCGCGCAAACTGCGCGCGCTGCTCGCCTATCTCGCGCTGGCGCCCCATCCGATCGGACGTGGCAAACTCTGCGAATTGCTGTGGGATGTTCCAAATGACCCCAGGGGCGAGCTTCGCTGGTGTCTGAGCAAATTGCGGGCCGCTCTCGACGAACCGGACCGCCGCAGGATCCAAACCGCTGATGATGCGATCGCGCTTGATCTCGACGGCATTTGCGTCGACGCGTTGGATGTCGCGTCAGCGGCTGCTGCGGGAATCGAAAAGCTTGGTACCGAGCGTCTGCAGGCCCTGTCGAAGCTCTTCGCCGGTAATTTCCTTGAGGGGCTGGAGATCGACCGCAACCCTCTCTTCAACAATTGGTTGACCGCGCAGCGCCGTCGTTTCGGATCCTGCCACGCGGCCATACTGGAACATCTGGTCAAGACGCTCCCGGCCGATTCCGAAGACGTCTCCTCCCATCTCGAAAAATGGCTGGAGTTGACCCCGTTCGACAGCTGCGCCCACATCGCGCTCCTGGCAAGGCTGGCGCGGCGCGGCCAGTTCGGAGCCTGCGAGGACCATCTTGCCGCCGCAGCTGCGCTCTTCCAATCCGAAGAGCTGGATTTCGGTCCTATCCGCCAGGCGTGGCTGGCCATTCGCGCGGAACGGCCCTGCGCGACTGTGCCGGCACAGCCGGCGGCCCCACCCACGCCGAGCCAGAGCCCGATCGTGCTTGCCGCTTCCGAAACGGCAACGCCCTACAAGGCTTCGCTTGCCGTGATGCCGTTCGCCGAAGACGCCGGCGGCGTTCGTGGTGGGCTGGCCGACGGCTTGACCCACGACATCATCACCCGCCTCGCCAAGCTTAGAGATTTCTTCGTCATTGCCCGTGGCTCGGTCTTCGCGCTGGCCGAGAAAAACATTGCGCCGGAGGATGCCGGCCGCAGGCTGAATGTCGATTATGTCGCCACCGGCACGGTGCGTAGCGTGACGGGGCGCCTGATCGTCACCATCGAGCTTGTCGAGGTGCGCACCGCCAGGATCGTCTGGGCCGAAACGTTCGAGCGCAAGCCGGACGACATCTTCTCCGTGCTCGACGATATCGGCGACAGCATCGTGGCTTCGATCTCATCCGAGATCGAGACGGTCGAGCGCAACCGCGCCATGCTGAAGGCGCCCAATTCACTCAATGCCTGGGAGGCCTACCACCGCGGCCTCTGGCACATGTATCGCTTCACACGCGGCGAAAACGATCAGGCCAGGCATTTCTTCGGCATCGCTCTGAGCCAGGACCCGACCTTCACCCGCGCCTATGCCGGCCTGTCCTTCACCCATTGGCAAAGTGCTTTCCAGCGCTGGGGCGACCGCGACCGGGACAGCGCGCTCGCCTTCGAAGCGGCCGGCCAAAGCCTGTTGATCGACGATCACAATCCGGCCGCGCATTGGGCGATGGGCCGGGCGCTGTGGCTGCGCGGCGAAGGCAACGCATCCCTGCTCGAACTGCAACGAGCTGTCGACCTCAGCCCCAATTTCGCGCTTGGCCACTATGCGCTTTCCTTCGTCCAGTCGCAGTCGGGCGACCCGCAAGCGGCCATCGGGTCGTCGGATCATTCGCGCCATCTGTCGCCGTTCGATCCGTTGCTGTTCGGCATGCTGGGTGCACGCGCCATGGCCCATGTCCGGCTGGGCCAGTTCGATGATGCGGCGCATTGGGCGCTCAAGGCCGCGGCCCGCCCCAATGCCCATGTCATTATCCTGTCGATCGCCGCCCATTGCCTGGCGCTGGCCGGACGGCTCGACGAGGCCAAAACCTTCGCCGCCGCCATCCGCAAGACGCTTCCTGGCTACCGCGCCGACGACTTCATCGACACCTTCCGCTTCGACCCGGATGCCACAGCCCTGTTCAAGCTCGGCGCCAAGCGCATCGGGCTGAACTAACGCCGCAGCACCGCGCTCAGCACATCGCGTATGCCGATGGCGCCAACGAAGCGCGATTGGTCGTCGAACAGCGCCACGGGCGCTGTCTGCGAGCGGTGCATGGCCAGCATCACTGTCTTCAGCGAGGTGCCCGGAGTGGCCCAGAATACCTGTGCCGTCTCCTCCGGCTGGGCCTCGACATCGACGCACGACACCCACACTGCCGGCTTGCCGTCGCGTTCAGCCGCTGCCACCAGCCCGTGATCGTCGATCTTGAAGCGCGTCGTCTTGCGCCGGTCGAGCCACACCCAGCCGTTATCGCCGTGCTCCAGGTCGCGGCGGTCGCGCATGACGTTCCAGGCGGTCAGCACCGAGAGTGGGTTCACGTTGGCGATGAAGTCGCGGACATAGTCGTTGGCGGGCCGCAACACGATGTCTTCCGGCGCGCCGGTCTGCACGATGCGGCCGCCTTCCATGATGGTGATGTGGCTGCCGATCTTCAGCGCCTCTTCCAGATCGTGGCTGACGAAAATGATGGTCTTCTTCAGCTCCGCCTGCAGCTGCAGCAATTCGTCCTGCAGCTTGGTGCGGATCAGCGGATCGAGCGCCGAGAACGGCTCGTCCATCAGCAGGATCGGTGCCTCGGTGGCGAAGGCGCGCGCGAGGCCGACGCGCTGCTGCATGCCGCCGGACAATTCATGCGCGTATTTTTTCGACCACTGGTCAAGATTGACCAGCTTGAGCTGCTTGTGCACGCGCTCCTTGCGTTCTGCGTCCGGCACGCCGGCGAGTTCGAGGCCGAGGCCGACATTTTCCTCGACCGTGCGCCATGGCAGCAGGCCGAACTGCTGGAACACCATCGCCACCTGCTTCTGGCGCAGCCGCCGCAACGTCGCCTGGTCGCAGGTCACGACGTCGACGATGTTGTCGCCGTCCTTGACCAGCACCTGGCCGCGCGACACCACGTTGAGCCGGTTGACGGCCCGGAGCAGCGTCGACTTGCCGGAGCCCGACAGGCCCATCAGCACCGAGATCTCGCCCTCGTGCACTGTCAGGCTGGCGCCCGCACAGCCCAGCACATTGCCGGTTTTTTCGAGGATTTCGGCGCGCGTGGCGCCGCCGTCGATCAGTGCCAGCGAACCGGCCTGATCGGAGCCGAAGACGATATCGACGTTCTTGAAATCGACTGCGACGGTCATTTCTTGCCTCCAACGCCGATGCGCGTCATCCGGTCGAGCACGATGGCGAGCACGACGATCGCCAGGCCGGCTTCAAGGCCGAGGTCGATGCGGCGCGAGCCGAGCGCGCGGTTTATTTCAGTACCGAGGCCGCCGGCGCCGATCAGCGCTGCGAACACCACCATCGACAGCGAAAGCATGATCGACTGCGTCAGGCCGGCCATGATGGTCGGCAGCGCCGACGGCAGTTCGACCTTCCACAGCAGCTGCTGCTTGGTGGCGCCAAACGCCTCACCCGCCTCGATGATCGACTTCGGCACCGAGACGACGCCGAGATGGGTGAGCCGCACCGCGGTCGGGATGACGAAGATGATGGTGACGATGAGGCCAGGCGCATTGCCAAGGCCGAACAGGGTCAAGACCGGGATCAGGTAAACGAAGGTCGGCAGCGTCTGCATCAGGTCGAGCACCGGCAGCATGACGCGGTAGACCTTCGGCTTGTGCGCGGCCCAGATGCCGAGCGGCACGCCGATGGCCATCGCCATGGCGGCGGCGGCCACGACCAGCACCAGGGTTTGCACCGTCTGCTTCCAGAGGTTCTGGTTGATGATGAAGATCAGGCCGAGGAACACGCCGATGGCCAGCGGCCGCGAGCGCTGCAGCAGCCAGGCAATGATGGCAATGACCAGCGCCAGCAGCACCGGCGGCACCACCAGCAGGATGTCGACCAGTCCGTCGAGCAGGAAATTGAGGCCATTCGAAAAAGCCCTGAACACAGTGTCGAAATTGTCGGTGAGGAAACCGAAGAAGGCCTTTCCCCAGGCGCCGATCGGTATCTTGTGATCGACCATGAATTTCGAAATCGGATCCATATCGCCCCTCTCATGCGCGAGACCGCTTGCCCCCGGCCTCTGCTGTCGTTACGTCATCTTCTCACAGGATATGAAAAAGGGCAGCCTTTTCTAGATTGGCTGCCCTTCCTGGTTCGGCTTTGCCGAACTCAGTCGGCTCAGCTTCCGAGCGCGGTCTTGACCGCTGCGGCCGCATCGCCGCCATCGAAGGTGGTGACGCCGGCAATCCACGGCGCAACCGCGTCAGGGTGCTTCTTCAGCCAGTCGGCTGCGACCGTGTTGGCGTCGCCGCCTTTCAGGATCGCGTCCATCATCTCGCCTTCCATGTCGAGATTGAACTTCAGGTTGGCGATGAACTTACCGGCATTCGGGCATTCGGTGGTGTAGCCCTTGCGCACATTGGTGTAGACGGTGGCGGCGCCGAAGCCGCTGTCGCCCATGCCGTCGAGATAGGTGATCTTCATGGCGCCCATCACCGGATGCGGCGTCCAGCCGAGGAAGGCGATCCACTCGTTGTTCTTCATCGACTGTTCGGCCTGCGTCAGCATGCCGGCTTCCGAGGATTCGACCAGTTCGAAGCCTTCGAGATTGTCCTTCGGGTTCTTGATCATGTCGAGGATGATGCGGTTGCCGTCATTGCCGGCCTCGATGCCATAGATCTTGCCGTTGAACTTGTCCTTGAACTTGCCGAGGTCGGTCAGCGACTTGACGCCGGCATCGGCGACATAGGTCGGCACGACGATGCCGTAGCCGGCGCCGGTCAGGTTGGTGCTGATCGTCTCGACCGAACCGTCGGCGGTATAGTCCTTGATGTCGTTGGTCATCGACGGCATCCAGTTGCCGAGGAAGACGTCGACATCCTTGTTCTTCAGCGACGCCATGGTCACCGGCACCGACAGCTGGATCGTCTGCGGCTCATAGCCGAGCGCGGTGAGCAGCACCGAAGCGACGCCGGTCGTGGCCTGGATGTCGGTCCAGCCGACATCGGAAAGGCGCACCGCCTTGCAGCTCTCCGGATCGCCGGCAAGGGCTGCGCTCGTGGACAGGAAAGTCGCCAGACCGAGGCCGGCGACGAAGGTGTTCATACGCGACATTGATAGTCTCCCATTGTGATTCTTTGGCGAAGCGTAGTTACGGTTTCTTTGCCCGCCTTGTTTCGTCAGCCAAACACCATTCTGGTGTGGTTTCAAGCGCTAAGGCAATCACGATCAACGGCGCGGGCTGGCCAAACAGCGACACGCCTGCCGCTTTTTCGATGGCAGACGGCTTTTCCCATGAAATGCTGCGGTGCCCCCTCCCCGCGCCGCGTCAACTCGGCTTAAAAGGACGGTATGGCCAAGCTTTACTTCCACTATGCGACGATGAACGCCGGCAAGACGACGATGCTGCTGCAGGCGTCCTACAATTATCGCGAACGCGGCATGACCACGATGCTGTTCGTCGCCGGCCACTATCGCAAGGGCGATACCGGGCTGATCTCGTCGCGCATCGGCCTGGAGACCGAGGCCGAGATGTTCCGCGATGGCGACGATCTCTACGCCCGCGTCGCCGAGCACCATGAACACACGACCGTGCATTGCATCTTCGTCGACGAAGCGCAGTTCCTCGAGGAAGAGCAGGTCTGGCAGCTTGCCCGTATCGCCGACCGGCTGAACATCCCGGTCATGTGCTACGGCCTGCGCACCGATTTCCAGGGCAATCTGTTTTCCGGTTCGCGCGCGCTTCTCGCCATCGCCGACGATCTGCGCGAAGTGCGCACCATCTGCCGCTGCGGCCGCAAGGCGACAATGGTCGTGCGTCTCGGTCCCGACGGCAAGGTAGCAAGACAGGGCGAACAGGTAGCGATCGGCAAGGACGTCTATGTCTCGCTCTGCCGGCGCCACTGGGAAGAGGAAATGGGCCGCACAGCACCCGATGATTTCATCGGCTTCACCAGAGGCTGAACGGCCGGGGCAACATGAGAATTCTCCAGTTCACAGTCGATTGCCCGTTTCCGCCGGTATCCGGCGCCGAGATCAGAAACGCCGCCAATGCGCGCGCCTTGGCATCGATGGGCGAGGTTCTGACGGTAAGCCTAACTGGCGCCCCGGCGCCTTCTCCACCGCCGAATATCCGTCACCGGATCATCGAGGCGGCGCGCGGCAGAGGTCTCTGGGGCAGGCGCAGCCCTCACCCGACCGTGCATATGATGCCGGACGACGAACTGGCTGAAGCCGACGCGATCTGGAGAGAATTCTCGCCCGATCTCGTTGTGGTCGAGGAGATCCCACTGTCGCAGCTGCTGACGCTGACGCCGAAGCATCGCGCACGCACCGTTCTTGACCAGCACAACATCGAATCCCGGACGGTCGCCGACCGGATCGCCGGCCTGACGCTGTGGCAGCAAATTCGAGGCTGGCGCCAAAACAGGCGCAAGAAGGCAGAGGCGCGCGACGCCGACAGGCGTGCGGCTGCCATGGCCGATCAGGTATGGGTCTGCTCGCCGACCGACGGCGCGCTGCTGTCCGCTCTCGGCCCCGTCGGCGACGTCAGGTTCATCGCCAACCCCATTCCGGACGAGACTGTGCTTTCCCTGCCGATTGGTGCCGAGCGGTACCGTGAACTCAGCCTGTGCTTCATCGGCCATCTCGGCTATTTCCCCAACATCGACGCCGTCAAGCAGATCGGACGCGGGATGGTGCCGCGCCTCACCGCCTCCGGCCGGCCCTGGTCGATCACCGTCGCCGGCAGGAACCCGCGCGACGTCGTGCGTGGTTTATGCGCCAAGCATGGTCTGCAGTTGATCGAGAACCCACCGCATCTGCCGGAATTGCTTGGTCGTGCCGGCTATGCGCCGATCCCGCTGCGCTTCGGCGGCGGAACCCGCATCAAGGTGCTTGAGGCGATGGCGGCGGGCCTGGTCGTCTGCGCCACCGAGAAGGCCGTCGAAGGGCTCGGCCTGCAGGCGGGCAGGCATTTCCTGTCGAGCAACGATGCCGGCGAACTGGCGTCGAAAATCGTCGATCTCGCGAAACGCCCGCAAGCGGCGGCCGAGATGGCGGAGAGCGGCCGCACCTTCGTACGTGACAACCACTCATCGGCAGCAATTGAACAAGCGATCCGGCAGGCAATCGCGGAAATCCCGCTCCACCGAACGGGATAAGACCCGTCTTGCAATCCAGCCACCATGCGGCGTTTGTTAAGGCCCTGCAGCCTATTTTGCCCGCAGCCAGAGCCAGCCGGGGACCGCCATGCTTAGAGCCATTTCATCAGCACTTGTCATTTACTTAGCCGGTATCGCGGCCGCACAAGCCGACGGCGATGCAGCGCTGGGCAAGAAGGTTTTCTTCAGATGCATGGCTTGTCACGAGGCGGCAACCGACCGCGACAAGATCGGCCCGCATCTCCTTGGTATCGTCGGCCGTACAGCCGGCACAGCCGAGAATTTCAGCTATTCGCAGGCCATGAAGGATGCCGGCGCCGCCGGCCTCGTCTGGGACGAAGCCAACCTCAAGGCCTATCTCAGCGCCCCCAAGCTGAAAGTACCCGGCAATAAGATGGCCTTCTCCGGCCTGACCAGCGACGAGGACATTGCCAACGTCATCGCCTATCTGAAGGCCGATCCGAAGCCCTGAACGGCTGGATGCGTAGCGTGACAGCGATGGCTTTGGCCAGCTGTCTCGCGCCTGCAACCGATTGAGTTCTCTGTCGAATTTCAGGACGTCCGCACCGGCCGAGATCGGCTGCTTGCCAACATCAAAGTTCAATGACAGTTGAACAATGCCTGGCCGGCCGGTTATTCACGCCATGACCCCGCCTTCATTGACTTTCAAGACGATGATGGATTTTTTTGTTTTCGGGGCGGGTCTTGTCTTGCGTCTTTCAATCCCCGGATGCCCCACATATATTCGCCGCTGTTCGCAGCCAGCGACCGGAAGCCGAAGCGGGAGGCCCCTATGGCGACATTGCAGAATTTTGATGCCGAAATTGCCAAGACCAGGCAGGTTGTGCAGGACATGCGCACCAAGATCGAGCAGTCCGGCACCGTGCTTGATACGCTGGCCACCGCTGACAAGAAGATCGGCGACGCCAATTTCGACATCGAGAACGCCCGCATCGAGGATGTGCTGAAGCAGCAGAAGGTGATGGAAGGCAATATTGCCGACCTGATCATCGGCCTGGAAGACGCCACCAACGTCTTCGGCACCGAATTCGAAAGCATGAAGAACTATACCGGCTGGGAAAGCTTCGTCGGCGTCTTCTCCGCGCAACGCAAGCAGCGCATGCGCACCGACCGCGTCCGCAACATGTCGCTGGCCGGCAATCTGCAGGAGCTTCTGGTCAAATCCGACACCATCGTCGGCATCTTGAAGGCGCAGAAAGAAGTCCTCGACCAGCGCTACAAAACCTCCGAAAACAGCCTGTCGCAGGTGATTGAGCGCCGCAAGGTCACCATGGCCAACCTCGAAGCGGTGCAAAAGCGCATCGAGGAGGTCAACCCGCTGCTGCTCGACATCGAGAACAAGATCGCGGCCTCGACCAGCCAGAAGGAACGCACGCAGCTTGAGGGCGAGCGCTCGAAACTGGCCACCGAATACAATGAAAAGCAAGCCAAGGAGCAGGAATTGCTGGCCGAGAGCCAGACGCTGGAACGCTACACCTCGATGTTCCAGACCTTCGTCGATTCGCTCAACAACCAGATCGCCGCGCAGTCGACGCTGATCAACAAGCTGACCATCGATACCGAGCAGCGCATCGTGCTTTACAAGGCCCTGGAAGATTCTTTGAAGACCGCCGCCCAGCAGGACGTCGCCCACAAGATCAACACGCTGGGCAGCCAGGTCGACAACACCGCCGAAGAGACTATGGCCGGCATTGGCGCCGCCTCGCAAAAGCACATTGGCGATCTCCTCGAAATGCACGAGAAGAACATGGTCGCCAGCGGCGACATCCAGCGCCGCAAGAAGCTTGCCGACGATGCCTTCGCCCGCCGTTTCGACGACGTGATGAAGAAGCACAATTCGGCCAACTACGTGCAGTCGTAAGGAGCGGTTGCACGCGAGCACACCCGGCATGACTCCCGAAAACGAAGCGGCGGCGCGCTATTTTTCCGCCATCACCGCCGCACTCAGCGGCCTTGAAGTGTTCATGCGCGACGACCGCTCGCCGCTTTACCGGCACGGTATCGTTGCCAAGATCGTCGCCGAATACATTGCCCGGCTGGACAAATCGTTCTCCTGCTGGCGCAACCGGCTCGGCTTCATGGACACGTTCCGCATTTCGCGCGCCGACAGCGGCTATCCCGTCTTCCAGAACCTGCTCGAATTGGAAAACGACCGCCGCCAGGCCGATGCGCGGCTGGCCAACATCCCGCTCGCCGGCGAATTGCGCGAGGAAATGGCCGACTTCATTCTGCGCCACAAGGAGTTCCCCGAGGCGCTGCAAAAGTCGATGGCCGAGCGGCTCTATCTCGAAGACGTCAAGAGTGAGCAGACCTTCGGCCCGTTCTCGCTGGCGCAGACGGCCAAGGTCTCGGTCAATCCAAAAACCTTCCGGCCCTATTACCTCGTCCACTGGGCGACATTCGACGGCAGCGCCAACCTGCCGCTGGTCTACATGGTGACGGTGGAGGATTCCTCCGAAGCCATGATCCGCCAGCTTGTCGACAGCAACGGCAAGCTCAACGAACAGGTCGACATCCCGCTGCCCGTCGATGGCCTGCTCAACCCCGAGCTTGCCCACCGTTTCGACGACTTCACCGAAAAGAATTCCGCCTACACGCTGTCGCCGGCGACGATTGCGGTCAATCTCGACAAGGATTTCGAGCCGCTGCACCCCAAGCAATTGCGCCGCGTCGTGCTTGGCCCCTTTTATTCCGCAGGGATTACCGACAACAATTCGACGGTGACCGAGGTGCTGGCCAAGGTGCGCAAGCCCGAAAATGCCTGGCTGCTCACCTGGACCATCCAGGAGGTCTACTCCAAGGGCGAGAAACCCGGCCGAAAGGGCCTGTTTTCCAGCGAGAAGACGACGCAGGAATTCTTCATCAATACCGACGATCTCGAAGCCGCGCGCCAGGGCGTGTCGAGCTACGAGAACCACGCGCTGATCCCGCACGAAGCCTACCAGGCACTCTACGCCGCCGGCGAGGCGCAGAAGATCTTTTCCGGCTACAAGGTTCATATCCTGTCCAACGGACAGGTCATCTCAGACGTCTGACCGTCACACCACGGAGCATCCTTCATGGACACCGGCCTGACCACCATCCCGGAAGCCGCGATCGAAAAGCACCGCGCCACGGCGCAGAGCTTCATCACCCGCGTCGTCGTTCTGGAAGACCCTTCGCGCGAATCCGGCACCGCGCTTGCGGGCACCAATCGCCGCTTCGTCTCGACCGTTTCCGTCGGCTCGGTGCGGCGCACGCGGGAGGTCGAACTGACCAAGACCGTCGCCGCCATCCACCCCGACGACCAGCTGATGAGCATCCCACAGCACACGCTGTTGTTTCGCGCCCGGCGCGGCCTGGCGATTTCGCTCGCCATTTCCGATGTCTTCGCCGAGGGCTCCGATCTTGAAAGCCTGCAGGCCAAGAACACACGCGCGCCGCTGGAAGGCGACGAAGCCGCCACCTTCAAGAAGCTTCTGTCAGCCTCGGCTTACGTTTCAGCCTTCAGTCTTGCCTCCTATCTGTTCCAGCTGATCGACAGCGACGGCGAGGCGCCCAACGATATCCCCGAGCCGGACTTCCTGTTCGACACGCCGCAGGATGCGGTGAAGTCGATTGTCGCCGGTCTCGACAAAGCGATTGCCGGCTCCAAGGACGATGGCGATTTGACCACCCGGGCGCGCGCCTTCGCCCGCGTCGCCATTGACGGGCTCTTGGCCCGCAAAGGCCGCTTCGATGGTATCGGCCCGTTCGAGGACGCTCATATCCGCATCGACGCTGACGATTTCACCTTGGATGGCTTCGACGTCGCGCCGGGCAAGCGCTCCAAGCCGCTGGTGATGACCTTCAAGAAGCCGGAAGAGGTCGTCGGCAACCACATCGCCAAATACCAGTCGGTCAAGTTGGCCAAGATGTTGATGGCCTATGATTTCGAGCGCGAGCTGAATCCGTTCGTCGAACTCGGCGGTTTCCTCTTCACCTTCATCGGCGACGGCGCGCCGGGCACCGGCAAGACGACGCTGATCCAGATGATCGCGGGCCTGGTCAACGGCTATTGCCAGGTCGCCGGCTATCCCTTCGCCTATGAGAATTTCGGCGTCGACCAGATTTCGTCCTACCAGGGCAAGTCAGGCCAGAACTGCCGCCAGTTCATAAACAATGTCTTGAACCCGCGCGTCATCGGTTTCGGCACCGTCGACGACATCGACCAGGTGGCGGCACGCCGCTCCGACGACCGCGCCTCGGCCGGCCAGCAGGAAATCACCGGCGTCTTGATGGATGCCTTTGCCGGCGCCGGCACGGTGGTGCGTGGCAACTGCTCGTTCGGCATGTTTTCCAACTATCCTGAAAATGTCGACGATGCGCTGCGCCAGCGTGCCGGCGCCCGCTGGCTGGTCGACGGCCCGCAGAGCCGCGACGACTATATCGACATCTTCGTTTTGCTCGCCGGCAAGAACCACAAGATCCCACTCGGCGACCACAAGCTCTATGCCGCGCAGGAAATCCAGCGTGCTGTGACCGAGGCCTATGAGGAGCATGAGAAGCCGCAGGAAGATGGGCTGATGAAGGTCTATGAGCGCTACATGAAGGAGAATGGCGCGCCGAAATCGATGGCCGACATCGGTACCTATCTGCACCTGATCAAGGACGCCGAGCCGCGCTTCACCGGCCGCGCCATCAAGAACGTCACCGACGCCATCAAGATGCGCGCCATGGATATCGAGTTGCCCGACGACTGGTTCGAGAAGCCGGAAGCCTTCATGCACAAGGGCTATGACGAGAAGAAAGCCATGATCGAGGAACTGCGCGGGCCGTTCTCGATGGACATGGTCATGCAGGAGATCAACCGCTACGCCGATTCCGAGTTCCGCTATTCCGACAAGTCGGACGATGCGGCGGTCGAGAAGCTGCTCCGCGACGCAAGGCTGCGCGAACGCGCTGGGCGGGAGATGGAGGAGATGAAGAAGAAGGGGCTGTGGAATGCGTAAAGCACGCCAACGCCCCCTTCTCCCCTTGTGGGAGAAGGTGTCGCCGAAGGCGACGGATGAGGGGTGTTCCAGGGAACGCCAGCGCCTCACTCCGCTGGAACACCCCTCATCCGTCTCGGCGCTAACGCGCCGATCCACCTTCTCCCACAGGGGGAGAAGGAGAAGCCGCGCCCCTCATCCGCCCTTCGGGCACCTTCTCCCCGTGAACGGGGAGAAGGAAGATTGACCCACCCCGCCAAAAAACCCGACCTTCTCCGCGACAACGAGCTCATCTACGGCCGGCTGCTGACGGTCGATGAGTCGCACCTCATCCAGCGCTACAACAAGGCGCTTGTTGCCTTCGGGTTGAAGCCGACCAAACTAAAGAGTTTCCAGATCGACCGCACCGGCTTCTCGCCCGAGGTGGCCGAGGAATGCGGCGACTACGATTATCTCGATCCCAATGAGGTCAACCGCCGCTTCATCATCCTGACGCCGTCGCAGATCGACCTGCCGGTGGTGCACACCGCCTTCTCCAACACCTCGCAGCTGATGTTCGAGTTCATGTCCAAGAACCAGCGCGCCATCGATGCGCTGACCATCAAGGACGTCATCTACGGCGAGATCGAAGATTCCGTCCCCGTGGTCAACGACATCGAGGATCTGCTGTCGATCAGCCAGGTCGAGTTCAAGGTGCTGTCGGCCGAGGACGTGCTGGGCAAGGCCGCCGAGCTCGGCAAGCTTGTCGACCGGCTGAAGCAGGAGCCGGACGCCTGGCGCGACAGCGCCATGCTGACCCGCATGGTAGAGTTGGCCAAGGTCTGCGGCGACATCCGCGAAAACGCACTAGTGCCCGACCAGGTGATCTTCCGCCACAACGCCTACTGGACCAGCCATTTCGGCGGGCTCTACGTTTTCGTCGACCCTGACATGACCACCGTCATCGGCGACCCGGCCGCACCCGGCTTTCGCCGCTCGCGGCCCTGGCAGGTCAGCTATCTCTCGATCAACGATGCCGACAAGGTGTTCAAGTTCCTGGCCTCGACCGGCCGCATCGAACTGCCGCGGGCGTCATGGGTCGAAAGCTCGGGCTATCTCGAGCATCGCGCCGAGATGGTTGTGCGTTCCCTTATCCGCGACACCGACCCGAACCGCAATCTGACCGACGTCGACAAGGTCTGGCTGCAGACCTGGATCCACGGCCATGCTGATCTCATCACCAGCGACGGCAATTTTCCCTTCCTCAACGCCGCCAAGCGCGAGATCGCCCAGCTCGGCCATCTCAAGATCGAGGATGTCGCGCCGCGCCAGCGCTTCCTGGTCGTGCGCGGCAAGCCCGATCATCCCGATGCCTGGCTGACCAACCAGCTGATCTCGGATTTCGTACCGCAGGACTTCGTCTCGCGCTACGTCTTCAACAAGCCCGGCTTCTACAAGGACTATGACGGCTACAGCGACGCTTGGCGATCGCATGTTGTGGACGTTCTGAAAACCACATATTTGAGAGACAAGGTGGCGTTTCGCACGCGCCTTTACGGCTTGACTGATTAGAACGAAATGAGCCGTCATTTCGTTCTAATTTATTGTTTTGGCGCATGATGTTATCCAAAAAGCCTGCAACTTTTTGGCCTCATGCTGAGGGGGTGAACGAGAGCCATGCTTGATCCGATCGTGAATTTCTTCACCCGCATCTTCCAATGGATCGGCCGCGGTATCGGCCTTGTCATCGGCGCGATCCTGTGGCCTTTCCTATGGGCCGGGCGCTGGTATACGCAGCGCGGCTGGATCCTGAAGGCGGTGGTCGGCCTGGCTTTGCTGGTGTTGATCGGCCTCTACGCCAACTTCTTCTACGCCACCCAATGGTGGAACAAGTTCGACCCCAACTACGTCGACAAATACACCTTCGAGAACCGCAACATTTCCGCCGGCGAACAGGTCGCGGCCGGCGCCGGCACCGAGACTGCCAAGACCTGTGGCAATTCGGGCATCGCCCAGGTCGCGGCCGACCTCACCGATTTCAACGTCAACCAGAATGCCTGGGTCTCGTCGATGATCCTCTACAAGCTCGGCCTGTTCGGCGTCGACTGGGATCACACGCCGTTTATGGACAACAAGGCCTCGTTCCAGCGCGGCATCAACCAGGCGGTGCGGCGCACCGCCACCGAGCTTGCCGACAATCTCGGCCGCGTGCGTACGACATCGCAGATCGACGCCGATCTGCAGGATGCGCGCGGCAATCTGCAGTTCGACGAATACACTTGGTATTTCGGCCTGAACCCGTTCGGGCCGAAGACGCCGACCCCGAGCTATTATCGCGATGCCGTCAACAAGCTGCGCTCCTTCAACGCCCGCCTGGCCACCTGCCAGGCGACGTTCGACGCCCGTGCCGACAATCTGAAGCAGTATATAGACCGCATCTCCTCCGACATCGGTTCGACCTCGGCAATCCTCAAGGAGCGTGCCGAAAACCACAACAATGGCTGGTTCGACTTCCGCGCCGACGACCGCTTCTGGTTCGCCTATGGCCAGCTCTATGCCTATTACGGCCTGATGAAGGGTGCCCAGGCCGACTTCGAGGATGTGATCAAGGAAAAGCATCTCGGCAATCTGTGGGACACGATGGATTCGCAATTCGTCTCGGCGCTGCGCATACAGCCCTTCATCATCGCCAATGGCCGCGAGGATGGCTGGATCATGCCGACACACCTGACGACGATGGGTTTCTACGTGCTGCGGGTGCGCTCCAACATGGTCGAGATCAGCAACGTTCTGACGCAGTAACGTCTGCTGCTGCCTCAACAGGTGATGGCGAATTTGCGCCGTCGCCTCTGTCGCATTCCGTGCATTGAGCGGCTGTTTTGAGACGGCGGAACGGCGCGTCCTCTGGCTTCTATACGGCGCGGCAACGGAGCCAGGAAGAACCGACGGCAGGTCGGCCCGGCCGCGGAGACACTTTCTTCACAGGAAACATAGTTGCATGCAAGTTGACGCCACGGCAGCGACAGGGTTAGAACATGCCCGCGCCCGGGTTCAAAATGCCTGCGAGTGAGATCAAACCCGTCCCCTCCACCGTTCAATCCGAAGGAAAGCCGTCATGGCCGAAGTGAAGTCCGACATCGAGATCGCGCGCGGCGCCAACAAAAAGCAGATCCAGGAGATCGGCAAGAAGATCGGCATCCCGACCGAGCACCTTTTGCCCTACGGCCACGACAAGGCGAAAATCTCGGCAGAGTTCATAAAGTCGGTAAAGGGCAACAAGGACGGCAGGCTGATTCTGGTCACCGCCATCAACCCGACGCCGGCCGGCGAAGGCAAGACGACCACCACCGTCGGCCTCGGCGATGGATTGAACCGCATCGGCAAGAAGGCGATCGTCTGCATTCGCGAGGCTTCGCTCGGTCCGAATTTCGGCGTCAAGGGCGGTGCCGCCGGCGGCGGCTATGCGCAGGTCGTGCCGATGGAGGACATGAATCTCCACTTCACCGGCGACTTCCACGCCATCACCACGGCGCACAATCTTTTGTCGGCGCTGATCGACAACCACATCTACTGGGGTAATGAGCTCGGCATCGACACCCGCCGCGTCGTCTGGCGCCGCGTCATGGACATGAACGACCGCGCTCTGCGCGAAATCATCGCCTCGCTTGGCGGCGTCGCCAACGGTTTTCCGCGCGAGGCCGGTTTCGACATCACCGTCGCTTCGGAAGTCATGGCGATCCTGTGCCTCTCCAACGACCTGAAGGATCTTGAAAAGCGCCTCGGCGACATCATCGTCGCCTACCGCCGCGACAAGACGCCGGTCTATGCCCGCGACCTCAAGGCCGATGGCGCCATGGCGGTGCTGCTCAAGGACGCCATGCAGCCCAACCTGGTGCAGACGCTGGAGAACAACCCGGCCTTCGTCCATGGCGGCCCGTTCGCCAACATCGCGCATGGCTGCAACTCGGTGGTCGCCACCACGACGGCGCTGAAGCTCGCCGACTATGTCGTCACCGAAGCCGGCTTCGGCGCTGACCTCGGTGCCGAAAAATTCTTCGACATCAAGTGCCGCAAGGCAGGGCTGAAGCCAGCTGCGGCCGTCATCGTCGCCACCGTGCGTGCCATGAAGATGAATGGCGGCGTCAAGAAGGAAGACCTCGGCAAGGAGAACATCGAGGCGGTGAAGAAGGGCTGCGCCAACCTCGGACGCCACATCGAGAACATCAGGCAGTTCGGTGTGCCGGCGGTGGTTGCCATCAACCACTTCTATTCCGACACCGACGCCGAGATCCAGGCGATGAAGGACTATGTCGCCTCGATGGGCGAAGAGGCGATCCTGTGCAAGCACTGGGCCCATGGCTCCGCCGGCATCGAGGATCTCGCCAACAAGGTGGTGGCGCTGGCCGAATCCGGTGCCTCGCAGTTTGCACCGCTCTATCCAGATGCCATGCCGCTGTTCGAGAAGATCAACACCATCGTCCAGCGCATCTATCGCGGCTCCGAGGCGATTGCCGACAAGTCGGTGCGCGATCAACTGCATGCCTGGGAGCAGGCCGGCTATGGCCACCTGCCGGTGTGCATGGCCAAGACGCAGTATTCCTTCTCGACCGACCCGAACCTGCGCGGCGCGCCGACCGGCCACACCGTGCCGGTGCGCGAGGTCAGGCTTTCGGCCGGCGCCGGCTTCGTCGTCATCATCTGCGGCGAGGTCATGACCATGCCCGGCCTGCCCAAGGCGCCGTCCTCGGAAAAGATCTTCCTCAACGAAGCCGGCCAGATCGAAGGCCTGTTCTGAGATTTTCTCGACTATCAAAGGCGCCGCAGCGATGCGGCGCCTTTTTTGTTTCCAGGGCGTTACGCCGCGTTGCGCGCCAGTGCCCGCTGGTTGGAGGCATAGATCGTATCGCGCTTGGGCAGTGCGCCCGTCTTGAGGCAATCGATCCATTCGGCTGTATCGAGCACGGCCGCGAAGCGCGACTGCAGAATGACCGTCACCACGCGATGGATCTCCTCCGCCGAGGCATAGCCCGCGCTGTTGGCATAGGGCACCGAGCCGGCGGCGTCGGACAGGAACTCGACCGCAAAGTCGACATGCGCGGCGTGGATGACGGTCGACAGATCGCAATTATGCGTCATGTAGCCGACCACCGTGATCGTATCGATGGCGTTGGCGCGCAGCCACTCCTCGAGGTCAGTGCCGGCAAAGGCCGAGGGCAGCGACTTTTCGACATAGTGGTCACGCTCCCGCCTGGCGATCTCGGGATGCAGTTCTCCGCCATGGCTGCCCTTGGCGAAGATCGGCGACGTCTCGGGCGCCATCTGCTTGACGACCACCACCTTGACTCCGGCGGCAGTGGCGGCATCCATGGCGCGCGCCACGTTGACGACGCTGTCGCGAAAGGGCGGATACTGGATGGCGAGGTTGCCGCCGTCATAGTCGTTCTGGACATCGATGACGATGAGCGCGCGGCGCGGCGTGGTGTTGGTGGACATGGTGTTTTCCTTTCGGGCTTGAATGGGACGGGCCGAAAATAGGCGGATCGCCCGGCTGCCAAAAGTGGCCCAATTGACATCATTCGAAAGAATTGGGACAATCCAAACTCACCTGCTGGAAACGCCCATGACCGCTCCCATCGTCGCCGTCCTTGCTTTCGACGGCATCAGCCCGTTCCATCTCTCCGTGCCGTGCCTGGTGTTCGGCGCCGACCGCACCAAGCTCGGCCTGCCGCGCTTCGACTTCCGTGTCTGCGGGGTCGAGGAAGGCATGATCCAGACCGATGCGGGGCTGAGCATCCTCGTGCCGCATGGGCTGTCCGCGCTCGATGACGCCGATATCGTCATCGTCCCGAGTTGGAAGGATCTCGAAGCTCCTCTCGCCAAGCCATTGAAGGAAGCGCTCGGCCGTGCGCACCGGCGCGGCGCGCTGATCGTCGGGCTCTGTCTCGGCACTTTTGCCCTTGCCGCCGCCGGCCTGCTTTCGGGCCGGAAAGCGACCACGCACTGGGCCTATACGGACCAGTTGCAGGCGCTTCATCCCGATATCGCCGTCGACGCCGATGTGCTCTATGTCGACGAGGGCGACATTGTCACCTCCGCTGGCGTCGCCGCCGGGCTGGACTGCTGCCTGCATATCGTGCGTGCCCGCTATGGTGCCGAGGCCGCACTGCGGCTCGCCCGGCACGTCGTGCTCTCCCCCCATCGGCAAGGCGGACAGGCCCAGTTCATCGAGCGCCCGCTGGCGAAAACCCCGGCCGCCGACCGGTTCACCCAGGCGCTCGACACCGTGCGGGCAACGCTGGGGCAAACGCACAGCCTCGACCGCGTCGCCGAGGCCGCCCGCCTGACCCGGCGCACCTTCACCCGCCGTTTCCAGAAATCGATCGGCACCAGCTTTGGCGAGTGGCTGGCCGGCCAGCGCATCGAACTGGCGCAACGGCTGCTGGAGGCGACCGAGAAATCGATGGACATGGTGGCTTTCGAGGCCGGCTTCGGCAGCGCCACCTCGCTGCGCCAGCATTTTGCCGCACGACTGCGGACCTCGCCGGCGCAGTACCGGCGCGAATTCTCCAGGCGGACCGGCGAGCAGGCGATGTCCGCCCTGTCTCATTGATCATCGGCGGACGCGTATTCAGCCGCGTTTGACCGCCCGCGCCGGGTTGCCGACCACGGTGGTGTTGACAGGCACGTCGCGCGTCACCACCGCGCCGGCGCCGACAATGGCGCCATCGCCGATGCTGATGCCGCCGAGGATGATGGCGCTGCCGCCGATCCAGGCACTGTCGCCGATGGTGACCGGCCTGGCGATCTCCAGCCCCGCCTGACGGCCCGCTGCCTCCTTGTGGTGCTCGGCGCAGTAGATCTGCACATTAGGACCAAGCAGCGTCCGGTTGCCGATACGCACCAGCGCGGTATCGAGGATGGTGCAGCCGGCATTGAGAAACGCGCCTGCGCCGAGATGGATGTTGAAACCGTAGGCGCAATGGAACGGCGCCTCGATGCGGGCGCCCTCGCCCGCGCTGCCGAGCAGCGCCGATAGCGCCGGACCGATGTTGCCGCGCGGTCGGGGCGGCAGCGAATTGTGCTCGAACACCGCATCGCGCGCGATCACCCGCAGCGCTTCCAACTCGTCGTCGATGCAGGTGTACCACTCGCCTGCAATCATCTTCGTGCGTTCGCTTGCGGACATGGCCATGCCTCCAATCTGATCTCCTGCCAAAGCACAATCCTCCGCCGGGGAAAACCCCACTGTCCAAATGCCCGGCCTATGCTAGCTTGCCCGCGCGGACCGTCCGAGGTTCTGAGGGGATCCATCATGCTTTACCTGCTTGCACTTCTGATCGGCGTCATTGCCGGTCTTCGCGCCATGACCGCGCCGGCCGCCGTCGCCTGGGGCGCTTATCTCGGCTGGCTGCCGGTTGCCGGCACCTGGGCAAGCTTCATGGGCCATTGGGCCGCTGTCGGCATCTTCACCATTTTGGCCATTGTCGAACTGGTCACCGACCAGTTGCCGTCGACCCCGAGCCGCAAAGTTCCGCAGCAATTCGGCGCCCGCATCCTCATGGGCGCCTTTGCAGGTGCTGTGATCGGCGCCACCGCCGGTTCCACCGTTGGCGGTCTGATCGCCGGCGCCATCGGCGCCGTCGTTGGCACCTATGGCGGCGCTGAAGCGCGTGGCCGGCTGGCCGCAGCCTTCGGCAAGGACTTGCCCGCCGCCCTCGTCGAGGACGCGGTGGCGATCATCGGCGGCCTGCTGATCGTGGCGGCCGTGGCATGACGGCAAAGACTTTCGACGCCATCATCATCGGCGCCGGCCAGGCCGGCACACCGCTCGCCGGCAGGCTGAACGCAGCCGGCATGAGCGTGGCGCTGATCGAGCGCAAGCTGGTCGGCGGCACTTGCGTCAACACCGGTTGCATCCCGACCAAGACTATGGTCGCCAGCGCCTATGCCGCCCATCTGGCGCGGCGCGCCGCCGATTATGGCGTGACGCTCAGTGGCCCTGTCGGCGTCGACTATAAGGCGATCAAGGCGCGCAAGGACAAGGTTTCGGGCGCCTCCCGCACCGGGCTGGAAACCTGGATCTCCGGCATGGACAAATGCACGCTCTATCGCGGCCATGCGCGCTTCGAATCCGCCAACACGGTGCGCGTCGGCAACGACCTTTTGACCGCCGAAAAGATCTTCCTCAACACCGGCGGCCGCGCCTCGGTGCCGGATCTGCCCGGCATCCACGACATCGACTACCTCACCAATTCCTCGATGATGGATCTCGAAATTTTGCCGCGTCACCTCATCGTCGTCGGTGGCAGCTACATCTCGCTGGAATTCGCACAGATGTTCCGCCGCTTCGGTAGCGAAGTCACCGTCATCGAGAAGAGCCCACGCCTGGCCGGCCGCGAGGACGAGGACGTATCGGCGGCGATCCTGTCGATCCTCGAAAACGAGGGCATAGCGGTCCATGTCGGCGCCGACGACATCGGCTTCGCCAAACGGGGCAACGACATCGCCGTGACCTTCTCATCCGGCAAACCGCCGGCAGTCGGCTCGCACGTGCTTCTGGCGCTCGGCCGCACTCCCAACACCGACGACCTCGGCCTCGACAAGGCCGGCGTCGCGGTCGATCTGCGCGGCTTCATCACCGTCGACGACCAGCTGCGCACCAGCGTGCCCGGCATCTGGGCGATGGGCGATTGCAACGGCAAGGGCGCCTTCACCCACACCTCCTACAACGACTATGAGATCGTTGCCGCCAATCTGCTCGATAACGATCCGCGCAAGGTCAGCGACCGCGTCGAGGCCTATGCGCTCTACATCGATCCGCCGCTCGGCCGCTGCGGCATGACCGAGGCCGCCGTGAAAAAATCCGGCCGCAAGGCGCTGGTCGGCCAGCGGCCGATGACCCGCGTCGGCCGCGCCGTCGAAAAGGGCGAGACGCAAGGTTTTATGAAGATCCTGGTCGATGCCGACACCAGGGAGATCCTCGGCTGTTCCGTGCTTGGCCCTGGCGGCGACGAGGCGGTGCACTGCGTGCTCGACCTGATGTACGCCAAGGCGCCGGTCGACACGCTGGCCCGTGCCATGCACATCCACCCGACGGTCTCGGAACTGCTGCCGACCATCGCCCAGGAACTGAAGCCGCTGGTCTGACGTAACTTTGCGTCAAGCTCCCGGCTTTCTGCATTGGTGCATTGCAGCAATGTGCATTGCGCATGGCACGGCTTCTCGGTCAGTCTGAAATTGAACCGATTCAGACTGGACTTTCCATGCCTTTGCCGATCCTTGCGCTTGCCATAGCATCCTTCTGCATCGGCACCACCGAGTTTGTGATTATGGGCCTGTTGCCCGAGGTTGCCGCCGATCTCGGCGTGTCGATCCCCTCGGCCGGCCTGCTGGTCACCGGCTATGCGCTGGGCGTCGTCTTCGGCGCCCCGATCGTCGCCATGGCCACCGCGAATTTGCCGCGCAAGCCGGTTCTGGTCGCGCTGACGGCGATGTTCGTCGTCGGCAATCTGTTTTGCGCCGCTGCGCCCAATTACTGGCTCTTGATGGCTGCGCGCGTCTTCACCGCCTTCGGCCATGGCGCCTTCTTCGGCATCGGCTCCGTCGTTGCCGCCAGCCTGGTGCCGCGCAACAAGCGCGCCAGCGCTATTGCATTGATGTTCGCCGGCCTGACGCTCTCCAACATTCTGGGCGTTCCCGCCGGCACTGCGCTCGGCGAAGCCTTCGGCTGGCGCTCCACCTTCCTCGCCGTTGTCGGCATCGGCTTGCTCTCTGTTGCGGCCATTGCCTGGCTGGTGCCGTCCGACGTCGCCCAACCGAGCGGCGGCGGCTTGCGCGGCGAGTTGCGCGTGCTGGGCAAATTGCAGGTCTGGCTGGCGATGCTGATCGCCGCCCTTGCTTCGGCCAGCCTGTTCGCGGTCTTCACCTACATCAAGCCCTACCTCACCGACGTCTCCGGCCTGTCCACCTCGGCCGTCACCTGGGTGCTGCTGCTGTTCGGCGCCGGCATGACCGTCGGCAACGTCATCGGCGGCAAGCTGGCCGACTGGAAGCTGATGCCGACGGTGATCGGCACACTGCTGCTGATGGCGGTGCTGTTTGTCGGCTTCATGCAGTTCGGCGCCATCGCCAGCGTCGCCATCGGTGTCGTCTTCCTGTGGGGCCTGCTCATCTTCGTCGTCGTGCCGCCGCTGCAGATCCGCGTCGTCGAAGCGGCGTCCGAAGGGCCGAACCTTGCCGCCACGCTCAACCAGGGCGCCTTCAATGTCGGCAATGCCGGTGGCGCCTGGATCGGCGGGTTGGCCCTTTCGGCGGGCGTCTCCTACGCTCATCTGCCGCTGGTCGGCGCGGTTCTGGCGCTGCTGGCCGTCACCGTGGCCGTTGTCTCGCAGGCGCTTGAACGCTCCGCTCCTGTGGCCGTTCCGGCTGCCGCGGAATGATATTGCGCCCATAGCGCCGCGAACCGGATCGACAGCCCTCCGGCAAACGTGCATGTGTTCTGCCTCTTTCCTGGAGGCATCCCATGCAGAAATCGATCGAACGCATTTCCGGCGACAGCGAAGGCGTTTTCTACGAATTCCCGGCATTCCGCTTCACCGGCGCCGACAAGGCAGCGCCATCTGCCTATCTGCAGTCGGCACTCCATGCCGGCGAATTGCCGGGCGTCGTCGCCATCGACGCGCTGATGCCTGCGCTGAACAAGGCCGAGGCCGAAGGCCGCATCAACGGCAACATTACGGTCGTGCCCTGGGCCAACCCGATCGGCCGCGCGCAATATCATTTCGGCGAACATCAGGGCCGCTTTCATCTCGGCACCCGCACCAACTTCAACCGTGCCTTTCCGCTGCTTGCCGCGCCTGACACCGCACTGTTGCCGGACACCACATTCGGAACTGCCGATCAGCAGTTGAAGACGCGGCTGCTGCAACTTTCCATAGGCCACGACATCGTGCTTGATCTGCATTGTGACGATGAAGGGCTGGCCTATCTCTACGTCCACTCCAGCCTGTGGCCGGCAATGGCCGATTGCGCTGCCGCCATGGGCATCGACGCGGTGGTGCTGTGGAGCGAAGACAGCGACGGGACCTTCGAGGGCGCCACGATCATGCCCTACCAGAACGTCCCCGCCGGCGTGGCAAAGTTCGAGCTGCGCGTCGTCACCACGGTCGAATATCGCGGCATGCTCGATGTCGACGGCAGGTTGGCCGCATCCGATGCCGAAGGTCTCTACTGGCTGCTGGTGGCGCGCGGCGTGATCGCCGACCCGGCCCTACCCGCACCAGGTCCTTTCACTGGTTTCGTCGCGCCGTTGGAAAACATCGACATGATGCCAGCACCCCGGGCGGGTGCCGTGCTCTACGACGTGAAGCCCGGCGAGCGCGTCGCCAAGGGCGCACGCCTCGCCACCATTGTCCATACACCCGGGGAGGTCGGCGGCCGCACCGAAGTATTTGCCCCGCAGGACGGCGTCATCCTGACCCGCCGCGCACGCCGCATCATCCGCGCCGGCGAGGATCTTTTGAAGCTGGTCGGCGACAAGAAGAGCGCCGATGCCAGGTCAGGGACGCTGGAGGACTGACCTAGCCCGAGATCGCCAGCCGCGCTTTCGCCTCCAGCCATTCGGCCATCTGCCGGTAGGGCACCGGGCCGTGGCTGACACGGGAGACGCCGAGCTCGGCCAGCCGCTGGCGTGGCGGCACATGCGCCAGCGCGATGATGTTGACCGGCAACGCTGTGGCTTTGCAGAGCGCCTCGATCAGCCCCTCATCGCCAAGACCCGGCGCAAAGAAACCGCTCGCGCCGGCCTTTTCATAGGCCTTTGCCCGCTCGATCGCCTGGTCGAGCAGGCCCTTGTCATGCGCATCCGGCTTCGCCTTGAGGAAGATGTCGGTGCGAGCGTTGAGGTAGGCGGGAATGCCCGAAGCCTTCACCGCTGCCGCTGCCGCCTCGATCCGCTTCACCTGTACGGCGATGTCGTGCAGGCCGGTGCCGCCGACGATTTGGTCTTCGAAATTGAAGCCGATGGCGCCCGCCTGAAGCGCAAGCGTCACTGTGCGGGCGATGACGTCCGGCTCGACGCCATAGCCGCCCTCAACGTCCATGGTCACCGGCAGGTCGACCGCAGCCACGATGCGCTTGATGTTGTCCAGCGCCAGCTCCAGCGGGATTTTCTCGCCATCGGCATAGCCGAAGGCGGCCGCCACCGGCCAGCTGCCCGTGGCGATCGCCTTGGCTCCGGCTTTCTCGACGATCTTTGCCGAGCCCGGATCCCAGGCATTGTAGAGAACGATCGGGTTTCCCTTGACGTGGAGGGAATGGAACGTGCGTGCGCGCTCGATCTGGTCGGTCATCGGTGTCTTCCCGTCTTCTCGATGTTGCGTGTTAGTCTAGGCAGGAACGCCAGCCCTGGCGATGTGCCATGAGCCCCGGAAGCGGCGGCCACAAACAGGCCTTTCAAACCTGTTGCGCATCCGGCTTTTCGCCGCTATGGATTTCGCCCATGAACATGCGTTCGATCAAGACCGTTTGGTGGTGGGCTCGCTGACAGCGGCCTGTTCGAACGCGTACGCGTGAAAATAGAAGGTGGCCGCAACGGAATGTCCGGGCGGCCATTTGTTTTTTCAAAGCCAGTCCCGGGTCCGTTGCCCAACAAGCCAGATGGAGACGGCAATGACGACGATGAAGGTTCTGGAAAACGGCGCGGAACGCTTCGTGACCGCGGGTGGCGTCACCATTACCCGCGAGCGCCACGACAAGCCCTATGCCGGCGCGATCGACTCCTATGTCGACGGGCTGAATTCGCGTCGCGGGGCCGTGTTTTCCTCGAACTACGAATATCCCGGCCGCTACACGCGCTGGGATACGGCCATCATCGACCCGCCGCTGGTGATTTCCGCGCGTGGCCGCGCCATGCGCATCGAGGCACTGAACGGCCGTGGCGAGGTGCTGTTGCCGGTAATCGGCAAGGCGCTTGCCGGCTTGAGCGAAGTCACGGTCACCGAAACCTCGAAGAAGCTGATCCGCCTCGATGTCGCCAAACCCGGCCGGGTCTTCACTGAGGAAGAGCGCAGCCGCGTCCCTTCCGTCTTTACCGTGCTGCGCGCCATCACCGCGCTGTTCAAGACCGACGAAGACGCCAATCTCGGCCTCTACGGCGCCTTCGGCTACGACCTCGCCTTCCAGTTCGATCCGGTCGACTACAAGCTCGAGCGCAAGCAGAGCCAGCGCGACCTGGTCCTGTTCCTGCCCGACGAAATCCTGGTCGTCGACCATTACTCGACCAAGGCCTGGACCGACCGCTACGACTATTCCGGCGACGGTTTTTCGACTGAAGGCCTGCCGCGCGACGAAATCGCCGAGCCGTTCAAGACCGCTGACCGCATCCCGCCGCGCGGCGATCATGAACCCGGCGAATATGCCAATCTGGTGCGCAAGGCGATGGATAGCTTCAAGCGCGGCGATTTGTTCGAGGTCGTGCCCGGGCAGATGTTCTACGAGCGTTGCGAGACGCAGCCTTCCGAAATCTCGCGCAAGCTGAAGTCGATCAACCCCTCGCCCTATTCCTTCTTCATCAATCTCGGCGAAAACGAGTATCTGATCGGCGCTTCGCCGGAGATGTTCGTGCGCGTCAATGGCCGCCGGGTCGAGACCTGCCCGATCTCCGGCACCATCAAGCGCGGCGACGACGCCATTTCCGACTCTGAGCAGATCCTGAAGCTGCTCAACTCCAAGAAGGATGAATCCGAGCTGACCATGTGCTCGGACGTCGACCGCAACGACAAGTCCAGGGTCTGCGATCCGGGCTCCGTGCGCGTCATCGGCCGCCGCCAGATCGAGATGTATTCGCGCCTGATCCACACAGTGGATCACATTGAAGGGCGCTTGCGCGAAGGCATGGATGCCTTCGACGCCTTCCTGTCGCACGCCTGGGCGGTTACCGTCACCGGCGCGCCGAAACTCTGGGCCATGCGCTTCATCGAGCAGAATGAGAAGAGCCCGCGCGCCTGGTATGGCGGTGCCGTCGGCATGGTCAATTTCAACGGCGACATGAACACCGGCCTGACCTTGCGCACCATCCGCATCAAGGACGGCATCGCCGAGGTGCGCGCCGGCGCCACGCTGCTCTTCGACAGCATCCCCGAGGAAGAAGAAGCCGAAACCGAACTGAAGGCATCCGCCATGCTCTCCGCCATCCGCGACGCCAAATTAGGCAATGCCGCCGGCGCCGAACGCACCACCGCGCGCGTCGGCGACGGCGTCAACATCCTGCTCGTCGACCACGAGGACTCCTTCGTCCACACGCTGGCCAACTATTTCCGCCAGACCGGCGCCAATGTCTCGACCGTGCGCACGCCAGTGCCGGAGGAGGTGTTCGAGCGGCTGAAGCCCGACCTCGTCGTGCTGTCGCCGGGACCCGGCACGCCGAAGGATTTCGACTGCGCCGCGACCATCAAGAAGGCCAGGGCTCGCGACCTGCCGATCTTCGGCGTCTGCCTTGGCCTGCAGGCGCTGGCCGAGGCCTATGGCGGCGAGCTCAGGCAGTTGCATGTGCCGATGCACGGCAAGCCGTCGCGCATCCGTGTCTCCAAGCCCGGCATCATCTTCTCCGGCCTGCCCAAGGAAGTCACCGTCGGCCGCTACCACTCGATCTTTGCCGATCCGGTACGGCTGCCCGACGGCTTCGTTGTCACCGCCGAGACCGAGGACGGTGTCATCATGGCCTTCGAGCACCGCAAGGAGCCCATCGCCGCCGTACAGTTCCATCCGGAATCGATCATGACGCTCGGCCACAATGCCGGCATGCGCATCATCGAGAACATCGTTGCGCATCTGCCGCGCAAGGCCAAGGAAAAGGCGGCCTGACCGGTATGGCCGCAGCGGACAGCGTGACGGCGATCGCGGCAAAGGAGGCGGCCAAGCAAAGGGTCGCCGCCCTCGCCTTCTGGTCGATCGTCGTCGCCTGCGTCGTGCTCGCGCTCAAGCTTGCCGCCTGGTACATCACCGGCTCCGTCGCGCTCTATTCGGACGCGCTGGAATCGATCGTCAACGTCATCGCCTCGGCCGCTGCCTACTGGGCGATCCGGGTCAGCTACAAGCCGGCCGACCAGGATCATCCGTTCGGCCACCATAAGGCCGAGTATTTCTCGGCCGTGCTGGAAGGCGTGCTGATCGTGCTGGCAGCACTTTTGATCCTCAGCGAGGCCTGGCGCTCCTGGCAGGCGCCGACGCCGCTTGAACAGCCTTGGGAAGGTCTCGCGATCAACGGCGTCGCCACCGTCATCAACGCTTTCTGGGCCTGGACGCTGATCCGCGCCGGCCGCGCTGCGAAATCACCGGCGCTGGTTGCCGACGGCCGCCACATCATGACCGATGTGGTGACTTCCGTCGGTGTCTTCGGCGGTCTCGTCGGCGTAATCCTGACCGGCTGGCAAATCCTCGATCCAGCGCTTGCCGTCATCGTGGCGCTCAACATCCTCTGGCAGGGCTGGCATGTCATCGGCTCGTCGATGAACGGGCTGATGGACCGCGCCGTCGACACGCAGGAACACATGCACATCCGCGATATCATCTCGGCCAATTGCAAGGGCGCGCTGGAGGTTCACGACCTCAAGACGCGCATAGCCGGCCGCGCCACCTTCATCGAGTTCCACCTGGTCGTCGACGCCGACATGACCGTCGGCGCCAGCCACGTTATCTGCGACCGCATCGAGGATGCGCTGAAAGCCGAAATCCCCTCGGTGCGCGTGACCATCCATGTCGAGCCAGACGATGAGGCGAAGCTGCCGAAAGGCACGACTGCGGTGCCTTTCGCCTAACCGGCAGCGCCTGGTACCCTGCGCCTATGGCCGGTCTCCCGACCCATGCGGACGTTCCATGCTTCCCGCGATCCCGAAAGCCGACGTCCGCCGATTCAGCCCGCTCTCTCATCCACCACGCCGATTTCGCAGGCTTGAACGATCTTCGGGAGATAGCTCTGGCAGAAGTCGAGATATGCCCTGACGATGGTGGATCGGTGGCGCTGGGGCGGATAGAGCAGACTGATTGCCCATTCGGGCAACGGGTACTGCGGCAGTAACGGCATCAGGCGCTTCTCCCGAATGGGCGCGGCTGCCAGGAAGGGCGGCAACTCCGTCACAACATCGCCACCAAGCGCACGGCTGCACAGGTGATGATAGTCGTTGGTGGACAGAATCGCAGCGGGCTCCACGACATGCCCGCCCAATTCCCAGCGAGCCGGAACATCCACGCGCGACGCCCACACCGCACATGGGAAGCGATGAAGCGCTTCGGGTTCGGTCGGCACGCCGAAGCGCTCCACTAATTTTGGACTGGCGACGAGAATGTTGCGGATGGACAGCACCTGTCGTGCCACCATGCCTTCGTGAACGACCGCGCCGACGCGAAGGGCGACATCGATGCCGTCCTCGATCAGATCCAGGCGACGCACGGTTGAGTAGACGTAAATCTGGATGTCCGGATAGCGGCGCTGGAAAGCCGCCAGCAAATCCCACCATGGCTGAACCGTGGGCGGAAAAGATAGCCGCAAGCGTCCTTTCAGCCGGGCCTGGTCGCTCACGACGGCTTGCTCAGCCTCCAGCAGTGCTTCGATGCCGCGGACAGCGTGCTCGTACAGCCTCGTTCCTGCATCGGTCAGTTTTGTGCCGCGCGCCGAGCGCACCAGCAACTGCACCTTGAGCTGCAGTTCGAGGTCACGGATACGGCGGCTCAGTGTTGGGAGCGGCGTTCCGAGACGGGCTGCCGCTGCCGAGAGGCTGCCCATCTGGACGACAGCAACAAACATACGTGCGGCATTCAAATCCATGCGGCAAGCCTATCATATTTGGTAGGAAGGTTATCAAGAAGGCGCGTTTACTTCCATATCTGACTGATCTAGCTGTGGATCGCAAGAGCTTCCGCACCACCCTGAGGACACTATGAAGAAGACCAGCATTAGGACCTTGGTGGGCATGTCACTATTGATGACGAATTCCGTCGTATTGGCGCAGACGACTGCTTCACCAGCCCTGCCCGTCACGGTCGATAACTACAACCGCGCCCAGACCGATATTTATTTCGCCGGGGTCGTCAAAAACGACGGCTTTGGGAGGTTCAGGCATGGCCGCGAGCTTGCTCCTCCTGTCCAGCAAGGCATTGTTCGTCCCAACCGGGACACGCTGTACTCATTTGTGATTGTCGACCTCAATGCCGGGCCGGCAACGATTACCCTGCCGGACGCCGGCAAGCGCTTCATGGGGATGCAGGTCGCGAATGAGGACCAATACACCCGAGCAACCTATTACGGTGCGGGCGGCCACACTCTGACCCGCGAGATGATTGGCACCCGCTATGCCATTGTCGTTGTCCGTTTCCTTGTCAATTATTCAGACAAGGAAGATGTCGAGCAGGTCCATGCCTTGCAGGATGCTGTTAAGTTCAGGCAGGAACGCCCAGGCACGTTCGAAGTCCCCAACTGGGATGAAGTGAGCCTCAAGAAAGTACGAGCAGCACTCTTACAGCTTGGAACGACAGTTTCCGATACGCGTCGCATGTTCGGTGCCAGCGTAGATCAGGTCGACCCGGTTAGGCATCTGATCGGAAGCGCCATGCTATGGGGCGGATTTCCGGAGAAGGATGCTCTCTATCTCCCGACCACTCCCGCACGCAATGACGCCAGCACCGTCCACAAACTGACGGTCGGGGATGTACCCGTAGACGGCTTCTGGTCACTTACCGTCTATAACAGAGAGGGCTACCTCCAGCCGAACCAGTACAATGCCTATTCGGTGAACAGCCTCACCGCAAAAAAAGGAGTGGATGGTGCGGTCACCATCCAGTTCGGCGGATGCGACGGCAAGATCCAGAATTGCCTGCCCATCACGCGAGGGTGGAATTACACGGTACGTCTCTTCCGCCCGCGAGCAGAAATCCTCGACGGCACGTGGTCGTTTCCGTTGGCACAACCAGAGAGTTGAAGCACCGCCGGCCTAAGGCGCACACGCCGACTGCGGCATGGCCTCCAGCCGGTAAACCTTGTCGTCCGACTTCGTCTTGCCTTCCGCCGCCTTCGAACAGAGGTCGACGATCGCCAGGCTGCTGTTGGGGTTGGCGAGCATCATGGTGCCGTTGGCGCCGCGCTTGAGGTAGATTTCCTTTTGGCTGATGTCGCACGAAAAATTGCTCATCTTCGCGCTCGCCGCACAGCGCCATTGGTCCGCTTCACCCTGGCAGGAATAGGTCTGCGTGCCCTTGGCTCCGTTCTTCCTGGTGGTCACCGAAACGGCGATGTCGGCGCCGTCGGGCCAGTTGGCGACATCGCCGCCTGAGGCGAAGGAGGCAAGCTCGACCGGTCCGCGGAAGACGCGGATCGACTGCGTCACCTGGTCGGGATGAGAGCTCAGGTGCGCGGCATCGTAATCGCGCCCGAAACAGAAAGGCTGGTCCGGCTTCAGCCGCTCGCGCAACGGCGCACCCAGCGCCGGATCGATCGGATCGATCTTGGCGAATTCGGCCTTGCAGGTTGCCGCCGGCATCGGGTCGAGGCGGAAATTATCGTCCTCTGAGCCCAGCGCCTGCCGGTCATATTCAGCCTCGCCCAGTTCGTCTTCCGATCCGGCGTCGAGATAGAGATCGGACGAGACATCGGTGAGGATCAGGCGGCCTTTGTCATCGAGTTTCAGCGAAGCCATGGTGCGGTCGCAGTCCATGCCGCAGCGGATCGGGCCCGACTTGCCGTCCTCGGACTCATGATTGCACCAGCCGCCGGCCCATTGCGGCGTCTTGGCGCCACGCACCGTGGTGGTGAGAAAGCCATTGTAGGAGGTGTCCGCATTCGCCATCGGCTCCTCGTTCGGATGGCTCACCGGATCATGGCCATAGAGGAAGAAAATCCGCGCCACCTTCTGCCTCGGATGCGCCTTGAGATGGGCCGCGTCATAGACACGGCCGAAACAGGCATCGGTGCCACTCGCACTGAGTTCGGGCAATCTAAGCGCATCGTCGGCCACGGCCGGACCCGCAAGTGCACCGAGCAGCATGGCGCCAAATCCGGCGACGGCGAAATTCTTCCACTTCCTGAATGCCATTGGACCCCCTCCTCGCATCGACAGGACGTAACGGCAATTTATGCTAGTATCATGGCCGCAGCCACGCAATTTGCGATGAGCACCAAGCCGGGGAAGATGCCATGCGCCGACGCGACATTTTCCGTGCCAGCCTTGCCGGCGCCGCCGGCCTGTTCGGCCTGAGCCGGGCGGCCGCCGCCGAGGACAGACCGAAGGTGGCCTATCATCTCAGCGACCTCGACAAGGTCAATTTTGTGCTCGGCAACATCAAGAACCACTATGAAGGCACCGGCGGCAATGTCGACATCGTGCTGGTCGTGCATGGCCCCGCCCTTGCCGGTTTCAAGTCGAAAGGCATATCGGCGGCGATTTCGGGACGCTTTGCCGGTCTCGTCCAGCAGGGTCTTGAGCCGCATGCCTGCGGCAACACCATGAAAGGCATGGAGATCACCCTTGCCGATTTGCTCGAGGGCTTCCACGCTGCCGACAAGGGCGGCGTCGTCAAGCTCGCCGAACTGCAGCGCCAGGGTTACGTTTATCTCAGACCCTAGCCGGGGCTTGAACAGGAGGGCTGCGAGCGCCTACGAAGGACGGGAGGAAATTCCCGGAGAACCGACGTGCCAGCAACCCCCACCCTCGTCATCCCCGATCTTGCCGGCAAGGCGGTGCTGGTCACCGGCGCCTCGACCGGCATAGGTGCCGCCCTTGCGCTGGCCTATGCCGAGCAGAAATGCCGGGTCGCTCTGCACTACAATTCGAGCCGCGAGGCGGCCGAGAAACTGGCAAAGACCATCCGCGATGGCGGCGGCGAGGTGTTCCTGACACAGGGCGATTTCTCAGCCGCCGCCGATGTCGAGCGTGTCGTCGAGGAGAGCGCCGAGCATTTCGGCCGGCTCAACGGGCTGGTCAACAATGCCGGCGGCATGCTTGGCCGCGTGCCTTATGCCGAGCAGACCGAGGCGCATTACGACGCGGTGATGGACCTCAACGCCCGCTCGGTGCTGACCGCCTCGCGCAAGGCGATGCCATGGCTGAAGAAGCAGGGCGGCTTCATCGTCAACACCTCGTCGATCGCCGCGCGCAATGGCGCTGGCGGCGGCGCCGGGCTCTACGGCTCGGCCAAGGCCTTCGTCTCCAACGTCACCCGCGGCATGGCCAAGGAACTGATCGGCTTCGGCATCCGCGTCAACGCAGTGGCGCCGGGCACGATCCTGACGCCATTCCATGAGCGCTATTCCACCGACGAACAGATCAAGGGCATGGTTGCCACCATTCCTCAGGGACGCGCCGGCACGGCTGAAGACTGCGTCGGCGCCTATCTCTTCCTGTCCTCCGATCTCCTGAGTGGCTACATCACCGGCCAGGTGATCGAGGTGAACGGTGGCCAGTTGATGCCTTGAGCGGGCAATTGCATACTGCGTCTCGCAACCCAAGCATGTTGTGCGAAAGTTTCAGCGGTTTGAAAGCAAGGGGAGACGTAAGGCGATGTACGGACTGATCGGCAAGATGCGGGCGGCGCGCGGCCAGCGCGACGCGATCATGGGCATTTTGCGCGAGAGCACCGGCGCCCTCCCCGGCTGCCTGAGCTATATCATCGCCACCGACCCGGCCGATGCCGACGCGATCTGGGTCACAGAAGTGTGGACCGATCAGGCCAGCCACAAGGCATCGCTGCAACTGCCCGAAGTCCAGGCGGCGATCGCCAAGGCGCGGCCTTTCATCTCCGGCTTCGAGTTCCAGATCGAGACCCATCCGGTCGGGGGTTTCGGCCTGCCCGCCGTCAAGAACGAGTGATGTTCGAAAGCAAACGCGGTTTTCGAGTTTCCTCGGCGGGGTTCGCATCATTCTTCTCCAAGTCTAAGACCTGATATGGATTCCTCGCCAGAACAGCCGGCCATCGAACGCATGACGCGCATGCGTCCGCTTCGGCAGTGGCTGGTGTTGCTGATCTTCTCGCTGCTGTTCGCCGGCACGCTGGAATACGCCGCACTGCCCGCCGCACTGCTGATAGGCCCGATGCTGGCAGCGATCCTTGCCGGCACCAATGGCGCCACCGTGCGCGTGCCGCGCCCCGTCTTTGCCTCCGCCCAGGCCCTGGTCGGCTGCCTTGTCGCGGCGTCGATCTCGGCCAACATCTTTTCGGTTTTCTACAAGGAATGGCCGCTGTTCGTCGTCGTGGTGCTGGCGACCCTGGCGGCGTCCAGCCTGCTCGGCTGGCTGATCAGCCGCTGGCGCATTCTGCCCGGCACCACGGCGGTCTGGGGCTCGTCGCCGGGTGCGGCCACCGCCATGGTGCTGATGGCCGGCGCTTTCGGCGCCGACCAGCGCCTCGTCGCCTTCATGCAGTATCTGCGCGTGATCTTCGTCTCGATGACGGCGGCACTCGTGGCCAAGATGTGGGTCGACACCTCCGGCGTTGAAATCCCAGCCATTGTCTGGTTCCCGCCGATCGACGCAATGGCCTTTGCCGCCACGCTCGGCGTGGCGTTGGTCGGCGGCCTGCTCGGCCGCTTGTGCCGATTGCCCTCGCCTTTCTTTCTCGGCACCTTCATCTTCGGTACCATCGTCCATCTCGGCTTCGGCGTGGCGATGCAACTGCCGCCATGGCTGCTGGCGCTCTCCTATGCGATGGTCGGCTGGTCGATCGGACTGAATTTTACACGGGCGATCCTGCGCCATGCGACGCGGGCACTGCCGCAGATCGTCGGTTCGATCGTCGTGTTGATCGCCTTTTGCGGCGGGCTTGCCTGGCTGATCAGCCATGTCCTCGGTATCGATCCGCTGACCGCCTATCTCGCAACCAGCCCCGGCGGCATGGACAGCGTCGCCATCATCGCCGCCGCCGCGCAGAACGTCGACATCTCCTTCGTCATGGCGCTGCAATCGGCCCGCTTCCTGGTCGTGCTCATCGCCGGACCAAGCATCGCGCGGCTGGTGGCGAGAGCCGTCAGGGACTGAGTTACGAATTCAAGGATCCGGGAAGAGGAAATTGCCCATGAACCGTCGCGTGAATGCCGTCGATCTCTCAGGCCGTGTCGCCGTGGTGACGGGCGGCGCGCAAGGCATCGGCCTTGCCGTTGCCCGGCGCCTGCTGTCGTCGGGCGCCAGCGTTGTCATCTGGGATGTCGACCAGGCTGCGATGAAGAACGCCGTCGCCGAACTCGCCCCGCTCGGTCGGATCGAAGCTTTGCTGTGCGATCAATCGCTGGTCGAGGCCGTCGACAGCGCCGCGACGCAAACCGAGCGCTCGCTCGGCCCGGTCGATCTGCTCGTCAACAATGCCGGCATTGCCGGACCGGCGGCTACCGTGGTGGACTATGATCCTGCCGCATGGCGCCAGATCATCGACATCGACCTCAACGGTGTCTTCTACTGCTGCAAACGCCTGGTGCCCGGCATGATCGCGCGCAGCTACGGCCGCATCGTCAACATTGCCTCTGTCGCCGGCAAGGAAGGCAATCCGAATGCCGCCGCCTATTCGGCCGCCAAGGCGGGTGTGCTCGCGCTGACCAAATCGCTCGGCAAGGAGCTTGCCGGCCACGACATCGCCGTCAACGCGCTGACGCCGTCGCCCGCCCGCACCCGCATCCTCGAACAGCTCACCGAGGCCCAGGTGGCCTACATGCTGGGCAAGGTGCCACGCGGGCGGTTTGTCGAAGTCGAGGAGGCGGCCGCGATGATCGCCTTCATGGTCTCGGACGAAAATTCCTTCACCACTGGCGCAACGTTCGACCTGTCGGGCGGACGGGCCACCTACTGAAAGCAGCGCTCGTCCCTCGCCGTCATCGCCATCGCCATCGCCATCGCCATCGCCATCGCCATCGCCATCGCCATCGCCGCGAAGGACTACGAGCCGCTCAGCGTCGCGGCAAGCCGGTCAGGGAGGAAATCGACGAACGCGCGAACCTTCGGCGACAAATGGCGATTTGACGGCCACAGCATCCGGAACTGGCCGCGGCCGTCGACATGGTCATCCAGCACAGTGCGCAATTGCCCATCGCGCAGCGCCTCGCGGACCAGGAAATCGGGCATCGAGCTGATGCCGAGACCGGCCATAGTCGCGCCCTTCAGCGCCTCGGTGTTGTTGCAGGTCAGCATCGAGCGGACCTGCGGCTCGACACTGCCGCCGATGAACGGCCAACCCTGCAGCTTTCCGCTGTTTGGAAACCGGAAGCGTATGCCGTAATGGTTCACGAGATCGTCCGGTCCGCTCGGGTTGCCGTGCTGCTCGAGGTAGGAAGGTGCCGCGCACAACAGCAGCCGGAAGGGCGCAAGCGGCCGCGCCACCAGGCGCGAATCCGGCAGCTCACCGCTGCGGATTGCGATGTCGACGCCTTCGTCGATGAGGTCGACGATGCGATCGTTGAAATCGATGTCGAGTTCGATTTCGGGATAGCACGCCATGAACTCCGACAGCACCGGCAACAGCAGGTGATAGGTCACGATCGGCGTCGAAACGCGCAACCGCCCATGCGGCGTTTCCCGCGTTCGCGACAGCATCGCCTCAGCATCGTCGATGTCGTCGAGGATGCGCCGCACCCGCTCGTTGAACAGCTTGCCTTCCTCGGTCAGTCCGACACGGCGCGTGCTGCGCTGCAGCAGCCGCACGCCGAGATCCTGCTCGAGCCTGGCGACGCTCTTGCCGACGGCCGACGCCGAGATGCCAAGCGTTCGGCCGGCGGCGATGAAACTGCCGAACTCGGCAGTGCGGGCAAAGGCCAGAAGGCCGTTGAGGCGTTCCATCACATCTCTCCATTCGAGCGTTTCAGTCCGGTATATCTGGAGATTTAATACTATTTTTCTGGGAATGTCGCGGGCCTATCTTGCCGTTGCGACCGGTGTTGCGCTCCCGACGGCACACCGGCGGATCCTGCTTCAGATAGGAAAAACCATGACTTCGAAGACCACAAACGGCGCAGCCGCGCCATGGCTCGTCCTGTTGTCGGTATGCCTTGCCGCCATGACCATGCCCTTGACCTTCACCGGCCCGGCCGTCGCACTCTCGCGTATTGCAGCCGATCTCGGGGGCAGCCCGATCGCGCTCAACTGGGTGACGAACGCCTTCATGCTGACCTTTGGCGCCACCCTGATGGCGCTGGGCGCGCTCGCCGACAATCATGGCCGCAAGCGCATCTTCCTCGCCGGCCTCGGCCTCTATGTCCTGGCCACGCTGGGCGCGATGCTCGCGCCTGACATCGTCTGGTTCGACACACTTCGGGCTGCGCAAGGGCTCGGCAGTGCCGCCGCCTTCGCCGGCGGCGCCTCTGCGCTTGCCCAGGAATTCGAGGGACAATTGCGGTTGCGCGCCTTTTCCTTCCTCGGCACCAGTTTCGGCATTGGCCTCGCCTTCGGTCCGATCGCCTCCGGCCTCATCATCGAAGCATTCGGCTGGCGGTCGATCTTCGTTCTGGTGGCAGTGCTTGCGATTGCCGCCGCGCTACTGGGTCTGGGCACAATCAAGGAATCGCGCGACCCCGATGCGACCGGCCTCGACTGGGCGGGGGCCGGCACGTTCACAATTGCGCTGGCCGCGCTGACCTACGGCGTGCTTCAGGCGCCGCAGAGCGGCTGGACCGATCCGCTTGTGATCGGGCTGCTTGCCATCGCTGCGCTCTTCTTTGCCGCCTTCGTCATCGTCGAGCGTCGCGTGGGCCGGCCGATGCTCGATCTCTCGCTGTTCCGCTTTCCCCGCTTCGTCGGCGTCCAGTTTCTGGCGGCTGCCCCCGCCTATGGCTTCGTCGTCCTGCTCGTGCTGTTGCCGATCCGCTTCATCGGCATTGAGGGGATGAGCGAGATCGAGGCGGGGCAATTGATGATCTGCCTGTCGGGACCGCTGTTGATCCTGCCTCTGCTTGCCGGCCAGGTGGCGCGCTGGATCGCTCCGGCGACGATCTGCGGCGTCGGCCTGTTGATTGCCGCCGCCGGCCTTGTCTGGCTGAGCCTGACCCCGCCGGTCGCCCTCGCCCTTGTGGCGCCGCTGATGCTGATCGGCATCGGCATCGCTTTGCCCTGGGGGCTGATGGACGGACTTGCCGTCAGCGTCGTGCCGAAGGAGCGCGCCGGCATGGCGGTCGGCATCTTCAACACCACCCGCGTCGCTTGTGAAGGCGTGGCGCTGGCCATCGTCATGGCGGTCCTGTCGGGCTTCACGGCTGCACAACTGCCGGCCCAGGGCGCAACGTCGTCCCTGAGTGCAACCGCTGCCGCCCAGCTGCTGGCGACCGGCAATGTCGGCGAAGCGGCAGCCCGCTTGCCGGGAACCGGAGCCACGGTCCTGGTCCAGGCCTACGAGACGGCGTTCGACAGGCTGCTGATCGTGCTGGCGGCAATCACCATCGTCACCGCGCTTGTCGTCTTCCTCGGCCTGCGCCGCGGATCGACCGTGGAGCACGAAACCGTTCCTCTGCCGGTATGCCAGGAAGGCTAGCCTTGCGCGGCGTCAGCTGATGACCAGGCTCGCTATGCGGTCGCCGTCCAGCGTGAAGACCATGTCCCCTTCGCCGTTAAAGCCTTCGCCTGTGACGGCGATGCGGACGTGGTAGCTGCCATCGGCCTCGGCGATGCGGACAATGCACAGATTGGACTTCACGCCGATACTGTCCGACCGGTTCCAGCGCGCAATCTGCTCGCGGCCATGGAAGGATCGTCCCCAGTCGGTCAGGGATGCGTTGGCGGTAAAGGTGCCAAGAAACGCTTCGGTGTCACCTTCATTGGTGGCCTCGACGAAACGGCGAATGGGCTCGGGTGTGGCCATCAGTCCAATCTATGCATCAGATCGTCATCCAGCCAGCGGCCGAAGAAATAGACCAGCTGCTTGTGCCACCACGGCCAGTCATGGCTGACGTCACCACCCCAATAGTCGACCCAGGCGGGAATGGATTTGTCGCGCAGGATCTGTTCCAGCTTGCGCGTCTCGACCAGCATGCGCTCTTCCCAGGCGCCCTGCCCGCAACAGAAGATCATCCTCAGCGCCTTCAGCCGCGCCAAGAGCTTCGGGTCGACGATGCCGGGCAGATAGTCGAGCGGCGAGTTGTAGAAAATGTCGCCTTCCAGCGCCTTGCCGAAGAAGTCGCGCGCCGAATAGACGCCCGACAGCGCGATGACGCCGCTGGCGAGTTCTGGAAAGCGGAAGACGAAGTTCGAGGAATGGTAGCCGCCCATAGAGCAGCCGGTAAACAGCGGCTTCAGCTTGCGTCCGCCATTGGCTTTCTCGGCGGTCGCCAGAAACTCCGGCAACGCCTCCTCACGGACATAGCGGAAATAAGCCTCGTGGCGGCCGATGCGGTGGGCGGCGTCGGCATGCTTGTTGAAGAAAGATTCCGAATCGATGCCGTCGACCGCAAACAGCTGGATGCGGCCGGTATCGATGAATTCGGCCAGCGCCCCTACCCCGCCGGAATCCTCGAACTGATAGAACCGCCCTTGCGAGGTCGGGAACACGACCACCGGCCTGCCGGCATGGCCGTAGCGCTTGTATTCCATGTCGCGGCCGAGATTGCGGGCAAAGCCCTTGTGATAGGAAATGTCCATCGCGTTTAAGCCTTTTCCGCGTGAATATAGGCGACGGCCTCGCGCAGCGCTGCTTCGTCCTTCGAGCGCATCTGGTAGGCGTAATTTCCCATGGCGCGGCTGAAAACCTTTTCTATCGGCTGATGGTGGACGATCTTGTCGCGATGCGCGGCCAGCACGTCCTCATGGCTGTGCAAATAATGGAGGTGCTGCTTGCGGCTGGCATAGGCGGTGAAATACTTGCCCTCATAGGGTCCGCCGGCGGCATCCTTGACCACCATGTCGGCCCACGCCGCATAGACGTCGATGTCGAACGTGTAGTTGATCGCATCGGTCATCCAGGCGCCGGGCGGCCGCATATTGACCTCGAGCGCGATGACACGGTCGTCCTTGGTTTCGAACAGCTCGATGTGGAAGAAGCGCTCGCGCACGTCGAACGCCTTCAGGATTTTCCTGCCTGCCTCCTCGACCGCGGGGCTGATTTTGGGAAAACAGGTGTAGCTCATGTGGCGGTCCTTGTTGACCACTTCCATGACGCTCTGGTCGTACCGGTGGCTGGCGGCAAGCACCACCTCACCGTCGCGGTTGACCAGCCCGTCGAAGGTGACCACCAGGCCCTCGATGAACTGTTCCATGACGAAGGTCACGTCCTCGGGCTTGTCCCGGAAAAACTGGTCGAGCTCTTTGGCGTTGGAAATCTTGAAGGTGTTCGAGGCGCCGGAACCGGAATCGGGCTTCACCACCACGGGATAGCCGACGCGACGGATGAAGGTCATGGCGCCTGCCCGGTCGGAGCATTTGCGCTGCGCAATGGTGTCAACGCCGCTCTTGCGGAAGAAGGCGCGCATGCGGCTCTTGCGCTTCAGATTCTTCACGAAATCGAGCTTGGTGCCGTAGATGTTGAAGTCGGTGCGGATGTTGGCTTCCAGTTCCAGCCAATGCTCGTTGAGCGACTCGAAGCGGTCGATGCGGCCCCATTTGTGGATGAAATGACCCATCGCCCGGAACACCGGATCGTAGTCCTCCATGTCGGCGACGCGGTAATATTCCGACAGTGCCGCCTTCAGCTTGCCGTCCAGCGCATCAAAAGGCGCATCGCCGATGCCCAGCACCGTGGCGCCGGCCTTCTTCAGCCGGTCGCAGAAATCGGCGCCGTTGGCCGGAAAATGCGGCGAGAAGAATACAAAATTCATGGGCGACCTCCCCCGGCATCATTCATGGGCGACCTCCCCCGGCATCGCGACCTCGTCCAAGCCTATCGCCGGGACCGCGAAGGGACGGCGACACGCACAGAAACAAACCAAGTCTGGCGTATTTGCCGCGCGTGGGGAAGAGGTCTGAAACAGGCAGAAATGCGCCTACTTGCCTCTCCATGGCCGCTCCTGTATGAAAACCGCCATGAACACGCGCGCCTCCTCCGTCGCTTCCCGTCCGACCGGCTTTACCGGCGAGACCGTTCGCGCGCTGGCATCGACCCTGCTTCTTCTCGGCCTTATCGGCGATCGCCGGGTTCGCTGAAGGAGCGCCCGGCGGTCGAACCGCCGCTTACGCGCACGCTCCTTGGCCAGTTTCAAAATTGGCAATTCACATCAAGCGAACGAAAATCTGGTAAGGCGCAGCTCGCTCTCAATCCGTCCGAAGACCGATCCGTGGGCCGCCGGGAGAACAAGACGATGAACGCACGAGAAGAGATACGATCCGGCGAAGCCGAAAGCGTAAAAAGCGCGGCCGGCCACATGCCGGGCGCCGCCCGCAAATACCAGCCCTATCCGACAGTCGGCCTCACCGACCGCACCTGGCCCAACAAGGTCATCGACAAGGCGCCGGTCTGGTGCTCGGTTGATTTGCGCGACGGCAACCAGGCGCTAATCGACCCGATGGGCCATGAGCGCAAGGCGCGCATGTTCGGCCTGCTGCTCGACATGGGCTTCAAGGAGATCGAGATCGGTTTCCCCTCGGCCTCGCAGACCGACTTCGATTTCGCCCGCTGGTGCATTGAGCAAGGCAATGTGCCGGCCGATGTCTCGCTGCAGGTGCTGGTACAGTGCCGGCCCGAGCTGATCACCCGCACCTTCGAGGCGCTGAAGGGCGCCACCAACCCGATCGTGCATTTCTACAATTCGACCAGCGAGTTGCAGCGCCGCGTCGTCTTCGAGAAGGACGTCGGCGGCATCAAGCGCATCGCCACCGATGCGGCCAAGATGATCACCGACATGGCGGCGAAGGCCGGCGGCGGTTACCGCTTCGAATATTCGCCGGAGAGCTTTACCGGCACCGAACTCGAAGTCGCGCTGGAGATCTGCAACGCCGTCACCGAGATCGTGAAGCCGACGCCCGACAACAAGCTGATCATCAACCTGCCGTCGACGGTCGAAATGTCGACGCCCAACATCTATGCCGATCGCATCGAATGGATGTGCCGCAACCTCGACAACCGCGAAAACCTGTTGATTTCGCTGCACCCGCACAATGACCGCGGCACCGGCATCGCCACCACCGAGCTCGGCCTGATGGCGGGTGCCGACCGCGTCGAAGGCACGCTGTTCGGCAATGGCGAACGCACCGGCAATGTCGACATCGTCACCCTGGCGCTCAACATGTACACACAAGGCGTCGATCCCCATCTGGATTGCTCCGACATCAACCGGATGAAGGACGTCTACGAATATTCCAACCAGCTGAAGATCCCCGAGCGCCACCCTTACGTCGGCGAACTCGTCTACACCGCCTTTTCCGGCTCGCACCAGGACGCCATCAACAAGGGTATGAAGGCGCTGAAGAAGGCCAATACGCCGGTCTGGGAAGTGCCCTATCTGCCGATCGATCCGGCCGATGTCGGGCGCAGCTACGAAGCGATCATCCGCATCAACTCGCAGTCCGGCAAAGGCGGCATCGCCTATGTGCTGCAGGCCGATTACGGCCTCAACCTGCCGCGCAATCTGCAGATCGAGTTCAGCCAGGAAATCCAGGCGATCACCGACGCGGAAGGCAAGGAGGTGCCGGCCAAGCGCATCCACGACCGCTTCCTCGAGACCTATGTCGACCAGCCCGTCGCGCGGCTCAAATTCCTCGACCATCACACCTATCCCGACACTGAAAAAAAGGGCCGGCGCGTGGTCGAGGCGGTGATCCTCGATAACGGCAAGGAGACGACCATCACCGGATCCGGCACCGGCCCGATCGACGGCTTCGTCGATGCGCTGTCGCGCCATGTCGGCGTCGACATGTCGGTCCTCGACTATTCCGAGCATTCGCTCCAGCGCGGATCGAACGCCTCGGCGATCTCCTATGTCGAGATGGAATATCCCGGCGGCAAGTTGTTCGGAGCCGGCATCAACACCAACATCGTCGCCGCCTCGCTGGAAGCCGTGGTTTCGGCTGCCAACCGTATCATCGGGCGCAAGGCCGGCTGACTTCTCGCCGGGCGCCGTATCCGCGGCGCCCGGAAATGACCCATTTGCCGGGGGGAAATTCCGGTTTTCTCGTGTTAACCATTGGCAATTATCCGGTGCGGTACGCGATCGCATAACATAAGCATGCTTGTATGGACGTGCAGGCTCTATATGATTGCGCCTCAACCTGTGCCGACTTCGAGAGGATCGACACTTGCAGCATGCCACGCCTGCCGCCCCCGCAGTGCGCGAGACACTGGAACGACTACTCGCCAGCGAAACGTTCGGACGCTCCGAGCGCGCACGCAAGTTGCTGCGCTATCTTGTTGAGCGCGAGCAGGCCGGCGAAGCCGACAGGCTCAAGGGTTTCTCCATCGCCATGGACGTCTTCGGCAAGGACGGCGATTTCGATTCGTCGACCGATGCGGTGGTCCGGGTGCAGGCAGGCAGGCTGCGCGAACTTCTCCAGCATTATTTCGCCAATGAGGGCGTAGCCGAACCGGTCCGCATCGCCATTCCGCGCGGCGGCTATGTGCCGTCCTATGAACTCAACGCCATCCGCCTGCCGGATGGGCAGGAGCCGGTGGCGCTGGCGCAGGCGGTAGCCGACTTGCCCGGATCGCCCGAGGACCCCGCTCTTGCCGCGCCCCCGGTTGCCTCGATGGCGTCGGCGGTTGCGGGACCTGGACCTTCCCTGGCGCGCCATCTGCACTTCTTCTGGGGCGCAATGGCGCTGGTCATCCTTATGCTGGGCGTGCTCATCCTGCGCCAGGGCGGCGGCGCATTGCTTGCCAGCAGCGATCCGGCGGCGGTGGTCGAGACGGAGGGCGCAACGAGCAGCATCGCATCGCCGACGGTGGAGGCCCTGCCCCTCGTCTACATCGCCGTGAAGGCCACCGGCCCCGAGGCAGGCCGCGTCGCCGCCTCGCTGCGCGCCGGTCTTGCCGGTTTCGACACAATCGACTTCATCGGCCGCGACGCCGACAGCAAGCGCGACCCGAGCACCGATCCGACCAGTTTCGTTTTCGATGTCCTGCCGGGACCAATGGCAGGTGACGTGACGCTCGAGCTGCAGAGTGTGGCGACCGGGCGCGTGCTTTTGTCCCGCAATCTGACGGTCGCCGACAGTGCGCCTGGTACCGTCGAGGATCGTATCGCCGCCATCCTCAGCTCGACCATTCCCGCCGCCGGCCCGCTCTACAGCTACATCGAACAGAACGGCATTCAGACCGGGCTGACGAGGTGCCTGATCCTCAACGACAGATATTATCTCGACCAGAGCACCAAGACTCATGAGGCCGCCTATCGCTGTCTGGAAAACCTTGCCAGCCAAGGCGCAAAATCGTCGCTCGTTTATTCGGAACTGGCATCGCTCCATCTCGAGGCCGCGACCGATCACTACGCCTATCCGCCTGACGCGACGGTCGAACAGGCGATGTCTTTTGCCCATCGCGCCATCCAGATAGGGCCGACCAGCCCCTATGCGCACCGCGCATACGGTTACCTTTACTCGCGCCTCGGCAACCCCGAGGAGGCGATCCGCTGGATGCGCAAGGCTTATCAGCTCAACCCCTACGACCTCAGCATGGCTGCCGCCTACGGCTATGGCCTGATCTTCGCCGGAAAATATGCCGAGGGAACACCGATCCTGACCCGTGCCGTCGAGACGTTCAGCGGCCACCCGACTTGGTGGGATTACGGGCTCTTCGCCGGGCAGTTCATGCTGGGCGATATGAACAAGGCCGCGATCGCCAGCGAGTCGCTGCGCACGACGGCGATGAAATCGCATTATCTGGCGGCGCGGCTGATCGGCGCCAAGGCTGCCGGCCGCGAGCAGCTGGCTGCCAAGCTTCTGGATGAGCTGACCACCAAATTCCCGAAATTCGCCGCTGACCCGCGTGCGGCCTTCGCCGAGCGGAAATATCCTGCCGACCTGACCGAGCGGCTGGTCGAGGCGTTGCGCGCCGCGGGCCTCGGTAACGCTAGCTAGTATCTTTCCGGATCGCGAAAATTTTACTGGCCATCGGTCTGGACTGGGAGCAATCCAGCCCAATTCGAAATTTCCTGTCCTATCTTGCAATAATCATACATTTTTCATGGTCTCATCCCTCTATGTTGCCGAGCGGGGCGCCGGGCCGAAGACGGTCGTCCTGCTGCATGGCTTCGGCGGTTGCCATGAAATCTGGCGCGAGGTGACCGCGACGCTGGCGCCCGGGATCAGAACACTGGCCTACGATCTTCCGGGACACGGACTGTCGCTCGATTTCCCCGGCAGCGGTCCGGCCAGGACAGCGGCGCGAGCAGTTCTCGCGGATCTCGCCGCACGCGGCATAGCACGGGTGCATGTTGCCGGTCATTCGATGGGCGGTGCGGTAGCCACCCTGATGGCATTGGCCGAACCCGAAACAATAGCCTCGCTGACGCTTCTGGCGCCGGGCGGTTTTGGCCCGGAGATCAATGGGCCGCTGTTGCGTCGCTACGCCGCGGCGGCCGACAGACGCGAAATCCGCACCTGCCTTACCGCCATGTCCGGACCGCAAAGCCCACCGCCGGAGCGCATCGTTGGTGTCCTGGCAGAAGTACGCCGTCGCCCCGGCCAGTTGCGCAAGCTGATCGAGATCGCAACCGTCATGACCAGGGATGAGCGGCAGGGCGTCATCCCCCGCGAACAGCTGGACGCGCTCGACATGCCGGTGATGGTGGTTTGGGGAACGGACGATCCGGTGCTGCCCGTTATCCAGGCTGATGGCCTGCCGACACATTTTCATATCCATCACGTCCTCGATGCCGGCCATATGCTGGTCGAGGAGGCGCCAGGCGTGGTCGCCCAGGCTGTGCGCCGGAACATGGACCGGCGCGGCAGGCGTGTGCGTCCGACACTAGACGCCGCAGCGAGCTGAACCTCACCGTCTTCCGGCATCTCGCCAGTGCATTTTGCAAATGGCTGTGTTAACTCGCTATTAACCATATATTAGCGAGGGATGATGAAGGACTCAGACGAGCAATTCACCTCTTTAACCCCGTCGCGCAAACTGTCCGATGCCGTTCGCGACGTGAAGAACGCCTTTGCCGATCGCGACGATGTCGTGGTCGACATGCGCGAGGCACACCGGATGCGGCTTGAGCTGCTTGCCGCCGAACTCGCCCCGGTCTTTGCCGACGTGCCCGCCGACATGGACAATTTCGACTTCGTCATCTCGTCGGGCCTGCAGCCGCGGCTGTGGATCGACGCCGTCAGCCATGTCGCCATGGGGCGCGACCGCCGCACCTACCGATTCCTCAGGGATACCCGCATCGGCCGCGTCGTGTTGGCCGAATCGACCGATATGAAACCGGTTGCCGATCAGGTCACGCGCTATGTGGCGGAGCGCATCGTCGAGCGTCAGCGTATGATGGAGGGCGGCGTCGAGCCGGCCGTTGCCGGCCTGAACCGCGCCACCGTGCGGGAAGCCGAACCACCCTTGCAAGCAACCGCGCCCGGCAAGCGCTGGTCGGCCTTCCTGTCCGGCCTCGGCCTGATCGCCGCCGGCGCGCTGGTGGGGCTGGCGGTGGCGGCCGCGCTGTTCTGGGATCGCTTGATGACGATGAAAATCAGCTTCTGACCAGCGGTTTGGATGCCTCGGCATCCACGCCGAGTTCCACCACCTGGAGGTCGGATGGCGGTATGGCCGGTCCGGTCAGGCCGCGACGCGTCAGCCGGATCCGCCAGTTGCCCTTTTCGCCGTCGATGTCGAGCAGATTGTACTGTGCCGCCGGGTTCTTGCCGCCGGGCGATTGCCCGGCAGCGGCGACGCCGACAACCGGAATCCTGGTGCCGCGTCCGCCGATGAAGAACAGCGACGGCAGGTGCGAATGACCGTGCAGTACAAGCTCGGCGCCGTGCCGGTGAACGGTCTTGTGGAAGCGGGATATGCCAAACAGGCGCTTTTGCTGGGTGACGGCGCCGCGCACCGGCGGATGATGGATCATGATCACCCGCAACAGGCCGCGTTTGGCGGTGGCGTCGAGCATCGAGGCCAACCTTTGCGCCTGACCTTCGAGGAAGAAGCCGTTGGCCATGAACGGCGCCGTGGCGCGCGCCGTCGAGACGCCGATCAGCGCGACGTTGCCGCGCACGCGCAGATAGGGAAAAGTGTTGCGGTCGATTGGTGTGGTGACGCCGTCGCCGCTCATCCACGCCGCCCAGGAGCGGCAGACCTTGTCGAAGGCGCCCGGCACATAGGCGTCGTGATTGCCCGGCACCACCGAAACATCCTCCGGAGGGCCTAGCGTCTCCAGCCAGTGCTTTGCCATTTCGATCTCGCCGTCCAGCGCCAGATTGACCAGATCGCCGGTGACGGCGAGGTGGTCGGGACCGCTCGCCTTCATGTCGGCGACGATGGTGTCGATGACGGCATCGTGCATATGGCGGCGGCGGTTGCGCTGCCAGTTGACATAGCCGACCACGCGCTTGGACGCGAGTTCGCGATAGGTTACACCGGGAAGTGGCCCCAGATGGACATCGGAAATATGCGCGAGCCTGAACATCCTTCCTTCATAGGCGACGCGCCCACCGCTTTCCACTCACTGTTTCCTGTCTGCTTACGGTTTCGCTAGCGATGGCGATATCGGATCCGGAGCAGGCGTTTCGCCAGACCAGTTGGGCCGGCTTCAGGGCAAGGTTGTTCCATCTCTATTTCCTGCTGCGGCGGCCAATGACGCTTGGTGTGCGCGGCCTGATCCACGATCGCGCGTCGAACTCAGTCTTCCTCATCCGCCACACTTACGTTCCCGGCTGGCAATTGCCGGGCGGTGGCGTCGAACTGGGTGAAACGCTTGGCGAAGCGCTGACGCGGGAATTGGCCGAGGAAGGCAACATCGCGCTCACCGCCCCGCCGGTGCTGAAATCAATGCATTTCAACTGCCGCTCCAGCCGCCGCGACCATGTCGCCTTCTACCTGATCGAGAGCTTCAGCCAGACGGCGCCGAAACTGCCGGACCACGAGATCGCCGAAGCCGGCTTCTTCCCGCTTGATCATCTGCCCGAGGGCACGACGCCCGCGACGTTGCGGCGGATCGCTGAGGTTTTTGGTGGGGACCCGGCATCGCCGCACTGGTAGGCCAGAGTTCTCCCACAGCATTAGCTGCTGCGATAACTCTCGCTGCTGAAATCGCAACGTAGTGCGCCATGCGCTCGATTGGATTTGGCGTCAGGCCGCCTTCCTGAACCGCGCCCGGTCATGCGGCGCGGCGTAGTCGAGCTCCGGGCCGACCGGCACGATGCGCGTCGGGTTGATGCTCTCGTGGCTGCCGTAATAATGCGTCTTGATGTGGTGCAGGTTCACCGTGCCGGCGACGCCGGGCACCTGGTAGAGATCGCGCAGATAGTTCGACAGGTTCGGATAGTCGGCGATGCGGCGCAGATTGCATTTGAAATGGCCGACATAGACCGGGTCGAAACGCACCAGCGTCGTGAACAGCCGCCAATCCGCCTCGGTGATGCGCTCGCCGGTGAGATAGCGCTGTTTTGACAGCCTCTCCTCCAGCGTGTCGAGTGCCGAGAACAACTCTGCAAAGGCTTCTTCATAGGCTGCTTGCGTGGTGGCAAAGCCGGCCCGGTAGACGCCGTTGTTGATGGCCGGATAAACCAGCGCATTGACCTTGTCGATCTCGCCGCGCAGCGCCGGCGGATAGAAATCGACGCTGGCATCGCCCCATGCGTCGAAGGCGGAATTGAGCATGCGGATGATCTCGGCGGATTCGTTGGAGACGATGGTCTGTTCCTTTTTGTCCCACAGCACCGGCACCGACGCCCGGCCCGAATAGGCGGGATCGGCTTTGGTGTAGATCTGATGCAGGAAATCGAGGCCGTAAACCGTGTCGCCGGTGGCCCCCTCCTCGGCCAGAAAAGTCCAGCCGTGGGCACCGAGGAAATGATGCACGACCGAAACCGAGATGATCCCTTCGAGCTTCTTCAGCGCGCGAAAAATCAGCGTGCGGTGCGCCCACGGACAGGCGAGCGAGACGTAAAGATGGTAACGGCCCGGTTCGGCCTTGAAGCCGCGCGTACGGCCTTTAGCCGGCGAGCCATCACGCGTGATCCAGTCACGCCACTGGGCCTCGGCGCGGATGAACCTACCGCCGCTATCGACCTTGACCGGGTGGTCCTGCCATCTGCCTTCGACCAGCAAACCCATGCGAAATCTCCTTGCCTGCCTTGGCCAATGTAGGCGCAAAGCGGCAATGTCGAAGTCGTCATCTGCTGAACAGAGCGTCACTCGTCCGAAATGCCTGATAAAAGCGACCGATTGCAGCGGCCGAAAAATGATGCTAGCGGACACTCCGCATGTTCGACTTTGCCTCGATACGGTTTGACCGACGACGAAAGGGCGCCCGCGCTTAGAAAGCGCTGACTGGCGAACGCTGCCGCTTGCAGCAACCTTCCTCGTATATCGGACCGCGAAGACCATGAGCCTTGCCGACGTGAAATACCTGCCGGAAACTCCGGCGCATGACCCCGAAATCGAAGCCATCAACGACGAAGCCTTCGGCCCCGGCCGCTTCGTGCTGGCCGCCTACAAGATCCGCGAGGCCGGCGGCCACGAGCGCTCGCTGTCCTTCGTCGCCGTGGACGGTGACATCGTCGTTGCTTCGGTGCGCATGACCCGCATTGCCGCCGGCGCCGGCCGCGCGCTGATGCTCGGGCCGCTTGCCGTGCGCCCTGCGTTCAAGAATCTCGGCATCGGCCGCCGGCTGGTGGCGATCGCGCTGGAAGCGGCTGCCAAGGCTGGCGCGCCGGCGGTGATCCTTGTCGGCGACGAGCCCTATTACGGCCCGCTCGGCTTCAGGAAGATCCCGCGCGGCCAGATCTCCATGCCACGCCCGGTCGACCTCGACCGGCTGCTGTCGCACGAGATCGTGCCTGGCGCCGTGGCGCGTCTTTCCGGCGAAGTCTGCCATGCCAGCGTCGCCAGGATTGCCGAGCCCGCGCCGGCGATGGCCTGATTGCCCGGCCGATCGAGACGTCTCGATGGACCGGTCAGGTTGCACCATGCCAGCGACCTTCGTAGCATGATCCGGAAAAGCAGGGAGGACGCGGCATGAACCCGAACGGCCAGATTGCGATCGTAACCGGTGGCGGCTCCGGACTCGGCGAGGCAACCGCCCGCGCGCTGGCCGACAAGGGCGCCCGCGTCGCGATTTTCGATATCGGCATCGACCGGGCGGCGAAAGTGGCGGGCGACATTGGCGGCACCGCCATCCAGTGTGACGTCAGCAGCGCCGACAGCGGTGCGGCCGCGGTCGCCGAAGTGGAAAAAAGGCTTGGGCCGGCGCGCATCCTGGTGAACTGCGCCGGCATTGCCATCGGCGTGAAGACCATCGGCAAGGATGGTCCGCACCCGCTCGACCAATATCGCAAGGTGATCGAGATCAACTTGATCGGCACCTTCAACATGATCCGCCTCGTCGCGGATCGCGCCGCCAAGCTCGAGCCGTTGCAGGGCGGCGAGCGCGGCGTCATCGTCAACACGGCGTCGGTCGCCGCCTATGACGGCCAGATCGGCCAGGCCGCCTACGCCGCCTCCAAGGGCGGCGTCGTCGGCATGACGCTGCCGGTCGCCCGCGATCTCGCCCGCTTCGGCATTCGCGTCTGCACCATCGCGCCCGGCATCTTCAAGACGCCGATGATGGCCGGCATGCCGCAGGAGGTGCAGGATTCGCTTGGTGCGGCCGTGCCGTTCCCGTCTCGCCTCGGCGAACCGTCCGAATATGCGGCGCTCGCCCTGCATATCGTCGAAAACCAGATGCTCAACGGCGAGACCATCCGCCTCGACGGGGCGATCCGTATGGCGCCGAAATAGACGGCCATGGCGGCCGGCGCAGCCGCAGTGAAGACCGGCCCCCTGGCCGGCCTGAAAGTCATCGAGATGGCCGGGCTCGGCCCGGTGCCGCTGGCCGGGCTGATGCTGTCGGAGATGGGCGCCGAGGTGCTGCGCATCGAGCGCAGCGGGTCGGACCAACCCCTGCTGCCGCTCTCCGATGAGTACAATCTCGACCGTCACGGCCGTTCCATCCTGCGTGTCGATCTCAAGCAATCACAAGGCATCGAGCTGGTGCTGGATCTCGTCGAACGGGCCGATCTGCTGGTCGAGGGCTTTCGTCCCGGCGTCATGGAGCGGCTCGGTCTCGGCCCGGATGCTGCATTGGCGCGCAACAAGGCGCTGATCTACGGCCGCGTGACCGGCTTCGGCCAGGACGGGCCGCTCGCAGGCCGCGCTGGCCACGATATCACCTACCTCGCCTATTCCGGTGTGCTGCATGCCATCGGCCGGGAGGAAAGCCGGCCGGTACCGCCGCTGAATCTGATCGCCGACAATGGCGGCGGCGCCATGATGCTGATCGCCGGCGTGCTAGCAGCGCTGTTTGAGCGTTCGCGCTCCGGCAAGGGCCAGGTGGTCGACGCGGCAATGGTCGAGGGCGCTTCGATGCTGACGGCGCCCATACACGCCTTCATGGCGGCAGGCCTGTGGAGCGACAGGCGCGGCGCCAACCTGCTCGATTCCGGCGCCCCCTTTTACGATACTTATGAAACGGCGGACGGACGCCACGTCGCGGTCGGCTGCCTTGAGCCGCGCTTCTTCGCCGAATTCGCCAGGTTGCTGCCGCTGGGCGAGCATTTTGTCCGCGGCCAGTACGACAAGGCGTTGTGGCCGGACATGCGCGCCACCTTCGCCGACCGGTTCCGGCTGAAGACGCGCGACGACTGGGCCGGTCTGTTTGAGGGCACCGACGCTTGCGTCGCGCCGGTTTTGTCGCTTGCGGAGGCCAGGAACCATCCGCACAATCGTGCTCGTCACGCATTTGTGAAGACGGGCAGGTTCGAACGCCCGGCACCTGCGCCGCGCTTTTCCGCCTCGCAGCCGACGCTTGCCGCCATGCCGGATGATGACGACCAGCGGCCGCAAAATGTGCTGGCGCGCTTCGGCTTTTCGGCAGATGAGATCACAGCGCTTGTCAAATCCGGTCTGATTGGCCAATAACTGGATGAAGAAAATCAACTTAACCCGGTGAGCATTTTGAACGAGCCGAAGAAGGACGTCATTCGCGCGACGGACGCCGAGGCGGTCAGGCTGGCAACAACCTTGATCCGCAGCGCCCGCTTCGGCGCCCTGGCGGTCATCGAGCCCTCGACCGGTTCGCCGCTGGCCTCCAGGGTCGGTGTCGCCACCGACACCGATGGCACGCCGCTGATCCTTGTCTCGGCGCTCTCCGCCCACACCGGGGCGATGCTTGCCGAGCCGCGTTGCTCGCTGCTTGTCGGTGAGCCCGGCAAGGGCGATCCGCTGGCACACCCAAGGATAACACTGGTTTGCCAGGCCCAGCCGCTTGAGCGCGGATCGAGCGCGCATGCCCGCGCCGAGCGGCGCTATCTCAATCACAATCCCAGGGCTAAGCTCTATTCCGGGCTCGGCGATTTCTCGATCTTCCGGCTCGAGCCGGAGCGCGCCAGCCTGAATGCCGGTTTCGGCAAGGCCTATCTGCTGGGCCGTGCCGATCTCATCACCGATGGGCCGATCGTCGAGGAGCTGGCCGCCAGCGAACAGTCCGCCCTCGATCACATGAATGCCGACCATCTCGACGCAATCGCTGTCTATGCGCATCATTTTGCCAAGGCCGAAGGTGATGGCTGGACCATGACCGGCTTCGATGCCGAGGGCATGGATCTGGCATCGGGCGACGCCGTTTGCAGGGTCTATTTTCCGCAACCATTGAAGACCGCGCGCGACCTGCGAGCAGTTCTTGTCGACATGGCCAAGACCGGACGTATGCCGGCTACGCAAGGATAATCGTCATGAATCAAAAGCATGTCTTGAGATTTGGGCGAAATGATCTACGATTCATACGACGCTGAATCAGCAGCGTGATCCACAGCTGAATTATAGCACCCAACGCTATTTGCCCCCATAGCGTTCGGATGAGCAGGGAAACATGGGGCATGGTCTCTACCAAATTAATCGCCAATGCCGAATCGGCGGCGACATTTCTGACCCTTATGGGCAACGAAAAGCGGCTTTTGATCATGAGCTATCTGGCCGACGGTGAGATGTCGGTCGGCGCCATCGCCGAAAAGGTGATGCTCAGTCAGTCCGCTTTGTCGCAACATCTGGCCAAGCTCAGGGCGCTCGATCTTGTCGAGACCCGCCGCGACCGGCAGATGATCTACTATTCCTGCAAGTCGGACGCCGTGCGCGAGCTGTTGCGCATGCTGGACGGCATTTTCGGGATCGGCGACTTGTCCCAGATGGCAACGCGTCTGCGCCGCGCCGGGACTTGACCTGCGGCTCCGATCGCTCCTTACCTCGCTGACGATTTTTCGCCGGCCGAGGTATTGATGGGTCCGATCCAGATCGACGACGCGCGCGATCCGCGGGTCGCCGCCTATCTCGACATCCGCGAACGCGATCTCACCGGCCGCCATGGCCGGTTCGTCGCTGAAGGCAAGGTGGTGCTGGACGTCCTGCTGTCAGCCGGACGCTTCGCCGCCGAGTCGATCCTGGTTCTGGAAAACCGGCTGGCCGGGCTCGACGACATCCTGCGCAAGGCCCCTGCCGACCTGCCGGTTTACGTGGCGACAAGCGACATCATGGACAGGATCGCCGGCTTCAACATGCATCGCGGCATATTGGCGATCGGCAGCAAGGGCACCCCGCAGCCCGCAGAGGCCCTGCTCGACACCTTGCCTGCCGACGCGCTGATCGTCGTGCTCATCGGCATCGCCAACCATGACAATATGGGATCGATCTTCCGCAACGCTGCCGCCTTCGGCGCCGATGCCGTATTTATCGACGCCACCTGTTGCGATCCGCTGTATCGCAAGGCGATCCGCGTCTCCGTCGGCGCAGCGCTGAAAGTTCCCTTCGCCTCCTTCAGCCACACTGAAGCTTTCATCGCGAAGCTCGACGAGTTGGGCTTCGGCCAGGTCGCTCTATCGCCGCGCGGTGAGGCTGACATTCGCAATGCCGCGAGACCGAAACGACTGGCGCTCTATCTCGGCACCGAAGGCGAAGGCCTGCCCGAGAGGCTGCTTGACCGGCTGCGGACGGTGAGGATTGCGATGTCTGAAGGGTTCGACAGCCTGAATGTCGCTGCAGCCTCAGCCATCGCGTTGCATCATTTTTCACTGCCAATTCGGTAGCCGCCCAGGATTTTTGAAAGCCAGCGGCCTGAAGCTCAGCCCGCCGAATCTGCCTTTTGCAGCGCCCGCACGCGATCGGCGAGGCTGATGGTTCCCGATCGCGCTTCTTGCGGCGCAGCCAACGCCTTGGTGATCGGCGAATCGGGTCCTTCAAGCTTGGCGGTCAGGCTGACGACCTCTGCCGCGAGCGTGTTCATCTGTTCGCGCAACGCATCACCGGCGCTGGGCCCGTCGTCGCCATTTCTCGTGGTCTCGGAACCACCAAGCTCCGTCTTCAGCCGCTTGTTCTCACGGGCCAGCGTCGTCAGCCTGGCTTCCAGCCGCTCGCGATCGCCTTCGAGCTTGGCTAGCACCGTGTCGACGTCGTTGTTACCAGCGGGGGCATTGTCCTGCGCGCCAACAAGGCCAGCAGCCACGGCGCCTCCCGCAGCCTCGCCCTTCAACCGTTCGCGAAGCCGCACCAGTTCCCTTTCGCGGCGATCGAGCTTGTCCTCGCGATCGGCAAGCGTGGCGAGCAGGCGCTCGAGCTTCTTCTCGAGATCGGCGGTTCTCTTCTTCTCGGCTTTCAGAGAATCGCGCGTTGCCTTGCTCTCGGCGACGACTTCCTGATGGCGCTTCTCGGCTTCCTTGCGCTGGCCGCGCAGCACCGAAATGTCGTTGGCAAACTTTTCCAGCTCCGATTCCCGCGCCACCAGTTCGATCTGACGATTGCTAGAGGAGAAGGAGGCGTCGTCATACATGTGCTCGAGCTTTTCGAGCTCAAGCGCGCGCTTCTCCATCATGCGTTCGGCCTGCACCAGCTTGTCCGTCAGCTGCTGTATCTGCTGCTCGCGATGCAGGAGCAATTCGTTTTTTTCTCCGAGCTCGGTAAGCGCCTGCTTCTTGTCCTTGCGCTCGACCGCCAGGCCTTTCAGCGCCTCGCGCCCGCGGCTGATTTCGACGAGTTGCTCATTGGCCTGCTCACGCAGCGTCTTGACGCTGATTTCGAGCCGGCGCGTCGTCATGGCGAACTCGGCCCGCAAGCTGTCCTTGTCGGCCTGGATCTCGGCCAGCGTTCGCGGCACCGACGCCTCGACACGCCTGCGCGTCAGCGCGACCGCCCTCCGCCAGATGGCCGGCGCAACCAGCAGCGCCAGAAAGCCGGCGCACAGAAAGCCGAGGGCGAAGAACAGGATCGATTGAACCAAGGTGACTACCCGTTACAGGCGGGCCGCTAGCCGACAACCGCCAAGTCTGGACTTTGCCATGTTCGCATGACGCAAATCCAGCGCTGCGGCAAGAGTATGCCGCAGCTTGATCGGGTCAGAACCTGTTGATCGGGCCGACCTGTGGTCGGAATCGCTCAGAAGGGATTCCAGGTCGGCCTCTGCGTCAGCTTCAGATAGCCGAGATTGACGCCAAGCCGGGCGCCGACGCCGGTGCGGATCGGCACCAGCAGCACCCTGTTGTTCTGCAGCACGTTGAAGCCGACGCCGGCCACGACATAGGCGGAGCCGGCGACGCCGCCGAACCGGTTGTAGAGATTGCTGACGTCGTCGAGATTGTAGACGAGCATCATCACCCGCGATCCCTCGCCGCCGAAATCCCAGCCGAGCGACGGACCTTGCCAGAACACCTTATGGTCGCCGGCATTCTTGGTGTAGAGCGTGCCTTCGCCGTAGGTCAGGCCCCCGATCACCGCGCCAGAACCCTCTTCGCCGAGCAGATAGCCATTGGGCAGGCCGTAGGAGGCAAAAATCTTCTCGACGACGGTGGCGAGACCGCCCGACGTCGCGCCGAAGAACTTGTGGCCGGAATCGACGATCTCCTGAGCGGTGTATTCCTGCGCCCGCGACGCAGAGGTTGAGAAGGCGAGCGCGCCCATGAGGGCAATCGCCATGAAGAAGACACGGACAAAGGTCCGGTCGTAGAATCGGGAAACCATGCTTCCAATCTCCGTCAGGGAGCACTTTCGCCGACGCCTCGCACCCCGTCCGGCTCTTTAGGCGGCCGTTAAGGATGACTGTTACGGGCAAACTATGCCGTAATCCTTTTTCAACCATTAACCTTCCACATGAACATGGCGGTTCGAAGGCTGTCTGACCGTCTGTGCGGGCTCCCATCCTGTGCAAACACGCCATTTTTGCTGACGAGAATTGTGGATTTGTTGCTGCACGCTCGGGCGCTGTGTATTCAGAAGCGCTGGGGAAAGAGCGTGATTCGGGTGGGTGAGGCGCGGCGGTCGCTCGCGTGGCCACCAGGATATGAATTTTTTGCAGGGATTTTCGCCGATGGCCGAGCTTTTCTCTCTCTCCGCACCCGATCTCGCAGCCTTGTTGTGCAGCCGCGTCTGCCACGACATCATTTCGCCGGTTGGGGCCATCAACAATGGCCTTGAACTCCTCGACGAGGGCGGCGCCGACGAAGACGCCATGAAGCTGATTCGCCAGAGCGCCAAAAACGCTTCGGCACGCCTGCAGTTCGCCCGCATCGCCTTCGGCGCCGCAGGTTCGGCCGGCATGATGATCGACACCGGCGATGCCGAGTCCGTCGCCATCGCGTTCCTGAAGAACGAGAAGCCGGAACTGGTCTGGAACGGCGTTCGCGCCCTGCTGCCCAAGAACAAGGTCAAGCTGCTGCTCAATTTGCTGCTCGTCGCCAACGCCGCCATCCCGCGCGGCGGCAAGCTGGTGGTTACACTGGAAAACCTCGACACCGAGCCGCGCTTTGCGCTTGCGGCAAGCGGCCCGATGCTGCGCGTGCCGCCAAAATTCCTCGAACTCCATTCCGGCAACAAGCCCGAGGAGCCGATCGACGCCCATTCGGTCCAGCCTTATTACACGCTGCTTCTTGCGCGTGAGGCCAACATGACGATCTCGATCCACGCGACCGCCGACGAGATCGTGCTGTCCGCGGTCTGACGAGCCGAAGTCGTTTCCGGCTCGGCCGACAGCCAAGAACAAGTCAAGTATCTTTTCCCGCTGATATTTGCGGGCTTGGCCGAAATTCAGAACAACCAAGTTTCTTCGTCGGCGACGCGTCCGCTGACACGGCGCGCAAACGACATTTTTGCAAAAAAATTTACCTAACGGCTTTTCGGCTTCTTTACCAGATCGGCCTAAGGTGCATCCCGATACCCCGGATGCCGCCGGTTCGCCCCAAGGCAAAGAGGACCCGGAAATGAAGCGCTGCATGTTTGTTGACGATTCGAGTGTGATCAGGAAGGTCGCAAAACGGATTCTTGGCGGCTCCGACATGGTGGTGATCGAAGCGGCCACCGGACACGACGCGGTCGAGATGTGCGCCGCCGAGATGCCCGATGTGATTGTCGTCGACGGCGCATTGCCGGACATGCAGGCGGTCGATGTCATCCGCCGGGTCCGCGCCATGGAAAGCGCGATCAAGCCGCAGATCCTGATTTCGTTGGTCGAAGTCGATGTCGCTTCGATCATGAAGGCAAAGCGCGCCGGCGCCCAGGGCTATCTCTTGAAGCCGTTCAACCGGCCGCAACTGCTCGAACGCTTTCGTACCCTGAAGATCGCCGCCTGATTCGGCTCGTGCTCGAACGGAAGGGACAGCAAAAAACCCGGCCTGAGCCGGGTTTTTTGCATTGAATTCAATCAGATGATTCGGTCAGGCGCTGACGCGGATGTCTTCCGGCTCGCGCAGCACATAGCCACGGCCCCAGACCGTTTCGATGTAGTTCTGGCCACCGGACGCAGCGTCGAGCTTCTTGCGCAGCTTGCAGATGAAGACGTCGATGATCTTCAGTTCCGGTTCGTCCATACCGCCATAGAGGTGGTTGAGGAACATTTCCTTGGTCAGCGTGGTGCCCTTGCGCAGCGAGAGCAGCTCCAGCATCTGGTATTCCTTGCCGGTCAGATGCACGCGCTGGCCACCGACTTCGACGGTCTTGGCATCGAGATTGACCACCAGGTCGCCGGTGGTGATGACCGACTGGGCATGGCCCTTGGAGCGGCGCACGATGGCGTGAATGCGGGCGACCAGCTCGTCCTTGTGGAACGGCTTGGTCATATAGTCGTCCGCGCCGAAGCCGAGGCCGCGCACCTTGTCCTCGATGCCGGCCATGCCGGACAGGATCAGGATTGGCGTCTTCACCTTGGAGAGGCGAAGTGTCCGCAAGACTTCGTAGCCTGACATGTCGGGAAGGTTGAGATCGAGAAGAATGATATCGTAATCATAAAGTTTTCCGAGATCGACGCCTTCTTCGCCGAGGTCGGTCGTATAAACATTAAAACTCTCGGATTTGAGCATCAGCTCGATGCTCTGAGCGGTTGCACTGTCGTCTTCTATCAGCAGAACGCGCATTTCATTCCCCTTTTCTGCCGCCGGACCAGTCACGACCCATCCGGGACCGGAGCAGTGATTGCCTGAACAGAAGGCTGCCATCGAATGGTTAACAAAACCTAATTCCGCACCCAGAACGGTACCAGATTTTTTAACCGCTTTCTACACCCTCTTGAATCTAATGATGAATCACAGAACCAAATCGCTAATGCAACACATTAATAAGTTGGACTAAGTGACTCAAGGGACTCGCTGGCCGGCTTCCGTATCGGGAGCCGGAATTTTTACCCGGCCTTAAGTCCTCGCCCGTATGATTAACAATGCCCGTAAACGAATGGTTACCGCCGGCAAAAAACTTTAGGAATTTGTTTCCCATAGTTCGGGGAATGCCGGTGGATACGGGTGTCGCCAGGCCCTGGCGAGCGGATTGGACGATATGTGCAGGTGTGCGTTTGCGGGAGTACCGAATCATGAAGTCACGTGAAAACCTCGTTCGGCTGAAGCAGTTTCAGGTGAATGAGAAGCGGCGGCAGCTGCTGCAGCTCGACACGATGATCGCCGAGTTCGAGCGCATGGCTGTTGAACTGGAGCTTCAGATCACCGCCGAAGAAAAGAAGGCGGGCATCACCGATATCAGTCATTTCGCCTATCCAACCTTCGCCAAAGCGGCGCGTCTGCGCCGCGACAACCTCAGAAACTCGCAAAGCGACCTCGCCCAGCAGCGAAGCGCTGCCGAATCATTACTCGGCGAAGCTGAAGCGGAGCTTTCCAAGGCCGAGATGCTGGAATCGCGCGACACCAAGATCCGCGATGCTGAACTCGGCAGCCGCAGCGCCATGATCGGCTGAAGACGGTGGCTGATCCACCAGCGGCGCCTGACGTCGCACCTTGCTTGAGTGTGGCTGGACCAAAGTTCCAGCGCTGCTGATCTGGCCGCAAGGCGGCCGCAGCTTCAGGCCTGTGCCTGCAACTCCGCTTTCTGGTTCGCCTCTGCCCTAGCCCGGGCTTGCTTGATGTCGGGCACATGCTCTTCCGACCAGGACCGTATCTGGGTGAGCAGCCCCGCCAGGTTCTGGCCAAGTTCCGTCAATTCATATTCGACCCGCGGCGGGATGACCGGAAAGATTTCGCGCCGCACCAGCCCATCGCGCTCGAGAATGCGCAGCGTCTGCGTCAGCATTTTGGGCGTGATGCCCTCCAGCCTGCGGGCCAGTTCGCCATTGCGCATCCGGCCGCGGCGCAATGCGCAAACCACCAGATAGACCCATTTGCTGGCCAGCATTTCGAGCACGGCGTGCGAAGGGCACGTCCGCTGGAAGGCATCATAGCCGCTGCCGCAATCATTGTCACTATCCATGGGGTACCTATATATAGAAAAGGTACATACTAGACAAGAGAATATTACTATCCAAATGATAGCGGCATATGAACCCAAGCAGGAAAGATATCCCATGCGTGCCGTTGTCCAGAATTCCGTCGGCGGGCCCGACGTCCTCGTCATCGCCGATCGTCCCTCCCCCTCGCCCAAATCAGGCGAAGTGTTGGTCCGCGTGCACGCAGCCGGCATCAATCCGGTCGATGGCTCGGTGCGCGCCGGCTATTATCCATTGCTGGGCGAACCGCCCTTCACCCTCGGCTGGGATATTTCAGGCACCGTCGAGGCGCTGGGCCTGGGCGTCAACGGTGGCCTCAAGGTCGGTGACGCTGTGTTCGGCATGCCGCGTTTCCCCAAACAGGCCGCGGCCTATGCGGAACTCGCTGTCACCCCGGCCGATGAAATAGCGCCAAAGCCGCGAACCATCGATCACAATCACGCCGGCGCGCTGCCGCTGGCCGGCCTGACCGCCTGGCAGGGCATTGTCCGCCATGGTGGCCTGAAGCCCGGCCAGCGGGTGTTGATCCATGCCGCGGCCGGTGGCGTCGGACATCTGGCAGTGCAGATTGCCAAGGCGCGCGGCGCCTACGTCATCGCCACCGCCAGCCCGAAGAAACTCGATTTCGTCCGCTCGCTCGGTGCCGACGAGGTCGTCGACTACACCAAGGGCGATTTCACCGCTGAGGTCCGTGACATCGATTTGGTTCTGGACCCGATGGGCAGCGACCATGCCGACCAATCGCTGACGGTCCTGAAGGATGGCGGCGTCCTGGTGTCGCTGCTCAACGTCCACGACACCACCCGGGCCAAGGCTGCGGCGCGAAACATCCGCGTCGAGCGCATGTCTGTGGTGCCTGACCGCGAAGGCCTGGTTGAGCTTGGCAAACTGGTCGATGCGGGAAAGCTTGCCGTTCATGTGGCAAAGAGCTTTCCGCTCGAACAGGCGGGCGCGGCGCACGCCCTTCTCGCCACCAGGCCCATCGGCAAGGTGGTGCTGACGGTCTGAAGCAGGCCTTACGACAGGCAAAAGGGCGCGGTTACCGCGCCCTTTTCTTGTTGAGATCCTGGCTCTAGTGCCGGTATTGCTGGATGCGCGTCGTGCGCAACCCGGCAAGCCCGTATTCGTCGATCGACGCTTGCCAGGACAGGAATTCCTCGGTGGTCAGCTTGTAGCGCTGGCATGCCTCGTCGAGGCTCAAAAGCCCGCCGCGCACCGCCGCAACCACTTCCGCCTTGCGCCGGATAACCCAGCGACGTGTATTCGTCGGCGGCAGATCGGCAATCGTAAGAGGGCTGCCGTCAGGCCCGATAACATATTTGACTCGCGGTCTAACAAGATCGGTCATCGTACTCTCTACAAAAAACTCAAAGACCCAATCCCCACCACATTACCGCCACAGCTTTAAAAATTGCCTAAGCGAACCCTAATGACTAGGTAAGGATCATGAACGCCGCGTTAGTCTTTTCGTCGGCATTTGAGTGAACGGCCGGCGGGCGCGCAATTTTCCCGCAAAATCGGCGCTGCCGCAAAGCTGGCGCCGCTGATGTGGTTGACCTATATTCGCGCCACTGCCATTGAAGCGCCGCCCAGAACGAAAGAACCATGAACAGCCTCGACCTTCCCGCCAGCCCGCAAAACACCCGCGTCGTCGTCGCCATGTCGGGCGGTGTCGATTCGTCCGTCGTCGCAGGCCTTTTGAAGCGCGAAGGCTATGATGTCGTCGGCGTCACGCTACAGCTCTACGACCATGGCGCGGCAACGCACCGGGCCGGCTCGTGCTGCGCCGGCCAGGACATTGACGACGCCCGCCGCGTTTCGGAGACGCTGGGCATCCCGCATTACGTGCTCGACTATGAAGAGCGCTTCCGCAAGGCGGTCATCGACCCGTTCGCCGAGAGCTATGTCGCCGGCGAGACGCCGATCCCGTGCGTGTCCTGCAATCAGACGGTGAAGTTCGCCGATCTGCTGGCGACCGCCAAGGACCTTGGCGCCGACGCGCTCGCCACTGGCCACTATATCCGCTCCGGCGCCAATGGCGCCCACCGCGCGCTGTTCCGGCCGGTCGATGCGGACCGCGACCAGAGCTACTTCCTGTTTGCCACCACGCAGGCGCAGATCGACTATCTGCGCTTTCCGCTCGGCGGCCTGTCGAAGCCCGCGGTGCGCGCTATTGCCGAAGAGATGGGGCTGACCGTCGCCGCCAAGCAGGACAGCCAGGACATCTGCTTCGTGCCGCAGGGCAAGTATTCCGATATCATCGCCAAGCTGAAGCCGGCTGCCGCCAACCCGGGCGACATCGTCCATATCGACGGCCGCGTGCTTGGCCGCCATGATGGCATATTGCGCTACACGATCGGCCAGCGCCGCGGCATCGGCATTGCGTCGGGCGAACCGCTCTACGTCGTCCATCTCGACGCCGACCGGGCCCGCGTCATTGTCGGCCCGCGCGAGGCGCTGGAGACGCACAAGATCTACCTGCGCAACATGAACTGGCTGGGCGATCGCGCGCTGTCAGACATTCCGGCCGCCGGCATGGAGCTGTTTGCCAAGGTCCGCTCGACGCGGCCGCCGCGCCCGGCCGTACTGCATCACCGCGCCGGCAGCACCTTTGTGGAACTGGTCGACGGCGAGTCCGGCATCGCGCCCGGACAGGCCTGCGTGCTTTATTCCGACGACGGCAACGAGGCCCGCGTCTTCGGCGGCGGCTTCATCGAGCGTTCCGAGCGTGGCGCCGAGGCCGAGGCCATGCTGACGCGGCTTGCCGCCAGGCCGGCACAGATCCCCGCCGAGTAAACACTACTTTCTCGGAGACAATTGGCCGCCGGAGTAGAATTTCCAAACGGTCTCAGGATTTGGTGTGTGTGACAGTGCCCGCGGTCAGGATGCGCAGCACCCTGATGGCTTCCTCGCCGCTGGTGCGGGGCTCGGCCCGCGTCTCGATGCAATGGATGAAATGCTCCAGCTCGCGCGTCAGCGGCATGCCCTGCCCGACCGCGACATAGGACGGCTCGTTGGTGGTGAAGGCCCACTGGCCGCTGTCCTGCCACACCGCATGGCGGTAGACGGCAAGCTTGCGTTCCCACGGCTCGACATCGTCGAACACCGCCATCGCCTTGGTGCCAACCACGGTCAGCCGCCGCTCGCGATAGGGATTGAGCCGCGAGGCGAAGAGGTGGCTGCGCAGGCCGTTGGGAAAGCGCATGTGCAGGTGCGCGAAGTCGCTGAGACTGTCGAGCAAGGCAGCACCCTCGCCCCTGACTTCGATGGGCTCCGTGCCGGTAATGGCCAGGATCATCGACAGATCATGCGGCGCAAGATCCCACAGCGCGTCGTTCTCGGTATGAAATTTGCCGAGGCCGAGCCGGTGCGAATGGATGTAGCGGACTTCGCCGAGCTCGCCATTGTCGATCAGCGCTTTGAGCGTCTCGAAGGCTGGATGGAAGCGCAAGACATGGCCGACCATGAAGACGCGGCCATTGTCCTTGGCCGCCTGCACTGCGCGTTCGGCATCGGGCACGGTTAGCGCGATTGGCTTTTCCACCAGCACGTCCTTGCCGGCCTTGACGGCGCGCACGGCAAGGTCGGCATGGAATTGCGGCGGCAGCGCCATGACGATGGCGTCGATATCGTCGCGCACGAACAGCTGATCCGGCTCGATCGCCAGGCAGTCCTGCTCGCTGGCAAAACCTTCGGCCCGCGCCCGATTGGCATCGGAAACCGCATGCAGCGCGCCAAGCGCCTTGAGGGTGCGGATGTGGTTGCTGCCCCAGTATCCGCAACCGAGGACTGCAATGCGCGGCTTCATCAGCTTCAAACTCTAGATTTCTTGGCCGAGACATAGCGACGTGCCCCGCCGAACTCAACCCCGGCGACAAGAGCGTGGTCCCGAAAAGTGGGAACCGGTTTTCGGAAAAAGACCATGCTCAAACAAAGACTAGAGCCCCATCCCGACTGCATCGGGATGTCTGGCCGGCAAAGCTTTTCTCGGGCGACAATATGCCGGCGCGCCTGACGCATCGATGCTTGACAGGCTCGCCCTCCCAACCTTATATCCGCGCGACCTTGGCGAACGCCTCGAAATGCCTTTCGATTTAAGGTGGATTCGAGCCTTTCGCCGCCCTGGCGGGGTAGCTCAGTTGGTTAGAGCACGGGAATCATAATCCTGGGGTCGGGGGTTCAAGTCCCTCTCCCGCTACCAGTCTACCTTTAAGCTATTGAAATATAACAAAAACCCGGATCTATGGTAGCGCCCTGTCCGAAAAATCCTCAATGATTCAAGGCCGAGCCTGCTACCTTACGGTGCCAAAGAACGTCGCAGATGCGCCAGAAGCGATCATCGCCGAGCAGATGTTGTGATGTCGCCTTTGGGGCCGGAAGCGGCATGTCGGGTTTCGGACGTCTCGAGCAGAAATCGGACGTTGGCGCAGCTCAATCCGGCACGAACTCATGTCACGCATTGGTAGAGCCGCCTGAGGATCGGGTCTGATGCCTAAGGTGAGTAGGCGTCGCACCGGTCTGTTGACGAAACACCCGGCTGAAATGCCCGGCATTTTCGAAACCGCATCGGTATGCGATTTCTCCTATCTGCAAGTCGCTGTCCTCCAGTAGGGACTTCGCATAATGCACCCGCAGCGCGAGATACGCCGCCATCGGACTGACGCCCAATTCAGTCCCGAAAAGACGCTCCAACTGTCGCCTCGAACAATTCAATCGGCCTGCGATCTCGGTGATCGAGACTTTCTCCTGAAGATTGCTTTCCATCAACAGCAGCGCCCGCTTCACGGCGCGGCTCGACGCTTCGGGAAACAGGTCTCCGACCGGCTGCACATCCTTGATGTTTCGAATGCGATCAAGCACAAGAATCTTGGCAGCTTTTTCGGCCGCTTTCCGGCCTATGGATTCCGAAACGAAATGCCCGGCTAGGTCGGCCGCGCCGGTGCCTCCGGCACAAGTTGCGCGGCCTCGGTCGACGGAAAACAGACTATCGGCATGCGCGTTCACGTCTGGAAACTCAGCCCGAAAATCCTTGATGTGGAACCAGCTGACGGCGGCGCTATAGCCATCCAGCAAGCCGTAGCGGGCGAGCACGAAGCTTCCCGTGCAAAGCGCGGTAAGAGGCACTCCCTTCTCGGCGGCGCGCACAAGGAAAGCCTCTTTCTCTGAACTGAGGACGCGGTTGGTGTCGAGCAGGCCGCCGACCACGACGACATTGTTAAAGTCCTCCGGATTGCCGATCTCTTTCGTCGGAAGCAATTCGACGCCGCAGCTCGCCCTGATTGGCAGGCCGCGTTCGCCAATGATCTGCCAGTCAAATTCTACCCTGCGGCTTCGATCACCTTCGTCGCCCGCCAGTCGCAGTGTGTCGATGAACAGCGAGAGCGGCGACAGGGTGAAATCGCGAACCAGGAGAAACGCAAACCTCTTGGCCATTCGTTTTCCTTGGCTGTACTAGGGCGTTTCTCGATCGGCAGAAGGGTGGTTTCGTCTGCCTCTCGTGAGCGATCGATGACCGGCTATATATTGTGTACCAAGAAAATACAATCCGTTGACTCGCCTATCAACGCATGCGATTCTTCCTGCCGTACTAGATGTCACTGACTATCAGAACCATTCCGAAGGTGCGCAATGAAGAGCAGCAAGGGCAGCCTCTACGACGATCTGAAGCGCCGCATCCTGACGATGGAACTTGATCCTGACGAGGATCTCGATGAAGTGGCGCTGAGCGAGCGCTACGGCCTGTCACGGACCCCGGTCAGGGAAATCTTCCGCAGATTGGAGGGCGAAGGATACATCGAAATTCGCGCGAACAGGGGCGCCCGCGTTGTCCCGATGAACCATTCGACCCTTCGACATTTTTTCCTGGTCGCGCCCATGATCTATGCTGCTATCGGCCGATTGGCCGTCCAGAATTACAAGCCCTCACAGCTTTCGGATCTGAAGGACACGCAGGAGCGTTTCCGCAAGGCAAGTACGTCCAGCGACGCGCTTTCGATGGTCCTCGAGAACAACAGATTTCACGAAATCATCGGCGAGATGTCCGGCAATGCCTACCTGCAGCCAAGTCTCGGCAGACTGCTGATAGACCACGCCCGGATCGGTCACACCTTCTTCCGCCCGCGCAACGATGACATGCGTAAGCGGCTTCAGATAGCAGTCGAACACCATGACGGCTTCATCGCTGCTATCGGCGCCCACCAAGAGGACGCTGTTGTCGACCTTGTGTTCGAGCATTGGGAACTGTCGCGCGAAAACATGGAGATGTTTATCGCGCCCCAAGGACTGAAGGCGGATGCTCTCGTTGGCGGTTCTTGACCGCATCGCCGTAAGCGGCCCGGAGAAATCCGGAGACCTTAACTTTCAGCATTAGCGCCCGACCTCTGGGCCGGGATCACACCTTGCTGACATCACCTGTCTGTTCAGGACGGGCTCGAAATGCGCCGCGTGCGAGAGGACTGCTGCTTTCGCTGCTTCTGGTCCTGTGGGCTCGCCCCGACCGCGAATCCAGCTCTGCTCGCGCGCCGGGCACTTTGCCGGCAGTGAGATAGTCGCCGCCATTTTCAGGCCGAACCAAGCGCCGGCCCCAGGCTCGCCCCTGCGAGGCAGCGGTGTGTTAGCAAAATATAAAAAATGTGTACACAGATAATACAATTCATTGACTCCCGCCGGACCGTGTGCAATTTTCCAGACCATCAAATGCGATCGACGGGTTCGGGCACTGAGAATTCTCGCGTGAGAAGTTCGCAGACGACTTCGTGCGCCCCGAAAGCGCATTCGTCGAAACGGCGACTCCATGGACGGAGGAATGACTTGAAATTCGAAGGCATCTACACACCGGCGGTCACGCCGCTCGGCCCGGATGGGCAGATCGACAACGCGGCTTTCGCGGATGTTCTCGAGTCCCTTATTGAAGCCAAAGTACACGGCATCATCGTTGGCGGATCGACTGGCGAATATTACGCCCAGAGCGCGCAGGAGCGCTTCGATCTCGGCGCCTACGCCAAGGAGGTGATCGGCAACCGCCTTCCGCTCATCATCGGCACGGGCGCCATCAGGACCGAAGACTCCGTCGAATACGCCAGGGCGGCAAAGGAGATCGGCGCCGAGGCGATCCTCGTCTCCTCGCCGCCATACGCTCTGCCGACGGAGCGCGAGAATGCGGTGCATGCGCTCACCGTCGACCGTGCGGCCAACCTTCCGATCATGCTCTACAACTACCCGGCCCGCATGGGGGTGACGATGAGGGAGGACTATTTCTCCCGTGTCGGCAAATCCAGGAATGTCGTGGCCATCAAGGAGAGCTCCGGCGAGATGGGCAACCTCCATTTGCTGGCGCGGAAATTCCCCCATATCGCGCTCTCCTGCGGCTGGGACGACCAGGCGCTCGAATTCTTTGCATGGGGCGCCAGGAGCTGGGTCTGTGCCGGATCCAATTTTCTCCCGCGCGAGCATGTCGCGCTTTACGAAGCCTGCGTGCTCGAAAAGAACTTCGACAAGGGCCGCGCCATCATGACGGCGATGCTGCCGCTGATGGACTTTCTCGAATGCGGGAAGTTCGTCCAGTCGATCAAGCATGGATGCGAGCTGGTCGGCCTGAAGACAGGCGGCGTGCGCGCGCCCCTCCGCCCTCTCAATTCTGAAGAGAAGCGATCCCTGCAGACTGTCGTCGCCACCCTGAAGCGCACGGTCGCCCAGATCACGTCGGGAGCAAACCATGCATGAACCTTTGACCGCCGCCGAATACAAGGCGATTGCCGCAGGCCTTCAATTTCCGACCAATGCCTTCATCGACGGCGCGTTCCGTCCGGCGAATTCAGGCAAGACATTCAAGACGACCAATCCAGCGACGGGCGAGACGCTTGCCGAGATCGCGGCGTGCGATGCTGCCGATGTTGATTTCGCCGTGGCCAAGGCCAGGCAGGCTTTCGACGACGGCCGCTGGCATCTCCGCTCGCCTGGCGAGCGCAAGGCCGTCCTCATCAAATTCGCAAAGCTGCTGGAGCGCAACCGCCACGAACTTGCGGTGATGGAGAGCCTCGACAGCGGCAAGCCGGTCCGCGAATGCCAGACCGTCGATGTTCCGGATACGATCCACACCATCCGTTGGCATGCCGAACTCATCGACAAGCTCTACGACAACACCGCTCCCGTGGGTTCGAACGCGCTGACCATGGTCGTGCGCGAACCGGTCGGCGTCGTCGGCTGCGTCCTGCCGTGGAATTTCCCGCTGCTGATGCTGGCCTGGAAGATCGGTCCGGCACTTGCCGCCGGATGCTCGGTGATCGTGAAGCCGGCCCAGGAGACGACACTGACCACACTACGCGTCGCCGAGCTGGCGCATGAGGCAGGCATTCCGGCGGGCGTCTTCAATGTCGTGCCGGGCGGCGGCAAGGACGTCGGCGAACCGATCGGCATGCACATGGACGTCGACATGGTGGCATTCACCGGATCGACGCCGACAGGTCGCCGTTTCCTGCACTACGCAGCGGACTCTAATCTCAAGCGCGTCGTCCTCGAATGCGGGGGCAAGAACCCGGCAGTGGTTCTCGATGATGCCGAGGATCTCGACCTGGTCGCCGAACAAGTGGTCAATGGCGCGTTCTGGAACATGGGCGAGAACTGCTCGGCCACGTCGCGGCTGATCGTCGACGCCAGGATCAAGGACGAGCTGCTGCAGCGTATCGGCGCCTACATGCGCGAGTGGAAGACCGGCGACCCACTCGACCCGGAAAACCGCATCGGCGCGCTCGTCAGCAAGAGCCATTTCGAGAAGGTAAAGTCCTTCCTCGGCGACGTGAAGACCGAAAAGCTCTCCGTCGCCTATGGCGGCGCCACGCACAAAGGCATCTACATCGAGCCGACCGTCGTTGACGGCGTCAAGCCATCGAGCCGCCTGTTCAAGGAGGAGATCTTTGGTCCGATCCTTTCGGTCACGACGTTCACTTCGCTTGCCGAAGCCGTGGCTCTGGCCAACGACACCAATTACGGGCTGACCGCGTCCGTCTACACTGGCAGCCTGCGCAAGGCGATCAAGCTTGCGCGCGAAATCCGGGCTGGCGTCGTCACTGTCAACTGCTTTGGCGAAGGCGACGCGACGACGCCGTTCGGCGGCTACAAAGAATCCGGCTTCGGCGGCCGCGACAAGTCGGTCTTCGCGCATGACAACTACTGCGAATTGAAGACGGTCTGGATCGACGTCTCGGATCGTTCGGTCGACGAGACCGTCAGATGAACGAAATCGTCGTCAAGCGGCTTCCGGCGGAATCCGGAACCTCGGGCTGGGAGGCGCTGAGCAGACGCTGCTTCCCCGTCCGGACGCTCGACGGCAACGTGTCGGCCGACTGGCTGATCATCGGTGCAGGCTTCGCCGGCCTCTCCGCGGCGCGGCGGCTGTCTCAGCTGCGGCCTGGCGACAGGATCGTCCTTCTGGATGCGGGAGAGATCGCCAAGGGCACCGCGGGCCGGAACTCCGGCTACATGATCGACGTCCCGCACAATATCTCGTCTGGTGAGTATTCCGTCGCCGACGAGGCCGCGACAAAGACGGAGATCGCCCAGAACCGTTTTGCGATCTCCTTCGCCGCCGCCGCTGCGGCCGAGTACGACATGTCGGTGCGGACCTTCGATCCGTCGGGCAAGATCAATGCTGCCGCGACGGAGCGCGGGATAAAACTCAACGCAAACTATGGCCGCTCGCTCGCTAGCATCGGCGAGGAGCACCGCTTTGTGGATGCGGCCGAGATGCGGGAGATCACCGGATCGTCCTACTATCTGGGAGGTCTCTACACGCCAGGCTCGGTGATGATCCAGCCCGCTGACTACATTCGCGGCTTTGCCGCCGGGCTGTCATCAAAGGTCGACATATTCGAGCACTCGCCGGTGCTCAGACTTGAGCGTGTCGGCGGGGCGTGGAAGGCCATATCGCATCGAGGCAGCATCACCGCGCCGAAAGTCATCCTCGGCGTCAACGGCCACATCGAGGACTTCGGCCATTTCCGCGGCCGCTTGATGCACATCTTCACTTACGCATCGATGACCGCGCCCTTCACCGAAAGATCGACGGGCAAGGACAGGTGGGCGTTGCTTCCGGCCGATCCGATGGGCGCGACCGTCAGGAAGATTAGCTCGAAAGGAAGCTCGCGGATCGTGATCCGAACCCGGTTCACCTACGACTGGAGCGTCCAGGTCGGCGAGAAACGCCTGGCCGGGATCGCCGCCGAGCAGCGGACGTCCCTGGAAGCCCGGTTTCCCGACCTCAGGGACGTGCCGTTCGAGCACGTCTGGGCCGGACGGCTTTGCCTCAGCCGCAACCATGTGCCGGCCTTCGGCGAAATCGAAGAGGGCCTCTACTCGGCGTGCTGCGAGAACGGCCTCGGGACCGTGAAAAGCACGCTCGCGGGCGTCATGGCCGCCGATCTGGCGACCGGAACCCGCTCGGACATGCTCGACAAATTTTCGGATCAGCCTGAGCCCGCGAGACTCCCTCCGGAGCCGCTCGCATGGCTCGGCGTCAATACCGTGATCCGACTGCAGGAATTGCGTGCCGGCCGCGAGGGATAACCTTCGCCGCGCAATGTGAAGACCGAGCCGAGGGCGAAGTCTTCAAATGAGAATGGGAACGAAAAACAAAGGAGTGAGTAAAATGAAGACGTTGTGGAAAGCGCTCTGCGCTGCCGCGATGGTCGGTATGACCATGCTGTCCGCTCAGGCGGAGGAAAAGACCATTACCGTGGGCACGATGTCCTGGGAGGACCTCACCCCCATCACCGGCATCACCAAGAAGGTGCTCGAAGATTCCGGCTACACCGTGAAGGTGGTGGACTTTTCCGAGTGGGGCATCGCCTACGCTGCACTTACCAAGGGCGACATCCAGATCCTTGCCTCGCAGACTGACTACGTCGCCCAGGACTACTGGGACAAAAACAAGAAGAAGCTGGAGAAGATCTCGCCGGTTTCGCATGGCCTGTTCCAGGGCGTCGCGGTCCCGAAATACGTGACCATCGACTCCATGGACCAGCTGAATGAAGACGCTGACAAGTTCGGCGGCAAGATCGTCGGTATCGAGCCTGGTTCGGGTCTCATGCGCGATACGGCAAACTCGGTGAAGGCATACGACCTGAAACTGCAGCTCGTGGAGGGCAGCACCGCTGCCATGACCGCCGCGCTCAAGTCGGCCGTCGACCGCAAGGAATGGATCGCCGTCACCATCTGGGAGCCCTCGTGGATGATGCAGAAATATGACGTCAAGTTCCTCAAGGACCCGAAGGCAGTCTTCCCACCGCCGCAGAGCTATTACTGGATCGGCAAGAAGGGCTTCTCAGCCGACAATCCGCATGCACGCGAAGTGATCGCCAGCGTCTACGTGCCGCTTGCCGACATCACGGCGATCAACTCGGCCGTCAACGAGGGCAAGACCATGGACGAGGCCATCAAGGCCTGGACCGACAGCCACGCCGACCTCCTGAAACGCTGGGAAAACATCAAGACCCAGTAGTCGTCGAAACGGCGGGCCGCCAACATCGGCGGCCCGTTCCGGAGCAACGAAACATGAAGGCCGCCGCCAAGCCGGCCCGTGGGGAACGTGATGAACAGTGCGATGAACGACTCCAGCGAAGTGTTGGTCGACTGCCAGTCGGTGTGGAAGATTTTCGGCAGTCGCGCCCAGGCCGCCGTCAAGGCCATCTCCGAACGTGGGCTCTCCAAGACGCAGGTGCTGCAAGACTTCGACTGCGTGGTGGGCGTCTCCGACGCCAGCTTGCAGGTCCGCCGCGGCGAGATATTCTGCATCATGGGGTTGTCGGGGAGCGGCAAGTCGACGCTGGTCCGTCTTCTCAATCGTCTGATCGAACCAAGCCTCGGCAAGATCATGGTGAAAGGAAAGGAGATCGCCAGGCTCAATCCGGCCGAGCTGCGCGATATGCGTTCCTGCAACATCGGCATGGTGTTCCAGAGCGTGGCGCTTCTTCCCAACCGGACGGTTCTCGGGAACGCCGGCTTCGGTCTCGAAGTGCGAGGTGTTGCGAAAGACGAACGCAACAGGACTGCCCGCGCGGCACTCGAAAAAGTTGGGCTTGGCGACTGGACCTCGCGCTATCCGAGAGAACTGTCCGGCGGCATGCAACAGCGCGTCGGCCTCGCCCGGGCGCTGGCGGCAGATCCCGAGATCATCCTGATGGATGAGCCGTTCAGCGCACTCGATCCGCTGATCCGACGCCAGTTGCAGGACGAGTTTCGACAGCTGACGAAGTCGCTGGGCAAGTCGGCCGTCTTCATCACCCATGATCTCGAGGAGGCGATCCGCATCGGCGACCGCATCGCCATCATGAAGGACGGTGTCATCGTCCAGGTCGGCACGGCGGAGGAGATCGTAACCAGGCCCGCCGACGACTACGTCTCAGATTTCGTTGCCGGAATATCCAGGATCCACTTTGTAAAGGCCCATTCCGTCATGCGTCCGGTTGCCGAATTCAAGGCGGCGGAGCCGCATTGCGACGTGAACGCGCTTCTTCGAACGTCGCCAGAGGCCGATATCGCCGAGCTCATCGATCTCACCATGCAGTCCGATCGCGACGCAATATCGGTCGTCGAGAACGGAGCCGTCATCGGTGTCGTCACCATTCGTGGCTTGCTCCGAGGCGTCGCGGGCACGCCAACCGCCGCTTAGGCTCGGGAGAAGCGAAATGGACATCTCGACCATCACAGATATTTTTGACAGCTGGACGGACAATGCTCTCAGCTGGATCAGCGACAATGGCGAATGGCTGTTTGACTCTGTCAGGGCCGTGCTCGAAGGCACCTATGGCGACGTGCTCTGGCTTCTTCAGCTCGCCCCGTTTTACGTCATCGCGATCATCGCAGCCCTGCTTGGATGGCGCCTGATCAGCACCTTCGCCGGCATCCTGGCGGGGCTTGCCATGATCTTTTGCGCTGTCATGGGACTTTGGAGCGAGACCATGAGCACATTGGCTCTGGTGATCACTGCCACGATCCTCGCTCTTCTTTTCGGCATTCCCATTGGAATCGTGGCTGGTTTCGTCGGGGCGTTTGACCGCTTTCTCGAGCCGATACTCGACCTGATCCAGACCATGCCGCCCTACATCTATCTCCTTCCGGCAATCGCGCTCCTCGGCTACGGGGCTGCGACAGCACTCGTCGCAACCTTCATCGTCGCGATGCCTCCCGCCATCCGGCTCACCTCTCTTGGCATCAGGATGACGCCGCACGAATTCATAGAGCTTGGCCAGGCAAGCGGCCTGACACCCTGGCAGATGTTTACCAAGATCAGGCTCCCTTTCGCCATCCCAAGCATCATGGCCGGGATCAACCAATGCCTGATGATGGCATTCGGCATGGTCGTCATTGCAGGTATCGTCGGGTCTGGCGGCCTGGGAGAGACGATCTATTCGGCGGTGCGCACGCTCGACATCGCCACGTCGATCAACGCCGCGATCGCAATCGTCATCCTGACCATGGTGCTCGACAGACTTACGCAGAGTGTGGCGCGCCGCGCCAAGGGAGACGCACGATGAATCCTGATCTGCTCCAGTTTTCGCCCGGCGCTTACCTCGCCCCTGCCGTGGATTGGTTGAACAAGAACTTCCATCCGTTCTTCGATGCCGTGACCAAGCTGATCGAGGCGGTGCTTGGCGCCATCGAAACCGCCCTGCTCTACCCGCCGCCCTACGCCACGATCGTCGTTGCAGTCCTTCTCGCCGCGTTCTTCGTCAGCGTCCGGGTCTCGGTGGTGACGGCCGTTGCGCTCACCTTCTGCCTGCTGGCAGGTTTCTGGACCGCCTCGATGCAGACGCTGGCGCTGGTGACCGTGGCGGTGATCATTTCCGTTGCGGTCGCCTTCCCGCTTGGCGTTCTGGCATCACGCTACCGCAAATTCGAGGCCGCGATCCGACCCATGCTGGACATCATGCAGACGGTGCCGCCATGGGTCTATCTCATTCCCGCCGTCATGATCTTCAGCCTAGGCCGCGTTCCGGCGATCATCGCCACGATCGTCTACGGCATCCCGCCGATGTTGCGCCTGACAACGCTCGCCTTCAACCAGGTGCCGAAAGACCTGCTGGAGCTTGGCCAGGCCACCGGCGCCTCGCCGCGGTCGATCCTGTTCAAGATCGAAATCCCCTCGGCCACGCCGACACTGCTGGTCGGTCTCAACCAGTGCATCCTCTTGTCGCTGGCCATGGTCGTCCTGGCCGGTCTCGTCGGAGCAGGCGGTCTTGGCGCCGAGGTGACGCGGGGATTGACGCGGATGGAGATGGGCCTAGGCCTCAGGGCCGGCCTGTCGATCGTCGCCGTCGCCATCCTCCTCGACCGGGTTTCCAGGGGCGTGCTGCAGCGCAGCCAGGCGCCTGGCGCGGCAAAGTTCGCCTGAACCGCAAAAGGAATTCCCATGCGCCGCAGTTTCTTCTGCATCGACTCCCACACCTGCGGCAATCCGGTGCGCCTGGTCGCGGGAGGTGGCCCCCTGCTGCCGCATATTCCCATCGCCGAGCGGCGCGACCTCTTCGTGCGCGAGCATGACTGGATCCGGCAGGCACTGATGTTCGAGCCGCGCGGGCACGACATCATGTCGGGCGCTATCATCTATCCTGCCTATCGTGCGGACTGTGACTTTGCCGTGATCTTCATCGAAGTCAGCGGCTGCCTGCCAATGTGCGGCGCCGGCACGATTGGCCTCGTGACGGCGGCAATCGAGGAAGGCCTGGTAACGCCTCGGATTCCCGGCAGGCTGTCGATCGAAACTCCGGCTGGCAGGGTTGATATCGAATACGAAAAGCCCGGCGAGTTCGTGGACTCCGTGCGGATGTTCAACGTTGCCAGCTATCTTCACGCCGCGGACGTCGCCGTCGATGTACCCGATCTCGGCCGGCTCGTCGTCGACATCGCCTATGGCGGCAACTACTACGCCGTCGTCGAGCCGCAGGAGTCATGGCCGGGCCTGGACGGCATGTCGGCAAGCGACATCGTGGACCTCAGCCGCGGTCTGCGCGAAGCGCTCGAACCCGTCTGCGATCCAGTTCATTCCGAAGACGAAAGGATACGCGGCGTGGACCACGCCATCTGGTGCGACAGGCCCTCAAGCAGCAACGCCGACGGCCGCGGAGCGGTGTTTTACGGCGACAAGGCCATCGACCGTTCGCCGGGGGGCACCGGAACTTCGGCTCGGCTGGCACAACTCTACGGGAAGGGACGACTGAAGGTCGGCGACACGTTCCGCCAGGAAAGCTTGATCGGCACAGTGTTCGAGGGCCGCGTCGAGGCAGAGGCCGACATCGGCCCCTTCAAGGGCATCAAGCCCAGTGTCAGCGGCTGGGCGCGGATCATCGGCCACAACACGATTTTCGTCGACGATCGCGATCCGCTGGCGCATGGGTTCCAGATCCGGTGAAATGGCGACCACAGACTCGATAAATCGTCTCTCACGCCGGTGTCACATTGGACGCAGGGGTGGGCTGAAGACAGACAGATACAGCCGCACCAGGCTTGCATGCGAGCGAACCTGCTGATCGAGCTTGGCCAGCCGTGCGGCTCGCGCAGGGTTTTCGGCCCCGAGCGGCTGAGCAGCCGACCCCTGAAGAGATACGGCGCCGCGGCAAGATGAAACGGGAAGCCGCAAGTTAAGATAGATTCGCTTCGCTCAGCCGCAGCAGCGAAGCTTGAACTGGCAGCTCGATGAGTGGGGGGAATGGCGGTAGCGCTCTCCCGCTACCAAATCTCTTTAAGCCATTGTAATTAAGCGCTAAATTTCGATGTAAGCTATAACAGCCGCAGAGTAGCCGTTGTCTTGGTCTGTTCATTCCGTGGGCGACGGCACCAGATCAAGCCGCGGGGCGAACTCCTCCAACTCGTCATCGAGCAGTGGCGGTTCTTCCTCAGCCTCCTGCTTGGGCTCGACCATCAAAAGACCAACGACGATCAGCGCGAGTGAAACCCAGGTCAGCGCTGGTATCGCCTCAGCCAGCAAGAGCATGCTCCAACCTATGCCGGCCGCTGTAACCGCGTAGGCGTTCTGGCTTGCGAACACGGCGCCTGTACTGGAGATCAGGGTCATGAAGAGCAACATCGCCAAATTGCCGGCAGCGGCCATCAGAACCACGATGACGCCAAGCCGCCCGGTCAACAGATCAAACGGTATGAAATCCCGATAGAAAGCTGCCAGCGGGATCAACATCAAAACCGAAGCAACAAGGGTGATGCCGAACAGAGCTACGCTATCGATGGCATTAGGCTTGTACTCTGAGAGGTAAATATCCTCGGTCGCGTAAGTGATCGGGATGACGAGTGCGATGGCAAGCCACAACCAGCTGGTAGCCATTTCCGCCGGCTCTCCGTAGAGAAGTATGATGAAGATGCCGACGAGGCCTAGTCCAAGTCCGAAAAACCGCTTCAGGTTGGGGGCTTCCGTCCGCATCAAGGCGGCGAACAGGAATACGGCGAATCCCTCCAGGACGATGACGATCGAGACGATGAAGGCGGGAAGCTTGCTCGTCAGCCAATAGACCAGCACCTGATTGACCAGCGAGCTGATAAACGCAAAGATGAGGATGAACTTCCAATCCGAGTGCGTAAGATCAGCCAGGCGCGGCATTGTCCCGCGCTTCATGCTTATCCCGACGCAGAACACCGCCCCAATGACGTCAATAAGGATCGCCAGCCCGATCGGATGGGCTTCGACGAGTGAAGCCATTTTCGAGAGTGGCACGACAAGGCCCCATAGTCCTCCGCAGGCCAACAGCAGTAACGCGCCACGAAATGTGCGGATATTCTGCCGCATCTTTCGCTCGCGCTCATAGACCTTCTGGGCCATCGCGGCGAAAACCGTGGCGAGCTTGCCCAGACCATCCGGACGGCCTGCCACATCGCGGATGCCGAGCTTCGAAGGGTTGAACCTCCCGCTTTCCAAGGTCGCGGCCGCCTTCGTCAGCTTGGCCACCTGCCGCAGATATTCTTTCTCGACGTCGCGCAGTCTCTTCTTCTCGATGCAGGTGGAAACCCGCGCCTTGAGAAGCGCGAGTTCAAAATCCTTAGGCAGGAAATCCTCGGCGCCTAGTTCAATCGCCCTGACGACGGTGCTCATCTCATCATCGAGCGCGGAAATCACGACAACGGGAACATCCCGCGTCCTGGACGATGCCTTGAGACTCTTCAGCACCTCGAAGCCGTCCATCACCGGCATCATGATGTCGAGAAGGATGAGATCGAAATTCTCGGTGGCGAGCAGATCGAGCGCCACCCGGCCGCTCTCTGCCGCCTCGGCTTCGTGTCCGAGCGCCTCGACCGACTTCTTGAGCTTGATCCTTATGGTACGGGAGTCGTCGACAATGAGAATCCTGCCAGGGCTGCTCACGCTATTCTCCCAGATTGAAGATTGTTCGAAGCTCCATGACGGCGGCGTCGAATGCGCGCTGTGCATTGTCGATTTCCGTCATATCCGCTGGCTCGCCACTGGCGGACCGCGCCTCCACCCGGGCGCAGATTTGGCTGAGTTCGGCAGCGCCCATATCCCGCGCGTTGGATTTCAGGGAGTGGGCAGCCCGCCTGACAGCGGCGAGGTCTGAAGCCCGACCCGACGACCACATATCCTGCATGATGGATGGCCCCTCTTCGAGAAAGGACCCCACAAGCTCCACAAGGTCAGCTTCTTCGCCGCCGACAAGCTCGCGCAGCTTGTCCAGTGCCCCTCTGTCGATCGCCACGACATCCCCCGATGTTCGTTTCTTCTAGCTTACAACCAGCACGGCGAATTTCTCCGATGCTGGTAAGTAAAATCAAATCGACCGCGCTGCTTAAATTCGTCAGAATTCATCCCATTCAATAGGCAGGCTATCTCAGGCTTGCTAAATTAGCGATAGCACATAATTTTCAATCAATGCTGCCACGAGCACGGTGGTGATTGCGCCAGGCCGCCTTTTCGATTTCAGAGCGTTGGCACGCCGGGTTCCTCGAAAATTCCCGCTGCGCCGGCAACTCTCTGTCCGCCACCCGGCACCGACCTGTTCAGCGAGGCGATGAGGTCTTCTACGCGCAGCGGCTTGCTGAGATAGTCATCCATCCCTGCATCCAGATACCTCTCGCGATCACCGGCCATTGCGTTGGCGGTCAGGGCGATGATGAACGGTTGACGGGCATGTTGGCTGCCCGACCCACGGATTAACCTTGTCGCTTCTAGACCGTCCATATCGGGCATTTCGATATCCATCAGGATAATGTCATGACCGCCCTTGGTGTATGCGGCGACCGCCGACTGCCCGTCGACCGCCAGCTCCGGCTTGTAGCCCAGGCGCTCGAGAACCTGCTGCCAAGCTTTCGGTTGGTGGCATTGTCATCGACCAGGAGGATGTGAAGCGGAAACTTCTGCGCCATGGTGCTATCGAGAGCCGGTCCCTTCGGCTGATTGGATCGGATGAAGCGAGTCGGGGTTCCGACAAAGATCGACAGCAACGTATTGAGCAACGGCGATGGCTTGATCGGCTTGGAAAGGGTGGCGGCGAATTCGATGCTTTCCATCTCCTTCCTCTTGTCTTCCGACAAAGGCACCATTGAACTGAGCAGGATGAGCGGAACGTTAGCTTGACCATCGAGTGCGCGTATTTTCTTGGCCAGTTCGAGCCCATCCATGCCGGGCATATTCATGTCGAGAATGATGACGTCGAAGACCTCTCCTCCCGCAAGCCTTTGAAGAGTGTCGGCGGGACGTTCGCTTTCAGATGCCGCCATGTTCCAGGACTGCGCCTGCAGGGACATGATGCGCCGGTTTGTCGCGTTGTCATCGACCACCAATAGTCGCTTGCCCGCCAATTCGTCCCTTTCTGGCGGTGCGTGAGCTGGTTTGTGGCTTGAGGCGACAGGAGCGCGGATGGTGAAGAAGAACGTCGTGCCTTTGCCTTCAACGCTGTCCACCCAGACCTCACCGCCCATCAATTCCACCAAACGCCTGCTGATCGCGAGACCGAGCCCGGTTCCGCCATAACGTCTCGTCGTGGAGGCATCGACCTGGCTGAATGATTTGAAGAGGCGATCCATGCGGTCCTTGGCTATGCCTATGCCGGTGTCGCGCACCGAGAACTGGAGTGTGCACATCTTCCGCTCGCCTTGCCTGTGTGGACTGACGTCCGCGGCTCCGTTTGGAACCTCCAACACGGAAAGTACGATCTCGCCTCGCTCAGTGAATTTAACGGCATTGTTGAGCAGGTTGATCAAAACCTGCCGCAACCTGTTGTTGTCCGCGATGATGGCTTCCGGCGTGCCGGCCTCCACCAAACAGCCAAGGTCCAGCCCCTTCTCTGCGCTCCTGGGGGCTATCAGGTCGATCGCGCTCTCAAGGCATTGGCGCAGTTCAAAAGGCTGAGGGTCGAGCTCCAGCTTGCCGGCTTCAACTTTGGAGAAGTCCAATATATCATTGATAATGCTTAGAAGTGCTTCCCCGCTGTGGTTGATAGTCTCACTGATCTCGCGTTGTTCGTCATCAAGCTTTGTACCAAGGAGCAAGTTGCTCATGCCGATTACACCATTCATCGGTGTGCGGATTTCATGGCTCATTGTTGCCAGAAATGAACTTTTCGCCTCATTTGCCGCTTCGGCCGCTTCCTTTGCCTGCTGCAGCGCGAGAGATAGTTGCCTGAGCTCCGTGAATAGCTGCGCGTTATGCAAGGCGGCACCAGCATTGGCGGCGATGGTGGAGAGCAATCGGAGCGAGTCATCGTTGAATATGCCCTCCCGGGTCGTGCTTTGCACGCTAATGACGCCCATAGTGCCTTGAGCCGTCTTGATGGGGACGCCAAGATAAGACAGGGCATCCTTGCCGACGGGAGTGGCCCCGATCTGGGCGCCGCGTTCCGCTACATCCTGGTTGATGAGCAATGGCTCACCGGTCTCTATGATCTTGCTTGTCAGCCCTTCGCCGAGGGTGAGCGTGGTGAAGGATTCGCCAAATTGATAGGGGAAATGAATTAGCTTCGTTTCACGGTCGAGCAGGGCGACATAAACGATATCGGCGTTGAAGATTTCCTGCATCTGGTTGCCGATCAGCTGGATCGTGCTTTCGAGTTCCGATTCCGCGATGAGCGCCTGGCTGACCGCGCTGATGGCGCCCAGTTCTGCGGCGCGGGCCTCGGTCACCTTGAGCAGACGCTGGGTTTCGTCAAAAAGGCGTGCATTGGCGACCGCAACGCCCATGTTGGAGGCGACCGTCTGCAGCAGGCGCACGTGGTTTTCGTCGAAAGCATGCTTCTGATAGCTCTGCACGCTGAGAACACCCAGTGTTCGTTCACCAGAGTTGATTGGAACGCCTATGTAGGACGCAGTCCTGTCCTCTTCGTTGGGAAAGTAAGCCCCCAGCTCTTTTCCATCCTCCAGAGTGCCAAAAACCAATGGCTTACCTGTTGTGATGATCTTTGACGCCACGCCTATGCCCATTGGAAATGGATCAATGGACCTATGCTCCCTGAAGTATGCATAAGGGACATGGATCAGCCCGGACTCGCTATCGTGTAATAGAATTTCACTGACCTCGGTGCCGAAGGCTTCCCGCACCTTGTCGCCCACGAGGCGAATAACGGTGTCCAGGTTCAGCGACTTCGTCATCGCTTCGCTGACGCTGTTGAGAATGGCCAGTTCCTTTGCGCGGTCCTCTGTCATTTTCAGCAGGCGCTGCGTCTCATCGAACAGATGTGCGTTGGAGATGGCGACGCCCATGCTGGATGACAGCCCCTGCAACAGACGCACATGATCTTCATTGAAGACATTCTTCTCGTAGCTCTGAACGCTGACGACACCCAAAATCCTGTCACCAGCGATGATCGGCATACCCAAGTAGGATTCGGTCCTGTCATCTTCTGTAGGTATAAGTGCGCCCAGAGAAACGTGTTGCTCAGTCGTACCCAAAACCAATGGCTTGCCTGACAGTATGACTTTGGAGGTCAGACCTTCGCCCATCGCAAATGGCTCGGGGTCCTGATAGTCCCTGTAAAACGCATAGGGTACGGTGATCAGATCAGACTTCTCATCACGCAGCAGGATTTCGGTGACGTCTGTTCCGAATATCTCGCGCACCTTGTCACCGACGATTCGCGTGACGGTCTTGACGTTCAACGTCTTGGCCATTGCTTCGCCGACGCTGTTGAGGATCGCGAGTTCTTTTGCGCGGCCCTCTGATACTTTCAACAGTCGCTGCGTCTCATCGAAAAGGCGAGCGTTGGAGATGGCAACACCCATACTCGAAGAGAGCGCCTGCAAAAGACGCACGTGGTCTTCGCTGAACGCGTTCTTTTGGTAACTCTGCACGCTGACAACGCCTAGCGTTCTGCCTCCGGCGATGATCGGCACGCCTATGTATGATTCTGATCGCTCCGCTTCGGTGAGTGCGATCACATCGAACTCAAGGGACTGCTCGAACGTCGCGAGAACCAGCGGTTTTCCAGAGAGAATGACCTTGGAGGTAAGTCCCGCGCCTAAAGTGAAGGGCTCGACGTCCTGGTACTCGCGGTAAAATGAATAAGGGACGGTGATGAGGTCAGAGGCCTCGTCGTGCAACAGAATTTCGGTGATGTCCTCCCCGAATATTTCGCGCACCTTGTCGCCGACGATGCGGGTCACCGTCTTGACATTCAGCGTCTTCGCCATCGCTTCGCCAACGCTGTTGAGAATGGCGAGTTCCTTTGTGCGTTCCTCGGCGACCTGCGTCAGACGCTTGTTTTCAACGCAAAGACGGTCAAATTCGATCGCCGCGACTGCATTGGTATTTTCCAGTTCGGCAATACGCCGGTTGGCGGATGCCAGGCGGCTGGCAAGGTCGCTTTCGACTGAACCCTGCATATTGGCTTCTCCCCAAGGGACCTTCCGCCAAGTGCAAGCGGAATGCTTTCCCACCCATTTATTAGCAAGCAGTGTTACACGCCAGACGCCTGATTGACAGTACCGGCGAGGCGTAGCCTTTAGGGACAAGCTTGACTCTCGGGCGCGGCTCCATGTCTGCTTCCGGGCGGTGGGAAGATAGGATTCCGGCGGCCTGGATGGTGCGCAAAGCGGTCACAAAGACCTCTGCCGCCGAGAGAGTCCGCAACGGGGCATATCTTCCTTTTCTGGTAGCTGGCACATTCGCTACGATGCGACGCGATATATGAATGGCACCGGTTCCGAATGTGGGGATCGCTTGTAGCGGTCTCCCGCTACCACCACAATCACATAACCATCTGACATTGTTGCGTATTTTTGCCTCGAACACGTCAAAAACGGAGACTCCAACGCCCTTGGTTTCTCTCAACCATTTGATAATAAATGCATTTTCGTCGCGGGGGTTCAAACCCCTGCGGTACCACACGGCATGCATCTCAATGCAAGCATGCGCGGCGCTGATTGGCGGCCCCACTATCCGTGAGCCGGCCTTTCCGCAACGATCCACGTCATGAGGCGCGACTGCAGCGGTGAGGTGATAGTCTTGGCCACGGCAAAGCCGCTGAACTGTAGCGCGGCTTGCACTTCGGCAATTGTCCGGAATCGGTAGATCGATGCCGGAAAAGAAGCGACGGCATTCGCATCCTCATGCGGGCGAAAGCCAAGCACAAAGCGCCCTGTGGGGCGAAGCAGGCGCAGCACTTCCCTTAAATGCTGCTCCAAACTCGCCCAGAAATAGATCGTATGGACGCTATAAGCCTTGTCGAAGCTCTCATCGCCAAACGGCAGACTTGCGGTGTCCGCAAGTCTGAGATCCATGCGACCTTCCTCGATGGATCGATGATTGCGACCCCTTGCGATCTTGACCATCACGTCCGAGAAATCGGCGCCGGCGAGATGCCCCTCGCGAATGATTTGAGCCGCACGATAAAGGGTGGCGCCGTGGCCGAAGCCGATCTCGAAAACATCGTCATCGGCCCGCAACTCAAGCAGCTCAAGCGCCCGATCGTTTTCCACTCTCGTCTCCATCGCCATGACGCGCGCCACGATGTGGCCGAGCAGGCCACTGGGACGTCTTCCCTGGCGGGCGATAAAGTCAGGCTTCATAGTGCAGCTCCCATCAACTGAGCGGATTGATCCCTCAGTGCGGGAGCATAAGTGGGCGCGTGTCGGGCGGTGTCTCGCCGAACTCTTACAAAATAGCACCGATTCCGGAATCGGCGCGGTTTTTCCGACCCTACCGCTGAGGAGTCGCTTCGCTATTCTGGGTCAGAAGAAAAGACGCCCGATACTCGGAGGGCGTTTTGCCGATCGCTTCCTTGAAGGCTCGATTGAAAGGACCAATCGAGCCGTAGCCAAGGTCCATGGCAATCGTGAGGATCGGAAGGCGGCCAGCTCCACTGGTTGCCAACAGTTCACTGGCCTCGCGTATCCGGTAGCTGTTCAGGAACGCGTTGAAGTTTCGAAATCCCAGCTCGCCGTTGATCATGCGCCGCAGGCCCTGCTCCTTTGCCTGCAGGTGGTCGGCAAGCCCGCCGATGGTGAGCCCGGTTTGCCTGAAACCTCCTGCGCTCATAAACGCCTCCAGGGATTTCAGGAGATCCTGATCCACTGGCGCGCGGACCTCCCAGGGCGGCTTGCGTCCTGGTGCTGCAATGGCAAACACCCTGTCCGAGAACCGCAGCATCCAAAACGATGCGACCAGCACGAACGCGACGATAACAGCCACATTGATAAGCGCGAGTCCCTCGGTAGCCATGCGGCCATTGAGCTGTATCTCAGAGGCAACGACGACGAGCATGTAGCTTCCGCAACTGGCGACGAATATTTCGCGAAAGCGTCGACGCGGTTCAACCAGGTCGATCCTGCGCCCCCGGTAGGCTGCGACCAGTGACCAGACGATGATGCCGAGTGCGGCGAATTGCTGGGCAATCAGGGACGCGGCTGTTGTGTCGAAGCCCCAATTCCAAGGTCCGTAGATCAGCTCCGCCAAGCGCCAGAATCCGAGCATCTCTACCAAAGCGAGCAAAGCGCCGTGCGCTGGTCTCAGGCGGAACCGGTCATCGAAGATCGACTGCGACAGCAGCAGGAAGAAGACTGGATTCCCGAAACAGCCGAAATAGATCAGAACGTCCAGAAGCCCGAGATCGCCGTGGACTGCAATGACTGGGCAGATCAAATACGTGGCGACCCCAAAACAGAACAATGCAACGAGGTAGCCGACGAGGCTGAAGCGCAGGTCACGAACGGCCAGGCAAGCGATGATGGCCAGTTGCGCTACGCCAATGAACCGAAGGATGAGTGTGAGCGAATCCATATGAGCCACTGGATGTCAGGCCGACCCGCCCTCGGTCGACTATTCGCCGGCAGCGGATGGTGGGCGCGGACCTTTTGCAGCCTCCTGCATTACGATAGCGACAATCGCGCCAGAGACAAACGTCAATGCGGCGACCGATGTGATCGCCGATGAGAGCCCGAAGCGATCGGCGATGAGACCTGCGGAGAGCGCGCCGATCGCGTAGCCGAGATCGCGCCAGAACCGGTAGACACTGAGCGAGCGGGCGCGCCAGCTGGGGTGCGAAGCGTCGGAAACGGCGGCGATCAGACTTGGATAGACCATTGCCGTTCCAAGGCCGAGAAGAAGGCTGCCGACGAGCCACCATTCGAACCGGCTCGTGGCCGCGGTGAGGAACAAGCCACCGGCCTGGATCCACATTCCGGCGACGATCAGACCCTTGCGACCCCACCGATCGCTCAAGGGGCCGGTGACGATCTGCAGGATCCCCCAGGTCGCCGGATAGATCGCCTTCAGGATGCCGATGCGCTCGACGCCGAGGCCGAAGGACGCGAAGAACAGTGGGAAAATACCCCAGCTCATGCCGTCGTTGAGGTTGTTGACGAGGCCGGCTTGCGATGCCGCGAACAGATTGCGATCCCGGAACGAGGTCAGCGCAAAAACTTCCCGGAAGCTGATCGGCGCGGATTGCTGCGCGTGAGCGGATGTTTCCAACCGGAGGTGGCCGCGCGTGTCGCGGATGAGCAGCACCGACAACACAGTGCCTGCGACGGCATAGCCGATCCCGAGATAGATGGGCACCGGTCGCAGACCGTATCGCGAAGCAAGATAGCCGGTGAGGAACGCCGTCACGCCGACGGCGAGATAGCCGGCAAATTCATTGAGTCCGACGGCGAGGCCGCGTGACTTCGGGCCAACGAGGTCCACCTTCATGACCACCGTCATTGACCAGGCGAGTCCCTGGTTGACGCCGAGCAGTGCATTGGCCGCAATCACCCATCCCCAGCTTGGAGCCCAGATGATCATGAACGGAACCGGCAAGCCGACAAGCCAGCCGAGGACGAGAACGCGCTTGCGCCCCCAGGTATCGGCGAGCTGGCCCGAGACGAGATTGGCAAGCGCCTTGACCACGCCGAAGCTGACGATGAAGGAGACGACGAGTGTCGTTGACTTGATGCCGAACTCTTCCGACCCGATGAGCGGCACCACCGTTCGCTCGATCCCAACCATGCCGCCGACAAAGGCATTCACCAGCATCAGAAGAGCAAACTGCCGCCAGTTTTCCTTGAGCCCAAGCCTGACGGCCGAGCCTGCTGCTGACTGCGAAACCGATGCGTCGCTCATCAGTCAGGCCGCAGCGGCGGCCAAGCCGGCATTGGCGGCGCGGTTGCGCGCCGCATCCGGCGGCGGAGGCGGTATGTCTGCGATCATCGTTGCGACGAAGGCCTCCTCGTCGTCGATGCGGAACGCCTTGTTAAAGCGCTTCTCGAAGCCAATCGTCGATGTCGGCTTGCCGCTGAGCGAGCGCCCGCAGACCGAGCCGGAAAAGGCGCCGGGCAGCACCTCGACGTGATCTGGCAGTTGCTTGAGACGCCGCACGCTGGAAAACAGCGTCCGCGCGCCGGCCTCGGCGCTGGTTGCAAGTTCGGTTCGTCCGAGATCGCCAACCAAGAGAGTGTGGCCCGTCAGCACGAACCATGGCTCGGCCGCGCGTGTCCTGTCGGTGACCAGGAGCGAAATGTGTTCCGGCGTATGCCCGGGCGTGTGCATGACGGTCATGGTCACGTTGCCAAGTTCGAGCACGTCACCGTCCTTGGCGGGCAGAAACGGGAACCCCGCTTCCACGCCTTGGAAGAGCACATATTGGGCGCCGGAGGCAGCCGCAAGCGCCCGCCCGGCGGAAATGTGGTCGGCATGGATGTGCGTATCGACCACATACAGGATGCGCATGCCGGTTGCCACGGCAACCCTGAGATACGGCGCGATGTCGCCGACCGGGTCGACGACGGCGGCGGCCGACTTGCCACCACAGCCGAACAGGTAGGATGCAGCGACCGGGTCGGAATGGAGGAATTGACGGAGGATCATGACTTGCGCTCTCTACCTCGCTTGAGGTAACAGTCAATTATTCTGCTGAATGTTTCATCGAGAAGATCGCATGTCAAGCATCGGGCCAAAACAGGCAATTTTCGCCAGCCTTGCCGAAGTGGCTCAAGCTCTCGGGCATGCGCACCGGCTGGAATTGCTGGAGCACCTCGCCCAGGGCGAACGCAGCGTCGAGGGACTTGCGGCACGGGCTGGCCTCAACTTTGCCAACGCCTCGCGCCACCTCCAAATTCTTCGACGCGCGCGACTTGTCGAGGCGCAGCGGCATGGCAAGCATGTGCTTTATCGCCTTGCCGGAGATACCCAGGTGGTTGAATTGATGAAGGCCCTTGGGCGCGTGGGCGAGCGGAACGTCGCCGAGGTCAATCGCGTCATGACCGACTACTTCCACGCTCGCGACGCTCTGGAGGCAGTGTCGCGCGAAGACCTTGTCTCAAGGCTTCATGATGGCCTCGTCACGGTTCTCGACGTCCGGCCGGAGGACGAATTCGCGCTCGGACATCTTCCGGGGGCGCTCAACATCCCGCTCGCTGAGCTTGATCGCCGGCTGGCGGAGCTGCCCGCGAACCGAGAGGTCATCGCCTATTGCCGTGGTCCTTATTGCGTTCTGTCCTTCGAAGCTGTCGCGGCGTTGCGGATGCGAGGATATGTCGTTCACCGGCTCGAGGACGGCTATCCCGAATGGAAGGCTGCAGGCCTTCCGGTTGAGGCAGCGGCCTGAAGTGGTCCCGCCTCCAAAGATTCTTGGACGAACAATATGACGCAGCTAATTCCGCAGTCGCCGCTGCTTGAGCTGAAGGACTATTCGGCCGAGTCCGTGTTTCAGGTTGAAAACATGCTGCGGGAGGCACGGCGGCAGAAAGGCCTGCCGCTGGAGCCCGTGCCTTCCGTGTGCGTGCTTGATCCGGACGGCGACATCGTGCGCCGATTGCGGAAAGAAGGCCGCGCCCGTCCCTCGGCGGGCTGGGCCTGCTATCATACTGTCCTTGACGAGTTCGAGCTGGATGGCCAGACGCTTGGCGCCATTGGCTGTGCGGTCGGTTCCTTATTCGCCGTGCTGGTCGCCGAGCAGCTGTTTGTGTCGGGATGCCGCTTGCTGATCAGCATTACCTCGGCCGGTCAGATCACAGCTCTCGGACCGCCGCCCTATTTCGCTGCTCCTCATAGCTGCCAGCACGGCAGGATGCAGGTCGATCACGCGGGTTGCGGCTGGCACCAGGCCGCATTGATCCGGTGAACGGTACCGGGCTGGTGGGGAGAGTGATAACCTGCCTTCCTGCTCGGAGGTCACGGCGGCCGAGGGCCGCCTCTTAAATGACTTCCGACAAGCATATTGGGACTTTGGTCTATTGCACCTTAGGACCGAAGCCGGGCGATGGAACCTTTGCCCAAGGTTATGGTTCGAGCCGCGCATTCGTGGCTCGGCTGGAAGGCCGCCACCGCTTAGTTTCAGTAAATCGCTGAGGGGAGTGGCACATGCCTATTTCCGAAGAAATGATGGACGAGTACCTCGAATTTCAATGCCCCAACTGCTCCCATGTAATGGTGAAGAAGGGCTCTTGGGTGAAGGTGATATCTACCTTCAACTGCGATCGATGCGACGCGAAGATTAGGATCGGTTATTTGACCAAGCTCGCGCTTTTCGAACAAAAGATGCAGAGCATGCGCCTATCATAGTCCAATCCGCCAGTGCGCGGGGAAGGGCAATCGCCAGCAGGCTTTGCGTTGCTCAACAATAACTTAGGTTGGCGTCGGCTGTGCCGGCACAGCCGGAGAAGCCTGCGGTGAAGCCGTGACAGCTGTCAGCCTGCCCTTCTTGTCCAGCTTCGGTTTTTCATAAACGCGCTTTGCTGGTGCTGCCTGCAGAAAAAGTGCTGCACTGAAGATGCTCGATGAGGTCAGCAAGGACATACAGACATGAAAAAAGCCCGCCGGCTTGAGCCCGCGGGCGAGAAGTTTCATCAAAGGCTGACGAGGGGGTTTGAATTCTCGTCGTAGCTAAAATTAGCTGAAGCTCACATTGGGTCAACTAGTCCTTACGGCCTATCGTCCTGCTTCAAGCAACCCCTATCTCCACTCCCGAGACGAGGTAGATCAGGCAGCGAATGATGGAGCGGTTTGCCAAAAAACTCACTCTTCGCGCGAAGGAACAAGCGCTCGCCCAAGCGAACGACCGAGAAACCCTGCGAACCCAAATCGCCGAAGCCTACAAAAGCCTGGCCGAGATGTCCGAACGACTGAAGGCCGCGGATCTCGCGGACGGGCGCCTGAAAGTGTACCGGCCGCGCTACGGAGGCAATTTCTCGTGCCCAATCTGTTGGGTCGCATGCGGCACAGTCAGGATGCTCCGTCGCGAAGAGGAGCCGAACCATGCGTACCGCTGCAAAGCATGCGGTTTCAACGAGTTGGATGATCAGTGATAGAAAAACAGGTCGCCAAAGACAGATAACAATCCAGAATCTAGGCATGGAAACGATCTTTCCCATCTCGGCACGAAGTTTCACTGTCGCCTATACCGAGGAGATATAGCATCGGCCCTTTCCAGGCGATACGATTGCACAGCTGCATCGTTCTTGAGAGTCCGGTCGCTACACTACAGGCTAGGATTCTCGCGAAGCTCCCTGTCCTTCAACCCAACGGGTTTTGCAGGGAGAAACTCCACCAGCCCGGTTCCTCGCTGCACCGGGAACAGCGGCTTCAGGTTCACCAGGTCTAATCAAGCGGCGGGTTCCCAAAATCAGACTTGGGGCATGGTCATCGCCAAGCGTGGCGCCGCGCGCCAGGGCCTTACAGGCCATAGGTCTATTTTATTCCGGTGACCCGGCCTGCTCTATCGAGACTGCAATTGACCTTTGCCTGCCGGACTTCGATGCCACCTTGCCTTGCGTAGTCCACTCGCACCTTGATCGGCGCCGAGATTGCACCGCGGCGTTGACGCAAGGCACCCGCGCTTGCCGCGCGGACACGGATGGCCCCAAGCGGCTTGGCAGCGGACATGACCGCCGAGCGGCAGGCTTGCACGACCGCAACTGGCGTCCCGGGAATCGCTTCCAGTGCTCCCAGAAATCCAAAGGGATACCCCTTGGTGAAGCCCCGCCCTGATTTGGAAGGCCTTAGGACAGGCGGCAGAACCATCGACTTTCTGGTGGTCTTGGCAGTCGCTGCCGAGACCGCGACCGGACTGCCGGCAGCGGTAGCCGATTGGTTTTCGGCGGACTCATCATCGCCGACGCCGACACCCGCGCCAACCGAAGCTCCAACGTTTGCTCCGCCCGCACCGTCGACGCTCGTGCTTACCCCCACAGACGTACCTTGCGCACCGGCGCTCACTCCAGCACCGATCCCGAGACCGCCGACGTTCGCGCCCACCCCCACAGATGTGCCTTGCCTGCCGCCGCTCACCCCTGCGCTGAGTCCGATGCCGCCGACGTGACCGCCAACGCCTGTTTCAAAAGCCGAGGCAGGCCCGACTGCCATTCCGATCATCAATGCGGCCACGACGCAATTTTTCATTGTCATGCTCCCGTGCGGCATACATTTCGCTCCCTGGTCCTCACTGGCGCAGGCCGCGCTTTTTCGGGGGGCGCGTTGGGAGCAATGCCGCGGGAAGATCGATGGTAGCCAGCACCTCCGATTGCGATGGGTCCTGGCCCTTTTCCTTCTGTTTCTCCTGCGAGGGCGGTTTACGGGTTGCCCCTGAGCGCGATAATTTAGCTGCAAGCTCACCCGCTGGGGCGCGTACTCTCGGCGCGCGCTGCAAGGCTGTAATGCGACGCTTATCCTTGAAGATGTCAATTGTCTCACGCGCGGCACTGAGGCTGCGGGCCAAACCGTTAGACCTTTCACGCTCCTGGTCCAGCGCCGCACTCAACACAATCGATTGCTGCCTCAACGCATCGCGTTCCTTCCGGACAGAGTCGAGCTCCCTTGTGGCTGAATCTGCTCGTTCGCGTTCCAGTTTGAGTTCTTCCCCAGCCTGCTTGGAAGCGGCTTCGGCCACTTGGCGGTCCTTTGCGGCGCTGGCCTGCCCGACTGCGGCCAGATTTGCGCCTGTCTTGAGGGCATCGATCGTTTGATATGCCGTGGAAAGTTGTCGCTTCAAGAGCTCAACCTTCTGGCGCTCGTCCTCAAGCGCTTGCTTGGCAGGAGCCTCGGAGGCTTCCATGGAGGGGTTGGCTCCCGGCACGCTGTTGTCCGAGGTTTCAGAGAGAGTGGCTGCCGCCCGGAGATTTTCGATAACGCGTTGCGCCGTCTCCAGACTGTGCGAGAGCGCTTCGTCTGTTTGCTGCTGTGCTTTTAAGGCTTGAGCTTGCCTGGCGAGCTCCGCTCGTGCTGCGGCCAACTCGCGGCGCAAACCTTCCACGTTCTCGTCGAGCGGCTTGTGTGCATCCTTGGATGCCTGCGCTTCACCGAGGACTGCATGGGATATATGGGACCCGGGCGCGCCCGGTTGCGCGTTGCCCGGTTCTTTCTCGAAATCGATGTGGTGCAAAACCACGATCGACGAACTGTCACTAGCTGCGCCGACTGCTGACGTTTCCGGAGCAAGCTGACTGTAGGCTGGAGATGCAAATGACAGAATGAGGGTTAACGGAACGAAACGAAATATGGTGCAACGCGCTGTGCCGCGTATCCCTCGAGATAAAATCAATAGGCGTCGATTAACGAACGTGACGTTCCAGCGGAGACACTTTAATTTGGTATTCTGCGCATAGACCATCGCTGAAACTCATCAACCCCGGCCCTCACCGCCATTGTATTTTCTGCTTACTGCCCCACGGCGCCAAATGCCGCGTGAGACGAATTTTATCCCTATCTCCTTACTTGTCTTCGTTCGAACGGACGAAGGATATTCCTCGCGCTTGCTAGGCTCGACCTATCAACAAAATGGGGACCATCAGGCCGATGGCGCTGGCCAGCAAAAAGCTGATCATTGCGACGATGAAAACCTCAAGAGCGCAACTGGCCCATTTACCTGTGATCGACGAAAAATGCAGCTTCGATCGCAAGGGCTTCGTCCCAATTGCCGACTCATTGGTCACCTCCTCTCGGCGGAGACGATTAGCCATCCGCCCTACTCCACCGTCACCGATTTCGCCAGATTGCGCGGCTGGTCGACGTCGGTGCCCATGAAGACGGCGGCGTAATAGGCCAGCATCTGGATCGGCAGCGCATAGATGATTGGCGAGATGATTTCCGGCACGTCGGGCAGGATGATGGTC